>JBGAPB010000082.1:0-19546 GCA_044221525.1 Blastocatellia bacterium | reverse complement strand
GCTGAAGCGCCCGGCAACGCCGAAATCAGGATCAGTAAAATTCGGCACGATGTTCTCATCGCTCATCGGGTATCCCAACCAGCTACGCTCCCAACCCAAGCTTGCCCACTTGTCGCGGATCGCCCCATGCACCTCGTGCGCTCCTGTCAGCGAAGTCCAATAGATCGAACCACCTTCAAAGTGGTTATAACGCCCGCTGCTGCTTTCGAGTACCGTTTGATCCGTTTGCGGAAAGCCCAGGAATTTGTCTGGCCCGCCTAACCCCAAATACTTATCGCGGATTGCGCCATGCACTTCGTGTGCACCAGTTTCCGATTTCCAGTAAATCGAATAACCGTTGCTGAAATGGTTGTAACGACCGGCTGGATTTGCGCGTGTCGCGGTTTCGTCGGTTGTTGGGTAACCCAGAACGCAAACCCCGCCTTTTTCCAGATGTTTTTCTCTGATCAGGCCATGCACTTCAAAGGCGCCAATCCCGGATTTCCAATATACGGACGTGGTCGCTTCCCCTTTTTTGAAGTTGCTAAAACGGCCTCCGCATGGAGCATTCGATTCATCCGTGGAGGGATAGCCTAACGCCCCTGTTCCTCCCAGAGCCTGAAATTTCCTCCAGATGTCTCCGTGGGTTTCGTGAACAGAAGTCGCCGCAGTCCAATAAATGGATCCATTTTGAAAGTGCTGAAAGTAAACTTTGAGGTCGGCAGAATGGCCTATCGCCGTTGTCGCGGAACCTAAAACACCTGTTGCGCCACCCATCGAAGCATATTTCGACTGAATCAGCGCAGTGGGCGAAACTGGCGTCGGCGTGACAATTGGAAAGGGATTGGCAACTCTCTGAACCTGTCCGTGCGTAGACGCAGTGATAACAACCAGACTACTAACAGTCAGTACCGCAATTATCATTCTGATTGTCGTCAATTGAGTTGCAGTAGACATCGTTTTCATTTTATTTCCTCCAATACGCTCAGGTAGCCTGATGCATAAAAATTTTCGGTCTGAGGCAGCCGGGAAGACCTCGGCTGAGACGATTTCATCAAAAACAACTGGCGTAATCGCTTGTTGCCATCAACATAGTGCCTGGGGAATTTCTTTCCCCACTTGGATAAACGAGGTTTGAAGTAACCAGCTATCACCACCGAAAACTTTTTTGAGGACAAAAAAATCGGCCACAGATTGCAATTGCAATCTGTGGCCGATTTGAATGTATTCGTGTTTGCTTGTGGGTTTACATTTCCCTGCCGCTTCTCACATCCCAAGCCTCGCGGATCGTGTTGCCGTTGGCCAGAATGTAAGTCCACGTGATGCGTCCAAAGCTGAACGCGACTTCTTCGTATGGTTCGCCGGAATCCAGCATGCTCTTGGCGTCGCCTTGTTTGGGAAGTCGCAGATTCACCGAAGTCACCTGCACATCTTCAAGCATGATTCTCAAGAAGACTTGCTCGCCATTTCTCAACGTTTTATTGATACGTATAAAGCTAATTTGGACTTGATGCAGACGCTGTCCGCCCGCGCAAATGGTTTGCAGTTTCGGCGTCGCGCTATCAATCGGTTTGGTGATGACGATCGGCGTGAATTTCGCTCTGCTGACCGACGCCCCAGTGCTGTTTGAATCCATCACCAAGCCAGAGGCAAACTGAGCGCCTTCGATGGAACCGCCAATGCCTTCGCCCGGAACACCAACAATGTCTACGCGAAGTTTGTAATCGCTTTCCGCTGACTGAGCCAGCCCTGTTACGCTAGCGCAAACAAGCAGCAAACAAGCAGTTACGATCAATTTGATGACAGTGAAATGATGAATCTGTTTTTTCATGACGCTCTCCTTTTGCTTGGCAATCGTTTCTTGATCGGCTGCGCGGGAATCGCCGTGCTGCCCGAAGTATTTTCTTACTCTCACTCTCATAAGCGGGAAAAACCGGTGGGAGATATCATGAGAAAAACAATTTATTACTTTTCGGCGAGCTGCTGAGCCAGAGCCGGGCCGAGTTGGCAATGGCCCATACCACTGATGTAAGTGCGGACTTTGGTTCGTTGATCGAGAGTGAAAAGACGGTTTAGGTCATGGCCACGAACTGACGGCGCAAGTTCCTGTCGCGTGGACATCGCAAAGCCTTCGGTTTCTCCGCGCAACAGGTTGCCGTGCGTGGCTCGCATTTCGGCCAGATAAGTCAGCATTGGGCTGCCGAGCAAATACCCGTCTTCGTAACTGACGATAACGTCGGCTCGTGTTTTGACGTGTTTGGTGAATCCATCAAACAGCCGCCTGAGCGGATCAACGTAACTGTGATTGAGCGTCGCAGCGAACCAGTCATCGGCTGAAGCAAAACCCTCTGAGTCAATTACTCCGCCAACCTTCCCATTGGCTTTCATGGATTCGATGATTGTCGCCAGCTTCAGAGGATCGCCGCTAACGTCTTCGTATTTGAACCGCTCGCCGTTTCTCAAAATGCGAGCGCGTCCGCGTCGGCTGATCAATTCAATCGTGTTTTCTTCTGGTTGGTAGACAGCAAAATCTACACCTTCAGTGGCGGCTCCGACTTCGGCAACTCTCGCTCGGTTTTGCGGCTGAGTGAACATCATCGAAGCGCCCACCAAACCATGTTTCGGCAGGACTATGCTGTGTTCATCCTTGATCGTTTTTTCAGTGACAAAGCCCGCCTGCGCCAACGCATCGTTGAGCTTCACATTCTTGTAACTGTCGAAACGATTGCCGTGATCGGAAAACATCTCGATTTCCAGATGGCCACCGCCGCGTTCAGATTCGGCAATTAACTCCTCTAGCGTTCGATCCACGGTTTGCAAAAAAGCCTTCAAATGCTCTTTGCCGCCAAGATGAGCCAGCGAATCCGTTTCGCCTATGTAACCGACAAACAACGGAGCATCAGATTCAAGAAACGCCTGCCGAAACTCCATCAAATCAATCTGCGCCAGCGTAGCCGTTCCAATCGGAGCCGCCACATATCCCAAAGCGCCTTTGATCGCGTCGGCGTGATAATCGAAAGTCTGTCGAAAAGTTCCGGCGATGAACTTCTGCCCCTGCAAACGATCCTGGATTGTGCCGAGCAAACGATTGCGCTCTCGGTCGTAAAAATGATCTTCGTAACCCGGCGAATCTTCGTGATGCAGAATCTCCACCATCGCCGGATTCGTCAGCGAAGGAAATGTCGAAACCATTCGCGCGGGTTGATGAAAGCGAGAGAAATGACCTTCAGCTTTCAGCTCGGCAATGGTTTCGTATGGAACGCCATCCATCACAAGAACAAGACGGCGTGATGTTTGGCGATGATTGGACGGAGTCGTGCCAAGCCATGAATTCAGCGGCAAGATTAAACAGCAAAACATCAGATAGATTGGCAATAATACTTTTCTTTTCATAAAGGCGACTCAAATGTCCTTCTTCAGCCAATAAACAATCGCGCCAACCAGTAGCCCAACCACAACTATCAAGATCACTACTGCGGGAAATAAAATTTCAGCCCCACCATCTTTTGGATTTGTCATCAACAATGAAAAATTCATCTGGTTCAACTTCAGCATTCTTCTAGTTCTGAAACTTTGTACTGTCGCTCAAAGCTTTTTTCGTGAACAATTTAATGACTACGCTTAACGACACCCACCCAATGAAAATGACCAGTGCGTAATAGGGGATATTTAGGAAAAAACCTACCGACCAACAATACAAACTCTCATCACCTTTTTGGACACCGGCAGGCAATGTAAACAAAGAGCAATAAAGGATGGCGGGTAAATTCAGGATTCTCACTACGATAAGAGTCAATGGGGACACCTGAAAGTGTTCATCCTGCAAATAAGGCCAAATCGCGCTCATCGCAGTCGGCACAACGAAAGTCAGACAAGCTCCGGCAGCCAACGAGATGACAACTCTTTGCCAATTATTCATAGCCGATATCATCACTTACCCAAAAACAAGAATTCTTCCGCAGATCGCAATTACTACAACTGCCATCAAGGCGCTGAGTAAACCAGCATGCGTTTGCCGCTGCCAGCCAGCCAACGTCCGGCGAAAACTCCTGCGACCGGAAGGCCGATAAGCGCAGCCACGATCCCGGTTCCTTCGTCGGCGCAACTGCCGCCGCAATCTTTGAAGCCCAGACCGACGGCGATAAAGATTCCTGCAAACAACCCGCCTGCCAATCCCGCAGCACCGAACACGGTCTGCTTCATGCGGCTGGGCGGAGCGACCGTCCAGACGTTTTTCACTTCATCGCGGCTAAAAGTTTCAGGCTTTCCTTTTCGCTCAATCACCAGTTCGGTGTCGGAAAGGCTTTTCAATTCACCGGTGACTTTCCTGCCGTTTTTCTTTTCGACCATCACCTTTCCGGTGCTCAAGGTTTGCTGCAAAACATTCCAGGACTGGTTTGAAGTTGCCGCTTGCTGTGCCAGAACTTCCGGCGAAGTCAGCAACAAAATTGAGCACAGCCAAACAACGACAAGTCTCGACTTCATATTGCCTCCTGCGAAAATGTACCGTGGGTTGTCCAACCTGCGGGAGCTTCATCAGCAAACCGCCTGGTGTCTAGAAAGTAATTTCTTCCGAGTCGTCCGCAGGTTGGACAACCTACGATACAGAGCACGCCTCACTTTTCATCACTTTAGGGCGCTGTCCATTGCGGCATAAACGATTTATTTCTATTTCGTAAAGGAACTGGAAACGGGAGAGTCATCGCCAAGATTAAACGAGTATGGTTTGAACGCTTCGCTTGATTCGGCGACGCTTCCAAACCGGCGTGACAACCAATTCACTGCCAACAAAAGCAAACTTGCGCCTGCGCCAGACAAACACAGAGACGCGATGCCTTCACCATGGTAGCCAAACGACCAGAAAATCATTGCCATAAAAGCCGACACAATCGCTTCGGTGCAAAGCACTTTCCAGCTTGGCACACCGGAAATCCAACTGAACATCCAGGCGATTCCGCCAACGATCAAGCTGACAAATGCCAGCATAATTCCGTAAATAAATAACAAGAGCGGCCAACTGAGAAATAGACAAGCGAGGTTCGACATTCGATCTCCTTCCAAAGAAAAAAGACTTGCGCCGAGCCGCCACCGCTTTAGCAGCCATACATAAACTGAAGCGGCAACGAACTCAGCGCAAGATTTCAAAGTCCTCAACGGTTGCGAGGACTGCTAGAGCAATGGAGATGCCAAAGGTTGGGTACGCAGGCGTCCTCGCCTGCAAGTCTTGACAAACGGCATGTTGAAAAGGGATAGGCTATTTCAGAAAGGAGCAGGCGGGGACGCCTGCGTACCCAGACGCTGTCAGCCAGTGTCAGGAAGACCTTTCACTCGTCATCTGAATCTGACAGCACATAGCGGCGGGTGAGTCCCAAATCTTTCAGTTTTTGTTGGAGGCTTTGGCGATGCATGCCGACTTTTTCGGCAGCGCGGGTGACGTTGCCTCCGGTTTCGATCAGGCAGCGTTCGATGTAAGCGCGCTCGAATTCGCGACGGGCTTCGCGGAAATCATCAAGGAAAGGAATTTGAAGCGGGCCGGAATCGTCATTGGCGGCTGTCCCAGATGCTCGTTCAAAAACGACAACGGGTTTTGCGCCTGCAGGTCTGGCAACGACCTCTGCTGGCAAATCTTCGGCTTTCAATGATTTGCCATCGGCCAGAACGATACTGCGTTCGATGGCGTTGCGAAGTTCCCGCACATTACCCGGCCAGTCAAAAGCAACAAGTCGCTTCATCGCTTCGGCGCTGATTTCAGTGCAATTCAAACCGTAACGTTTGGCATAAGTTTGCAAAAAGCTTTCGGCCAGTAAAGGAATGTCTTCGCGGCGTTCGCGCAACGGTGGCAAATCCATCTGCACGACGCGCAAGCGGTAATACAAATCGGCTCGGAATTTTTCCTCGGCGACGGCTTTAGCCAGATCACGGTTGGTGGCGCTGACGACTCTGACATCAACCGGAATCGAATGCGAACCACCAAGCCTTTCAACGCGCCGCTCTTCCAGCACGCGCAGCAGTTTGGCCTGAGTGTTCAAACTCATATCGCCGATTTCATCCAGAAAGATCGTACCGCCATTGGCCAGTTCAAACTTGCCTTTGCGCTGTCCGGCGGCCCCGGTGAAAGCGCCGCGTTCGTGGCCAAAGAGTTCCGATTCGATCAGTTCGCTGGGCAAAGCGGCGCAGTTCATGGCAACGAATTCTCCGCTGCGACGATGGGCAGATTGTTCGTGAATAGCTCGCGCAACCAATTCTTTGCCGGTTCCAGATTCGCCGTGAATCAACACGGTCACGTCGGTCGCTGAAACTTTGTTGATTAGATCGTAAATGCGCCGCATACCATCGCTGACGCCAAGCAAATCGCCTACGCCGCGCGCGGCTTTCAATTCGGCTTTCAGCCGCTGGTTTTCCTGCTTCAACCCAACAGCTTCCAGAGCGTTTTTGACCACCAGCCGCAACTCATCCACTTCAAATGGTTTGGCTAGATAATCGTATGCTCCGGCCTTGATGGCTTCGACGGCTGTGCGCTCGTTGCCGTGAGCCGTAATCATGACCACCGGCGGAGCGTCATCAGATGCATTCAATTCACGCAAATAATCCAGACCGCTGACACCTGGCAGATTGATGTCCAGCAGCATCAAGTCGGGTTTGGAACTGGCGATGGACTTCCGAGCTTCGGCAACGCTACTGGCTTCGGCGACGGAGTAATTTTTCAGAGCGCGCGCCATTCCGTAACGCGCAGCTTCTTCGTCATCAACGATTAAAATTTTTGCTTCGGACATAAAAACCTCGCTTTGAAAAATCATAACGGCAAGGTCACAACAAACTTTGTGCCACGGTTATCGCCATTCGGGCTAACGATTGTAACTTCGCCTCCGAGTTCCCTGACTCGCCGAGCGACAATGGCCAGCCCCAAACCGGTTCCTCGCTGTTTGGTAGTGAAAAATGGCTCGAAGATTTTTTCCCGCTCTTCCGCTGGAATGCCTTCTCCATCGTCGCTGATCGCAATTCGCAGCTTGCCATTCGACGTTTCGCTTTCAAGTCGGACTTCGCCTTCAATGTTAATTGCCTGAACAGCGTTAAGCGCCAGATTCAGCAGCACTTCTTTCAACGCCGAAGCTCGCTCGCCGTCAAACTGCGGATTTGTTTTCAAATCAACGCTGACTTTTACCAGTCGCTGTTCGGCTTCGGCGCGAGTCAGCGTCAATACGCTTTCGACAATTTCACTCAAGCTGGCAGGCTTAGCGGCAACGGCAGACGGACGCGAAAAGCTCAGCAGTTGAGAAACGCTGCGGTTCAACCGGTCAACTTCGCCGGTGATTAAATCCAGATCGCGGCCATATTCGCGGCTGACGGCTTCGTCTTCGCGCATAACCTGAGTAATGGATTTGATCGCCGAAAGCGGGTTTTTGACTTCGTGAGCGACCGTCGCGGCCATTTGTCCCAAGCTGGCCATGCGTTCGCGCTCTGCCAGTTCGCGTTCCAGCTTAACTTTCTCTTCCAGTAACTGGCAGTTTTCGACGGCGACGGCAAAGTGGCCAGCCAGCACCGAAAGCACTTCGCGCTTTTCCGAAGTCAGCAATTGAGCGTTGCCGCCGATCATCATCAGTCCGACGACGCGGCCTTCGCGCCAGAGCGGATAACACGCCAACGCACCCAGAGGTTCCAGTAGCGGCATCTGTTCGATTTCAATCAACTGCCCGGCCTCGGCTGCGCGACAGGCTTCGGCTTCGGCTGGATTAGCCTGATTGGCGGGAACGATTTTGACTTCGGTCAGTTCCAAAGCTTCGCGCAAACGGCGTTCGGCAAATTCAACGAAGTGCGCCAATTCACCGTAACTGGAAGCCGCCGCTCCAACCTGAGCGACCAGGTCGCGGTACAAACCGACTTCGATGGTGAAGAGTTTTTTCAGGTAATGTTCGACCGCTCGGCGCAATGGTGCGGCTAGCACCAGCACCACCAGAATCAACAGAGCTTCAATGACATCTGCTCGCAATTCATAACGCGATTGCAGCGCCAACCCCAGCCGCCGAATGCCGTACAGGTAAACCATCAGAACGATGACAGCCAGCACGGCGTAAACAAAACTCTGGCGAATGACCAGCTCCAGATAGCGATAACGATAAATGTAGTAAGCCACTATCGCCGTCGGCGCGAGTGAGGAAAGTTTGGCAATCAAGTCGAAATACTTGCCGACTCCAGGCCAATGCCGGGCGCCCAAAACATAAGTCAGCAAAAACAACACGCCGATTCCGGCTAATGTCGCGCCGAAGACTTCAAAGAACCGCCGCTCACGCGCTGTTTGCCAGACGCGCGACAACCGCCAATCAATCAACGCACATTCGCCAAAGACAAACACGATCCACAAAATGAACGGCAGCAACAACAGCGACAGCTTTTCCATCGGCGGCAGATACGGCTCGCTCCAGATTTTGCCGACTGCCCAGGGAAGCGACACCAACGGCAGGTAACCAAGCGCGATAAACGACTTGAAAAATCGTTGCGGAGCGCGCTCATCGAACCAACCCCAAACCCGCAAATGCGCGTGCGCCAACGTCGGCGGCAAAAACGCCAGCGCGACATAGGCCACAGAATCCGCCAGCCGCAACCACCACAAAGCCCGAACGTCTTCAAACAACATTTCGTGAATCGTCGCGCCGAAATTCCCCAGATGCCACAGGCCTATGCTCAACCCCAAACCGAGCAGCGAGCGTTCGACCTGCCGAATGCCGTACCGACTCAATATCATCCAGCAGAGGTAAAGGTGCAGGGCGGCTCCGGTGGCAAAGCCTACCAGCTTCAAAATGTCGTATGGCAATAAAACAGGCAGTGGCGTGGCGGGCGGAACCAGCGCAAAAAGGAAGTTTGAGGCTATGAGCAAAGACAAGGCGATCATCCGCTTATACCGAGCAAATTCCCCAACCCCAACGAGGGTTTCACATTTTGCGCTGTTGGCACATGAAGAAAAGACATATCGGCCTGATGAAATTATTTGCGTTCCGACTTTTCATACTCGCTCTTCAACAGATTCATCATCTCTTCGCGGCAATCATAGAGCCTCTTTAATTTTCGCGGTTCGCGTTTGGCCATCGCGTAAGCCGTAATCAGCGGCAAAGCCACCGTCGAATCCACGTAACAAACCACCGTACCTGGCAATTGATCGGGATCAATTTTCCCCCAACTGACGGCTTCGCTGGGAGTCGCGCCGCTAAGGCCGCCGGTGTCTGGCCTGGCGTCCGTGATCTGCAAAAAGAAATCGTGGCCTTTTTCTTCGATACCCAACACTTCTTGAATTTGCGGTTCGGTTTGCAAAGCAAAGTTTTTCGGACTTCCGCCTCCGCAAATGAAAATCGCCGATTTGCCTCCGCCTCGTTTGGCAGAAAGAACTACGGCAGCGGTTTCGTTCACATCGGCGGAAGGATTCAAGCGCAGTTTACCGCCCTGTAATTCCATTGCGGCGACGTTCATGCCGATTGAGCTATCACCCGGCGATGACGTGTAAACCGGGACTCCGTGAGTGTATGCAGCCGACAAAACTGACTGATTTTTCAATCCCAGCACTCGTTCACGTTCGGCGACGTATTTGCCGCACAGGTAGTGAAATTCAGCGGTGGACATTTCACGCTGGAATTCAGGGGCGCGAATGATTTCGCGGAAGAAAGCATCGGTTGAAAGCAGGACTTCGTAATCAAAAAAGATGTCGTAAATGCGAACCACGCCTTCTTCACGCAACACAACATCGCTGGTCTGAGCGTTCCCGCGATGCATGGCCAAGCCCAAACCGAAGTGTGTGTCGTGGTAAAGGTTCGCTCCGGTGGAAATGATCCAGTCAACGAAACCTGCTTCGATCAACGGAATGATCGTCGAAATTCCAAGTCCGGCAGGCGTTAAAGCTCCGGTCAAAGTCAGCCCAACGGTCACGTCTTCGCCCAACATTCGGTCAGCGAAAAGCTGAGCGCCTTCGCGCAAACGCGCAGCGTTGTAAGCCTGAAAAGTCGTTTCGATCAGTTGAACCAGCGTCGTCTCTTTGGTGATTGGCGTAGGGGCAATTCGTTTGCCATGCAAAAATCTGCTCTTGTTCATTGGGTCTCCGGTAATGGTTTTGGGTATGAATACAGGGACGGAGTTTATGTTCACCAGCCGTGAAACTCAAAGTCGCGTGTTATACTGCCACCGCTTTTCCCACAGAAGTGATATTAACTATTCAACAGGAGGCGTCTCATCGTTCGGGCATATCAAATTCGCCCGGCATCCGATGAACAGAAAAGCTATGCGAAAAATTTTTTCAGTAATTGTTTTGGCGGTTTTGTTGGCAAGCGCGGCTTTGGCCGACACCCTTTATTTGAAAAACGGTAGTGTATTGAAGGGCACTTTCATCGGTTACGAAAACGGCCAGTTCATCTTTGAACTTCCCAACGGTAACCGTCCGAAATTCCGTCCGACGGAAGTAAGCAGACTGGTGATTGAACGCGACACAGTTGCTGGCAATCAGCCCGATCCAAGTCGCCCAGGCCCACCTTCGCGTGATAATTCCAACAGTGGGACAGGAAACACCAATGCAGGCTGGGAAACTGCGCCGGCATTTGACGTTCGACTGGAAGAAAAATGGATTCGCTCAAACATTCAGGTTGCGCGAGGCCAGTTGGTGCGAGTTCAGGCGACAGGAACCATCACCATGGAAGGCCGCACGCAAACCGGCCCAGATGGATTAAGCAGTAAACGTGACCCCGACGCTCCGATGCCTGACGCCAACGATGGAGCTTTGATCGCCGCCATCGGCCAGGATCCGAACTCACCACCGATTTTCATTGGGCGCGGAGTCGAATTCGTAGCCGAAAACGACGGGCTGCTTTACTTCACGGTCAATCATTGGGAAGTGACGAATGCTCGCGGCGCTTTCCGCACCACGGTTTCTGTGGATAGGAATTATCGCGGAGACGTCAATTCCGGTAACACCGGCGGCGCTCCAAGTCAGGGGAAAGAAAAAACTGTGCTGGTTTACGCCAATCAGCAATGGACGGACACGGGCATTGATGTCGAACCGAACATGACTTTTCAGATTACGGCTGAAGGCGAAATCGAAATCAGCAACCGCACATTCGCCAGACCGGAAGGCAACGAAAGCGCGAAAGTCAGAGGCTCTATTTATCCGCTGCCAGAAGCCGGAGTCGGAGCTTTGATCGGAAAGATTCGTTACCGCGACGGGCGAGATTCCAATCTGATTTTAGTCGGCCCTCAAGGTTCACCCGCAAGCGAAGCCGGCGAATATGGACGGCTATTCCTGGGTATCAATGACGATTACCTGCGTGACAACAAAGGATCATTCAAGGTTGTGATTCGCTGGTAATAAAATTGTCAGCCACTAGCCGTCAGCTTTCAGCCTTAATTCTTCACAAGCTGATGGCTGATGGCTGATGGCTGACCGCCGCTTCATCAACAGCCAACAAGCCGCGCCGGACATCCAGCGTAGCCATCACACCCAGCGGCAAAGTCAGATTTCCAATAGGACTGTGGCCGCTGGGCAATCCGAACATGACCGGAATTCCCAAGTCAGCCGTGCATTCAGCCAGCACATCCTGAATTGAATAACCTTGCTCGGAGTTCTGAATGCAATCAGTCATTTCTCCGAAAACGATTCCTCGAACACCATCAAACTTCCCTGCCAGCCGCAACTGCTGCAACATTCGGTCAATCGCATAAGGCCGCGTTCCAGTGTCTTCCAAAAACAAAATCGAATCGTGCGTGTCCAGTTCATCCGGTGTTCCCATCATTGCCGTTATCAGCGTCAAACAGCCGCCGAGCAATCGTCCGCTGACCGCTTGGCCTGAACCGTGATGGAGCATTCCTGTATTTGCTGATTTGATCTCGCCCATCGGTTTGGCTTTGGTAATCGCAGCCAGTAAAGTTTCTCTATCGTAATTTTCCTTACCTGAAGCCAAATCCTTCGCAGCCATCGGCCCGTGAAAGGTCACCCAGCCAAATCGCTGATAAAGGTAAAGATGCAGCGCGGTCAGGTCGCTGTAACCGATGAAGACTTTCGGATTCGCTCGCAGCACTTCTTCATCCAGGAACGGCAAAATCCGCATCACGCCATAACCTCCGCGAGCCGCCCAAACGGCTTTGACTTCGGGATCGGCGAAAGCCTCCATCAATTCTTCGGCTCGGCGCTGGTCGCTGCCAGCGGTGTAACGAGCTTTGTCCAGAATGTCCTGGCGATGTTTGACGCGAAAACCAAGTGATTCAAGCTCGGCAACTCCGCGCGCCAGATAATCGCTTTTCAGATTGCTGGCCGGAGCGACTACAGCAATCAGGTCTCCAGTTTTGAGCGCATCAGGTTTAATGATTTGATTCTGAGTCATATTGGCGATTATAAGCAGGAAGGTAAAATTATGAACCCACGAATCATTGCCATCGCTGGAACTTCTTCAAATTCAGGCAAAACGACCTTGTTGTGCGATCTGCTGCGCCAGCTTTCTGTCAACGAAGCGTGGGAAGCGATCAAACTGACGCGCGGCCATTACCGATCTTGCGGCAAAGACCCGCACACTTGCTGCGTCAGCACTTTGCTGGGAGAAAGGCCAACCGTTCGTTCCGGGCGTGGTGCGACCTACGCGACAGGCAAAGACACGGCCAGGTATTGGGACGCCGGAGCCACCAACGTTCATTGGGTGATTGCCACAGACGCTCAAGTCGAAGCTGGCATCAACGAAGCTCTGGCAAAGGTAAAAGCTCCGAACGTAATTGTGGAAGGAACCAGTCTGCTGCAATTCGTCCAGGCCGATATGGCGATTCTTTCTGTCGGTTCTGATTTGTCGAAAACTAAAGCTTCAGTGCGGCGGGCGTTGATCGAACAGAAAATCAACGCGCTCTACTTCCCCGCTGAAAACGAAAAAGCGGCAAAGAAAGATGAACTCTTTGCCGCTTTGTGCCAGATAAGCCCGGCGATTGACCGTAGTTGGCTTGTGGGACTGCCGGTGTTTTCTTCTGACGACATTTCAAAGCTCGCCGCTGAAATCCTTTTTCCTATTTGAACATCAATTTGACCGTGTTCGCTTTCCAGCCGTCAACTGTCAGAACCACATCAACTTCGCCTCGACCAGCCAGATTGTTCGGCACTAGCACGTTGGCTTGATCCAATCCCACAAAGCCCGGAGCCTGCCCCGCATAAAGCACGTTTCCCAAAACTCCGCCCATTTCCAGTGAAACGGAGTTGATCGAATTGCGATACCGAAAACCCGTGCCGTAAAAAATCAGGTAAACCTGTTCGCCCGTCACAGTCAGATCAATCGGTTTGGCTTTGAAGATTCCAGTTGCTGCATCGTACTGAGTGACCTGTTCATAAACCTGCTGACCATTGGCTTTTACGCGCAAGGCGACCGCAGTGACTACGCCTTGGCCGCTGGAGTTGGCAGTGAACAGCGCCGGTGAAACTTGAGTAATTTCAACAACTCCAACCGACGTGTGGCCGTCGCCGCTTTCGATCAGCACAGTCGCTTTTCCTAAAGCCAGGCCTTCAGGCATCAGGTAATTGATCTGCCCCGGCGAGACAAAAAACAATTGCGCAAGCTGCTCTTTGCCAATGGCATCGGTGATCGTCACCGTAGTCCCCGCAAGTTCAGTCGGCAGAGGCTGCGAATCAGCAATCTTCAGTTCCGTAGCCAGATCAATTCCAAACGCTGACACCAATGAAGCCGGAGCCAGCGCCTCGCCTTTGAAACTGGCTGACGAAACATTGGCCACTGCGCCGTAAACCATGAACTGTTCGGCGTTGGTTTCATCTGCGCTGTTTGGTTTGGAAACCGTCACATCATTTACGCCTTCATCGGTGATGTCAGCGGCTGGGATCGTCACAACCAGAGTTGAACCATTGATGAATGAGGTCTGGCGATCTTCGCCATTCCAACGAACCTTGCAGCCGTTAACAAAGTTGGCCCCCTTAACCGTCATCTGAAATTCCTTGCCACCTTTGGAAGCAAAGCCTGGGCTGAGGTCGGTGATCCACATTGCCGCCGCTCCATTCACTCCAATCTGGTTTACCAAAAAGCTTTTACCGGCTATGGTCACAGACCCAGAACGTGGCGCGCCAGGATTGGGCAAAACTTTCAATTTTACCGGGCCGCTGCCTGCGCCCACTGCGCCGGTAAGCACTGAAATGAAAGGCGAAGAACTGGCTGCAGTCCAGGCGCAAAAGTTGGACGCCGAGACTCCGACGCTTACATCGCCGCCGCCCACCCCTACCTGAGCAGAGCCGGGATTGATCGTGAAAGTACAATTACTGTTTGCGGCCTGATTGATGGTAGCAACTTTATTGCCGACGGTAATTGTTGCTGTCCGTTTGGCTCCTGGGTTTGGCTCTACTGAAAAATAGAGCGTGCCCGTGCCGCCAACTGGCTTGCTGGTTATTTTTATCCACGAGCCGGTGTCGCTCAACGTCCAGGGACACGATGCTGAAGACGCTGTCACCTGAATCGCTCCGGCGCCATTGCCAGCCTGAAAATTAAAGATCGAAGGGCTGAGAGTGAAAGTGCAATTTGCCACCTGAGCCGCGGCCTGTGTAATCGTGACCGCCGCTGGCCCGGCATTCAATTTGATTTC
Organism: Blastocatellia bacterium; assembly: GCA_044221525.1. Taxonomy (GTDB): domain Bacteria; phylum Acidobacteriota; class Blastocatellia; order RBC074; family RBC074; genus RBC074. The sequence continues at coordinate 4,981 of JBGAPB010000082.1, read as the reverse complement.
ACCCACACGCGGCGAGCCGTTGTTCGGAGCAACGGAGTAAGTAAGCGGGCCACTCCCCGTTGAATTGTTTCCACCTGTAATCGTGATCCAGTTGACGCTGGGCGTGGCGCTACGCGAACAATTGGAACTTGTCATAGTGACGTTGATCGCCCCTGTTCCTCCGCTCGAGTCAAAATTCTTCGAGCTTGGGCTAAACGTGGAATAGGAACACGGAGCGGCTTCTTGCGAAATCGTGAACGTCGCATTGCCGAGTTTTATCTGGCCGGTACGCGCAGAGCCGTTATTCTGCGCAATCGAATAACCTATCGAGCCGCTGCCACTTAAATTGCTTCCACTGTTGATGGTTATCCAATTTGCATTGGTCGTGACAGCGCGCGGGCACTGAGGATTTGATGCTGTAACATCTGTCCATAAACTGGTGCCGGATACACCGTGAGCCGAAAAGTCGTAACTGGCCGAACCCGGATTGAATGAATATGAACAAACGAGCGTGCCTTGCGTGACGCTAATCGTAAACTCCGCTCCGGTAGGTTGGAGGTTCTGCCAAGCCCTGATTCTGATGGTGCTTGCTCGAGTAGGGCCTAAATTCGCCTGAACGTCAACAAACACCGTCTGGAGTGTGCTTCCGCTAGCAGGGTGAACATCCAACCACTGAGCATCGGAACCGGCGCTCCATATACATCCCGGCCCAAGAACGCTTATTTGCAATTGGAATGTTTCTGCGCCGCCTGAGTTGAAATGAGGAGTCAGCGGCGAAGCACTGAGAATACATGGGGCTAAAATTGATTTGGTGGCAGCTTCGGGCTTAACCGCCAGCGTTGCGGGTTTCGCATACGCAACCGTTGCCAAACAGAAAACGCTGACAGCCAGCAACAAAATGCTTGCAACCAGTCGCGGGCGAATAATGTTAATTGATTTCATGGCTTCTCTCCTTTTCCTGACAAAACAGTTAATCAACCTATGGCAAATAAGTGCCTAGCGTCGTCTCGACTCCGGCGATCTTTGCCGCTCATCAGAACAGGCGAGAAAAGTCTGCGAAATTCGTCATCGCTTGATAATTTTTTTGGTGATGTTTCAGCAATGGAGAGGTGAGGTCGGCTTTTGCCAACGCGCAAGCCCTGAAAAACCAGCCAGCCGATTTTTCGCTACTCGCGAAGAATCGGCTGGCTTTTGTCTTTGTATCGCCTTGAGAATTCTTGGCGTTACTTCGTCCAGATTGCGGCAAAGCGATCCGAATCGGAATAACCTTGAATGCGGTACAGCCTGTATCCAAGAGCGCTGTAATCTTCAAAGGCGCTTTGGTATTGCTGAGGCGTCAGGTTGTATTCCAGCGCAAAAGTCCCAGGAATCTTGCGCCAGATGCCGCCGTAAGTACGCCCGCCACCGATTTCTTCCACGTCCATGTTCGTCTGTTTGTACCCTTGCGTTTTGAGAATCGGCAAGAGCGTGTTCAGGGTCAGCGCGCTCAGGTAATGCACTGAATACGTCACCGGGGTTGGCGAACTGACGAAAACTCCTGCGTGGCGCGCGCCGCTGTTCGTGTCATAAACCACGTGCTCTTCCAGAGCCATGCCGCCGTTGGTCACGTGCTCAGTCACTTTCTGCGACCAACCGGCGTCGGTCAGTCCAAAGTATGTGTAATAACCTTCTCCATTTCGCTTCTTCCAGATGACGTTGAATCGAGGATTACCCAAACTGTCACGAGTTACTGAAATTTCGCGCGGCCTTAATCCCTGACTGTGGTATTCGTCGAACCAGTATTGGAAATCCGAACCTGTCATATAAAACCGGGCCTTCCATTGCGATGGCAAATTTCTCTGAAATGAACCGGAGGCCAGTAATTCATTGCCATTCCGATGAATGCTGAGCGTCTGCAAGGCGTACCCCATCCCCGGATAGTAGCCAAAATACTTCGACACGACGTTGGCCGGTACGTTGTGGAAATTTGAATAGAACGGAGCAAACAAACGCACGTAAGGTGTGTTGTCCAGCAGGTCATAACAACCGCCATCGGTGTCGGCTTCGGCATAAACGCCATAAGGGTCAATTTGTACCCAGTCATTTGGAAACGCCGGACGCGGATCAGGCACTGTGGTCATCAAATGCAAATGGTTGTTTGCAGTCGCTTTGTTGGTCACGTCGCCATTATTGTCCAGCCCCCAGCCAGCTCCGCCGTAACCTGTGTTGCCGCTCCAGGCAATTTGCTGTCCGGCGCGCACTGTGTCGCCGACATCAACTTTGATAGCTTGATTGTCCGTTCCCCAGTACAGCGGATCGTGAGTAGCCTTGTGGGCAAACTTGTAATACTTGTACTGACGCGAGTATTGCCCCTTGTCGTCTTTGCTCGTGTTTCCGGTAGGAATAGCTTTGGCATTAGCCACGTCGTTCGTAAAACCGTTGCGCAAATGCATGTACGTCGTACGATATTTGTCGCCATTCGGAGCCACGTGTTCAATGACAACGACGTTTCCCATCAGGTTATCCCAGAGTTTGCTGACCACGGTTCCATCTGCCACGGAGTAAACACCGAAAGTTGCATCCACACCTTCCTGGGCATTGTCGCGCGAATAATCAATCGCTCCGTGGAAGCTGCCACCGTCATAAAGCCAGCCGCCGCCCGGATAAACGTGACTGTTTTTGTAAGGCAGAAACATTGGCATGCTGGCACGCACTGAGTCCGCAAAATTGCGTGCCGCCTGTTCGCGCTGAGCATCAGTTCCCATCGTGAAAACGTGGTAAGGCTGGCGATACCAGATAGTCTGACTGTTGACCTGATCGTCAATCGTGTAACTGCAACAACCTGAACTGGGTATCGTCACATCCGGCACCGTGCAAACATTTTCACCGTTGAAAATCACCGACTTGGGATTACCAAGAACGTTTAACTGTTTTTGTGATGTGCCGATTGCCAGATCACCTGACTCGCCTTCTTGCAGATCAATCGCCAATTGGTCAGCGGCAGCGGCGCGTCCGGCGGCTGAGTTCCAATTGGGAGCTTCGGCGCGTTCGCGAATTTGGGGTGCATTCTGCGCGTTGTTATCCGCAACCATTGCTTCGGCTCCAACGCCCTCACCGCCGTCGAGCGGATGGTCATGAGCCATCGCCGCCCGGTTATAGCGCGGCAGGTAATGCAATTCGGACGGATTCCCCTGCTCTTCTTCGGACACGCGTTCTGGCGCCCGGCGGCGTACGCTTTGCGCCTGTGACGCTGTCAAATTTGAAAAAGCAATCACCCCAGCCAGTAAAATGACAAACATTTGTTTGAGTTGCCGATAATTTGATCTCATAGTTTTTCCTTCTTCTCCTTCTCGTTTGAAACTTATGAATGAATCACGGCGGTAATCGCAATTTCAACGCTTCGATGACTGCGATCATTGCCGCTCACTGGGTAAAGCGTGAAACGAAGGCTAAACCTCGAACACAGTTGGTGATGCTTTGGTGACGCTTTGGTGATGAAAAGGCGAAGGGAATAAAGGCTGAAGAATCTGAGGGATGCAGGCAGAAATGCTGTAAGTTATTCCCGCCTGCTTCCCAAATAAGTTTCAATCATTTTCTTCAAATCGTCGAACTCGATGGGTTTGTTAATGCAATCGGTTCCTCCGCTGGCCCGAATGCGGTCAATGGTTTCTTGTTGGTCGTAACCGGTAACAAAGATGATCGGCAAGTTTTGAAATCCCGGCTGAGTTCGGATTTCCTGCGTGGCCTGCAAACCGTCAATCACTGGCAAAGACAAATCCATCAAAACTAAATCGGGTTTGTTGCTGAAAACACTATCAACAGCCTGGCGGCCATCAGTGGCTTCAACCACATCGAACTTGCTCAGCTTCAACATCAGCTTCAAGGCAATACGAGCATCATCGTCATCTTCGGCAATCAAAATTCGGCGCAATGTGTCTGTCATATTCGGGGGTAATGAAAAGAGAAAACATTTTCAGACAGGATTTACACGATTGATCAGGATTCGCTGCAAATAGGTTGCATGCTTGCTCTCGTCCATCCTGCCGAATCCTGTAAATCCTGTCTAAAAGTTTTTGCTTGGGTTTAGCGTTGACGTTGTTCAGCCAATCGGTTCGGCTTCGTCCACCAAACTCTGGCCATCCAAAGATCGCCATGGAAGTTTGCTGGAATCACTTCGCCAGCCAGAATCAGCGATTGATCTCGATTGAGCATCATCGTGTGAAAGTTGCCGTAATGCGGAACCATCGTCGGATTGTTGATGCCGTCGCCAATCAGCGGGAAAACAACTCGCTCAGTCGAGCGAACCAGCCGCATGGTTTTCTGATCCACCGCAGCCATGTACAGCGGAGCGCGCCATCGCATGACGTTCGCGTTCTCTTCCGCCTTTCGCATGTAAACCAGATACAAGCCGTCGGAATGCTTCAACCAATGCTGTTGAGTCGTGGACATTTCCAGAGCCTCGCCGTCATCCCACTTCCAGGCTTGAGGTTCAGCCCAATTCAAACCGTCAGTAGAAACAGCGACGTAGCCACGATTGTCTTCGGCGCGAATCGTCAGATAAAACTTGTTGCCGAATTGGATAACAGAAGGTTCCAGCAAACCGCGCTTCGTCGTATTGCGAAGCTCATTGCCCAGCCGCTTGATTTTTAACGTTCGGCCATCAAACGAACACAGTGCGATAGCGACAGAATTATCAATCCGCTCTTTCGGCGCGAACGACAGAGGCAACAGGATGTCACCATTCGGCAGCGTCACGCGCTCAGCGCAACCGGCGGAGTAAATTCTGTTTGCTCGCGGATCGTCCCATTCCAGCTTTTGCGACGCAGACCAATTGCCCGCAGCATCGCGCACCGAATAAACCACATGGCGCGGAGGCTGGTCGGTAAAGAACTTGCCGCCTTTGTAAAACAGCGTTTGCCCGACGGCCAGTACGGTTTTGGTTTTTGCGTGATATTCCGGCACGACATCGGAAATGGCTTGTTCAACTCCGCCTTCAAGCTTTTGCCTGCCCCACCCCGGCACA
>JBGAPB010000081.1:0-23623 GCA_044221525.1 Blastocatellia bacterium | reverse complement strand
CGGCGGAACGTTCAGCAAAAACGAAGCTCCGCGACCAACCGAAGCGAAGTACAAATTCTTCAATTGTTCAGCAGGTTTGACCTTGTCGTTTTGGGCTTCGTGCCAGAACCAGCCGGGACGAATGGAAACGTCGCATTCCGCCGGACGCCAAACCGTGCCGTTGCGGTCGCCGCTGTTCAATTGTTTTTCGACGCCTTCCTGACCGGGATAAATCTTTTCGCCGTTGATCGTCGTCCAACAAGGATCGCCAGCAATTCCTTTTTCGTTTCCAACCCAGCGAATGTCAGGCCCGGCGTCGCTGAATACAACTGCGTTCGGTTGCAGTTGGCGAATCAGATTCCAGGTCGTTGGCCAATCGTAGTAAGTCGTTTTTTCAATCCTGCGCTTCTCTCTAGCTCCGCCGTAAAAGCCGTCGCCGCCATTGGCTCCGTCATGCCAGACCTCAAACAGTTCGCCGTAATTCGTCATCAACTCGCTCAACTGTTGGCGGTAAATCGCCACGTATTCAGGCTTGCCGTAATTGGCGTTGTTGCGATCCCACGGCGACAAGTACACGCCAAACTTCATGCCGTGGCGGCGGCAAGCGTCCGCGAATTCTTTGACGACATCACCTTTGCCATCGCGCCAGGGACTTTTTGAAACGTTGTGCGATGTCGTTTTCGTCGGCCACAAACAAAATCCATCATGATGTTTGGCGGTCAAGATGACGCCTTTCAATCCGCCGGCTTTAAGCGTGGTAACAATCTGATCGGCGCTGAAATCTGTTGGGTTGAACAATTTCGGGTCTTCGTCACCGTATCCCCATTCCTTATCGGTGAAGGTGTTCGTAGTGAAATGCACAAAGCCATAAGTTTCCAGTTCGTGCCAGCGCAACTGTCGCTCTGATGGAATCGCGCCAAACGGTTTCGGTGGTTGAACCGGTGCAACAGAAACAGCGGCAATCAAAGCCGGAATCAGACAGAGCAGGGATATCAGCGATTTGGTTTTCATAGTGATTAGGCCATTTCAGATCAAGCCATTCATTTGCAGCCGGCGAAGCATCATCTCTTTTGGGACGGCACCGGCGATGCGATCAACTTCGCGACCATCTTTGAACACAATCATCGTCGGTATGCTGTGGACATTAAATCGTTGAGCCGTCGCCGGATTTTCATCAATGTTCAACTTGGCGACGCGAACTCGGCCAGCCAAATCGTTTGCCAGTTCTTCGATAAACGGCCCGATCATCAAACAAGGGCCGCACCATCCAGCCCAAAAATCCAAAAACACTGGCAACGGCGATTGTTCAACTTCACGCGCAAAACTGGCGTCAGTGATTTTCATCGGAACCGTTTTGGTGGCCAGAGTGGCGTGGCACTTCCCGCAAACAGGCAATTCGCCTGATGAAAGTTTTTCCGGCAAGACGCGGTTGGCTGCGCCACAATTTGAGCAACGAATAATTTGCGAATCAGACATTTTTCTCCTTATTGCTTCGTAATCGCTTCATCCAGATTCAGGATCAAGCTGGCCACCGTCGCATAAGCCGCCAGTTCCTCGGCTTTCAGTTTGGGGTTATTACGGCGTTCGCCAATGGCCAGCAGCCGCCTGGCTTCATCAGGGTTGGCGCGAAAGGCTTCAATCTGAGCGTTCAAGTTTTTCAGCAACACGCCCTGCTCGACTTCGGACGGTGCGCGAACCAAGACCAGCCGGAACATCCACGCCAGCCGCTGGCGTGGAGTCGTTGTTTCCAGCATCGCCCTTTCCGCCAGCATTCTGGAAGCCTCGACGTAAGTCACATCGTTCATCAAATTCAATGCCTGGAGCGGAGTGTTGGTGCGGACTTCGCGCACCGAGCACAGTTCACGCGCCGAAGCGTCAAAAGTCAGCATCGCCGGATTCAGAATCGTGCGCTTCCAGAAAGTGTACAAACTGCGCCGCCACAAACCTTCGCCTTTGGCTTGATCGTAAAAAGTCATGTTGGAAAAAGTCATGTCTTTCCAAAGCCCGGCGGGTTGATACGGTTTGACCGAAGGGCCGCCCAGATGTTCCACCAGCAACCCCGAAGCCGCCAAAGCCTGATCTCGAATCATTTCCGCCGACAATCGCAAACGCGGGCCATGCGCCAGCAAACGATTCGCCGGGTCGTCTGATTGCGGATTGCGGATTGCGGATTGCGGATTATCGGCAGCCAACGATGCGCTGAGTTTTGATGACTGACGATAAGTCGCGCTCATCACCATCAACTTCAACATCGCTTTCACATCCCACGCTTTCCCCGCCTCTCCCCGTCTCCCCATCTCCCCATCCCTCTGTCCCTCCGTCACTCCATCGCGGAACGCGACAGCCAGCCAATCCAGCAACTCGGGATGCGAAGGCTGCTCGCCTTGCGAACCAAAATCTTCCACGGTTTTTACCAATCCCGTGCCGAACAGCATTTGCCAAAACCGATTGACTTGGACGCGCGCAGTCAGCGGGTTTTCTTTGCCCACCAACCAGCGAGCCAAGCCCAGACGATTGTTGGGTTGAATTGCCGCTCCGCCGCCCTGCGTCAGCACGGCTGGCAATGCCCGTTCTACTGGTTCCGCCAGTTGATCGTAAGCGCCGCGCCGCAGCACATAGGTGGTGCGAGGCGTTGGCAATTCCTGCATAACCATCAACGTTGGAAATTCAGATTCCAGCGTCAGCTTGTCGCGCTTCAATTCCGCCAATCGCCGACCTGTTGCTTTCAATGAATCTGGCGCGGCGGATTCCAGAAACGCGCCTTCGATTTTCAACTGTTGCCCGCGTGTGCGTTTGGCAGGCTCAATGTGCGCAATTGTTTCCAGCGAATCCGCGCAAGCCAGCACAGCGATTTGATCAGGTTCAGGTAACACTTTGTAAATACGAATTTCATCCAGCGCACCTTTGAACCTGAAGCTTTCTCCGCCACCAGCGCCAAATTTCAGCGTGCGTTTGGTGTCGCCGAACGAGCGAAAGATGCGCCCATAAATCAGGTTGAGCTTGGCTTCCTGGCCGTTGATGAAGATTTTGACTTTGTCGTAAGGTTCCGCGCTGTCGAACGTGGCGACTACGTGAAACCACTGGCGCAGCGGCAATTTGTCGGCGGTTTCGACTCTGAACGAATCGTCAGCCCAGACGCTGACCAGATTGAAATGAACCTTTCCGTTTTGGAAAAACAATCCCCAGCCTTTGTTTTTCGGCAAGTTGTAATCGGTTTCGCCTTTCGCGTCGGGCAAATGCGCGACGATGGCTCCGCTCTGTTCGGCTTCTGGATAAACCCACGCTGACACTGCGAAGTTGTCTTTGTAATCGCGTTTGCGGTCGCGGTAATCGAAGTTGGCGACTCTGCCCGCGTCGAAATACAAATCTCCATTGAAGCCAATTCCCTGCCCCAACGGCGAAGCTACGAAGCTTGGCGCAACGGCGGGCGGCGGCGCGATGATTTTGCCGTCTTTGTCCGTGGCCGGAGCTTTGCCAATGCGAAATGCGGATTCGTCCTTGATCGGTTCCTGTTTGCTGATGCGAGTTTCGTTTTCGTCGTCGTCCGGGCGAGCCAGATTGATGCGGCTGAGCGCGCTGGCAATTTCCAGTTTTGCTCCAGCGTCCATCGCGTGTCGCAACAACAATCCTTCTTTTGGAAACCAGTGCGAGTTACCTGACACCGCCAAACGGCTTTCCCAACGTCGTTGCTCTTTTGCACTGGCGGCCAATTGTTGCTCAAACCGGCCCTGAGTTTCGGCGATGTTGGTTTCAATCTGTTTCAATTGACGCTGCTGTTCGACAGTCGGCGCGGCAATCCACGGAACCGAATTACCGTAATTGCTGGCGCGCCCGTCTTCGGGAATGCTGTTTAAGTAAGCCGACAGTTGGTAATACTCACGCTGGCTGAGCGGGTCGAATTTGTGATTGTGGCAACGCGCGCATCCAAAAGTCAGCCCCAGAAACACCGTCGAAACCGTGTCCACGCGATCAACGACGTATTCGATTCGATACTCTTCAGGGACAATGCCGTCTTCGGAATTGCCGCGATGATTGCGGTTGAAAGCTGTGGCGATGATTTGATCCAGCGCGGCTTCACGGTTGGCAGGCTTCGGCAACAAGTCTCCGGCCAGTTGCTGAATAGTGAATTGATCGAACGGCAGGTTGCGGTTGTAAGCGTTGATAACCCAATCGCGCCAACGCCACATCAACCGCTCGCCGTCCAGTTGATAACCGTTGGTGTCGGCGTACCGTGCAGCGTTCAGCCATTGAAATGCCATTCGCTCCCCGTAACGCGGCGAAGCCAACAAACGGTCAACAACTTTTTCATAAGCGTTCGGCGATTGGTCGGTGATGAACTCATCAACCTCTTTGGGCGAAGGCGGCAAACCTGTCAGGTCTAACGACACACGGCGAATCAAAGTCGAGCGGTCGGCTTCTGGCGCGGGGCTTAAACCTTCTTTCTCCAACCGGGCCAGCACAAAATTATCAATGGCGTTTTTCACCCACGCCGTGTTTTTGACTTTCGGCAGCACGGGGCGAACCGGCGCAATGAAAGACCAGTGCTGTTCAAATCGCGCACCTTGGCGAATCCATTCGGTCAGCAATTCAATTTCACTCTCGGTCAATTTGCGGCCTGAATCCACAGGCGGCATTCGCAAGGCTTCGTCTTTAGACGTAATGCGGCGAACCAGTTCGCTTTGTTCGGGATGGTTTGGAACGATGGCGTGTTTGCCAGCGCGAAGTTCAGCCAACGCCGCGGATTCAGAATCCAGGCGTAGTTTGATTTTTTTGGTTGCCGCGTCCGGGCCGTGACAGGCAAAACATTTGTCCGAAAGAATCGGTTTGATGTCGCGGTTGAAATCAATTCTGGTTTGTCGTTGCTGGCCACTAGCGACGAAATCAAACCCAAAAACGCCAACAGCAAAAGCAGTCAGCGCGATCAAGACAATCAGCTTGAAGCGAAGAGTGAGAGTGTTCATGAGCTTATCCGGATTCGAGAAAGAGTTTGCGAAGCGCCGGAATCATAGTGGCCTCACATAAAAAAATCGAATGCCAAATGACAAAGGGCGCGGAAGGCTGCCTTGCCCCCACGCCCTTGTTGCCTTTTATTTGCCTCGCTTAGCACTTCCGTGGATAAGCCCAGATGGTCAATTCAGCGGTCGTCAGCGACATATGATGCAGGTTGTGACCGCCGATGAAGGGAAAACCATAACCAGAGTCGTCGCCTTTGTTGAGATACAACACTGCGCCCGTCAGGGCCTTGTTGCGCGTGGTTGCCCAGAATTTCATCCAGCCGAACGATTGAAGCGGAATCACCGTGCTCATGGTTGGCATCGTATTAGGAAAACCGTCCGCGATGATTTTTCGGAATTGGCAGGAGTTGATATTGCCTTCCTGCCAGGGGTAGGCATTCGTCATCGCGTCGTAAACCACTCCAGTCAGCCCGGTCAGATCGTCCGGTCTCTGGTTTCCGGGCAGCGAACCACCCAGTTGATTGACGATAACCATGGTCTTGTCACCGTCAGCGATGGCCGGGACGTTGTCGAGCGCCAATATGTTGGGAACCTTGTTGTAATTCACCCCGTCGAATTTGAGCGTCGCGCGCCCATCACTCATATTGACGGCAGGAGTCTGCGCCACGGCAGAGATGGCTTCGGCGTTCAGATTGGCCCTGTAACCGTCCAACGTCTTAATGGACGCGCTGCCCATGAAGTAATTGAAATAGTTCGGCTGCCCTGTGGTGGCATCCACCGACACCGCGACGATGTACCCTTTCTCACCTGGATCAGCGTCCGACGTCTTAAAGCTGACGGTCTGATTGGCGGCCAGGCAAACATTAGCGTCCATTGTCAGGTTTGACGTCGCGCTAATAAAGAATATTGCCATCATCCCCGCCTTTTGTGGGTGAGTGTTGGTGATGTGAATTTGTGTGTCTTCACCTTTGGGGTTGGTCCAGTCAGATCCGTAATAATTGAAGATCAGAACCGACCCGACTTTCTGGTCGCTGAGCGGCGCACTGTCCGGGATGGCCTGCGCAAAAACTGAAGAAACCGACAGAACGGCGAAAGCGATAAGTAAAAATAACTGCGACATAGAACGAATAGATAAATTCATAAACTTTTCCCCTCCAATAAGTTGATTCTCAATTCACGTCCACCCAAACGACTGGGCAGCTCTTTGTTTTACTGCATCTCTCTGAAGGCGTGAATGTACTGGATTGGCTCGGCGCAATCCTGATGTTTCGGTGATGTTGTGGTGATGTATTGGTGATTGGTGGGGTAAACGCCTAAAAGAACATTTCAAACAGACAGTAACTGAGTTCGCAGGCGTTTTTGGCTGCTGTGAAATTGGAGAAAAGGTTTTCGTTTATTCCGTTATTTCTGTTTGTTCAGTAACTCTTTATCCCTCCTTTGAAGTTATTCCAAAGCCCATAAGGCGATTGACGCATCATCTTTGACCAAAATGTTTTTTCCCCAGATCACCGGATGCGCATACGTCGCGCTGTCAGCAAGGGAATACCTGGCCACTTGCTCGAAAGCCGCCGAGTTCTTTTTTGCCACGATCAAACCAGCGTCGTTGTTAAGCACAAACAGCAAATCCTTCGAGTGCAGAATTGCAGCGTTCGCGCCTTCGCGGCCTTCGGTTGACCACAGGACTTTGCCTGTGGCGGCTTGGGCACAAAAGATCGAGCCTTTGCGTTTGTTGGTCATCCCGTAAAAGTGGTCTCCTTCCAGTACGGGCGAATTCATATACATCGTCAATTCGCGGTTATGCCAAAGCTCTTTGGCTTCCCATTTGTCGCCATTTTTCGTTGGCTGGACGGCCATTGTGCCTTTGCGAACACCAGACAGAATCAGCGACGTTTTCCAAACCAGCGGCGTGACTATGTTTTCGTTCCATTCATCCGGCCATTCCAATCGCCACAACAACTGGCCGTTGTCGGCTGCAATGCCGACAACCGATTTGTCAGTCATCGTCACAACCTGGCGAAGGCCTTCAAACGTGGCAATGATCGGCGAAGCGTAGCCGGGACCTTCGCCAGTCCAACGCCATTGTTCTTTTCCGGTCACGGCATTGAGTGCAACGATGATTCCTCCGCGAATGTCGTCCCCGGTGTAGGCAATCACGTTGCCGCCGTCAATCACAGGCGAAGCAGCCGTGCCGCAAAACATCTTTGAAGTGTTCGGTTTGCCGTAATCCTTTTGCCATTTCAGTTCACCGGTCGCGGCGTCAAAACATGACAACACGGCGTTGACGCCCAGTGTGTAAAGCCGTCCCTGATGCAACACCGGAGTCGAAAACGGCCCTTTGCCCATCTGAGTGGCATACTGGTTTTTAGTGAATTGAGCAGGATAATGTTTGCTCCACAGCAGTTTGCCGGTCTTCAAATCCAGACAAACGATGGTTTCTTCTTCACCGCTCAGGCTGTGAACCCAAGCGCGGTCTTTTGAAACAACTGGTGAAGAATAACCAGAACCGACCTGAGTTTTCCAAATCTGTTTTAGTTCTTTCGGCCAGACGGCTGGCGCAACGAAATCTTTGACGACACCATCGCGGTTGGTTCCGCGCCATTGCGCCCAATCTTGCGCGTGCGCAGACAAACCAAAGCTTCCCAGAAAAATAAAAGTTAAAGTCGCGCGAATAAATTTTATTGGCATAGCCTTCTCCTGTTTTCCCAAACTAATGCTGAAGACGCTTTTGGGCAATGACAACTGATGGATGGAAAATGAAAAAGGGTTACAACCGTCTGTTTTTACCAGCCAACTTAATTCAGAAAGTACACTTTCTCACTTTGTTTTCGTTGCCAGTTTTGCCATTCTTGGCGAAGTTCAGTGGTGAATTGTTAGTGTAAGTGCTTGTGTAGTCACACATAACAACCCAAACATGGTTTGTCTGGTTCCTGATTTATCACATCATCCATTTCTGAACCACGACTTGCGAATTTACAATACGTTGAATTGAAAACTCGATCTAAGCTTATGTCCAACACACCTCAAGTTGCGTTGCAATTTCCGCCTTTTCGCATTCCAGCCGGAGTTGACCTGCTGTATCGCGAAGACAAGATCGTCGCCCTGGAACGTCGCGCCGTCCAGGTGCTGCGTTATCTGGCTGCAAACCATGACCGCGTAATCACCAAAGATGAACTGCTGGAAGCCGTCTGGCCAGACACCTTTACCACCGATGGAGTTTTGAAACGTGCTGTCTCTCAAGTGCGCAAGGCTTTGGGCGACGGAGCCGAAGAATCGAAGTTCATCGAAACCTACCATGGTCGAGGCTACCGTTTTATTGCCAAGGTCGTCTCAGAACCAATTGCTCAACCCGAGCCGGCACCAATTGAACCGTCTGTAAAATCTGCTGAGCCTGTGGCATCGCCCAACGCTGAGGTTTCAGATGCGAAATCAATAATTGTCGAGTCAGCAAAACCGCTGTCGGTCGTTTCCGCGATGCCTGATTACAATCAATTGGTCGGACGCGAAATCGAGATGGCTCAATTGCACGCGGATTATCGGCGCGTGCTGGACGGCGCTGGCAGACCAATACTGCTGGTCGGCGAACCCGGCGTAGGTAAAACTCAGCTTGCGCGCGAATTCGCCAATCGGGCGCGAACTCAAGGCGCGGTTTGCCTTTACGCGCAGTTTTTCGATTATCAGGCCAGCCGATTGGCTCCCTATGAAATCTTCCTCGACCTGATTCGCAGCATTCTTGGAGTCAATTCAACCAACCGCGAAGATTGCGACCTGCGTGTTCTGGCGCGAAACCATTTCGGCCTCGAACTGCCGGAAGAGCTTTTCACCGACGGCAGAATCAACAGTCAGATTCGCCAAACCACCAACACCGGAGCTTTGCGAATTGATGATGCCTCTCCTTATGCCACCCGACCGCTTGGCACGCCGACCGGGAAAGTCGCATCAACCAGCGGCAACTCGCGCGCGGTTGCGCCGATCAGCCAGTGTTTCATTCGCGCCAGTCATCACCGTCCGCTGGTTCTGGTTCTGGACGATGTGCAATGGGCGGACGCCGCCAGCCGCGCCGTCATCGGTTACCTGCTGCGACGTTTGCAAACCGAACCGTTGATGATTCTTTGTCTTGCGCGTGCTGAATCATTAAGCGACCGGGAACACGGGGTCGCCGAATGGCTGAAACAACTGGCCGGTTATCGCAGTTACACCACGCTGACATTGAAACCTTTGGACGGAAACTGCCAGCCGCGCTGCCATCGAAGCCGTCTTTGGTCAGGCCGTTACTGTGCCGCCAGCGAAATGAAAACCTTGCATCGAATCTACGGTGGCGTGCTTATTTCCTGATTGAGATGTTGCGTTTTGTGGTGGCCGAGCGACGGTCAGTTTCACTTCTCAACCGGAGCCGCATTATTGGCGATGGGACGGCAGGAATTATCTTTGCCAGTCACAATTGTCATGGCTGCACCCAGGCAAAAGCTGGATCGTTTGCCCGATGAAGTCGTGAGATGGCCGAATCCGCTGCCGTCATTGGCGAAGAATTCGCATCGAAACCCTGGCCAGGATAACCAGCCGCAATGAAGATGAAATCGAACGACTGTTGATGGAAGGCGTGCGACTGGAGTTTATCGAGCGCAGCGTGACCGGCGACAACGACGCGCGCACCACAACCTCTGCGCCGCGTTTTATACGAAGCCATGCGCAACGTCGCCGCAAACGACTTCATCTGGCAACGGCTCAAGCAATCGAAGGCATTTATCTAACCGAACTTGACCGAGTCGCTGACGCCATCAGCGCGCATTACGGCACAGCCGAAAATCCGGAACGCGCTTTTGAATGGGGCATTCGCGCCTGGCAGGCGGCCAGCAGCCGTTTGTCCTGGGACGAAGCGATGACCTGTATCGAACGCGCCGGACGCGCCACCGAAGCAATGGCTCAAAACGGTAAAAATCTGGCTCCCGTTGAACAGTTGAAATTGTTGTTTGCACTGGGCGAAACCAACTTCGCCGTCGGCAACCTGAAAAAATCAGACCAGTTTTACGGCGAAGCAATTAAACTGGCACGCGGCGTAGGCGACCGCACAAATTATGGCCACGGCCTTGCTGCAACAGGGTCAGACCAGAATGAGTATGGGCCTTTACAGCGAAGCAATTGCCGTCACCAAAAAAGCGCTGGAAGTTTATCGCCTGATGGACGATCACGAAGGAGCGGCGCTGGCGATCCTTCAACTCGGCGGCGTTGAAGTGGAAGCTGGGAAATTATGAAGAGGCGGTTGCACTGGCTCAGCAATCTTTGCAAAACGCGGCTAACCAACAGTCAGGTGGCCGCTATCGCTTTCGGCTTGCTGGGCTGGGCGCGCGCTGCAAGGCCATTTCACTGAAGGCGTGCCTCTGCTGGAACGTGCCGTGGATTGCCTGTCGAACATCGGCGACGTTCAACGACGAGTGCTGCTGTTGCGCCGCAGCCCATTGGGCGAATTGAGTCGCGGACGTTACGAAACCGCCATCGAAATGGCTATGCGAGCGCGCGACGACGCTAACGGCTGGGCGATGCCAACGGCGAAACCAAGATGGACACTGGGCATTGGCCAGGCGCGCATCGCTCAGGACTGCACGAAGAAGGTATCGCCCTGCTGAAACGCGCCCAGGAAAAATTGCAGGAATCGCAGGCGCCGCACGGCGAAGCCGAAACTTACTGGCACCTTGGCCGCGCCCATTGCCGAAATCGGCAACCTGGAGGAAGCGCAAACTGCTGACCAAAGCTTATGAGTTGATTGTTGAAATCGGCGACCGCGATGACGAGTTCCGCGTAATGACCGATCTGGCGGGCTTTAAACGGCGGAAGGCGATAAACTTCGGCATTACAGTTTGCAGAAAGCGCCGCCGCCATTGCCGAAGAACTTCGCCGGAACTGGCTTGGCGCAATCCTGACCGAACAAGCCGCCGCCTTGCTGGCCTCAGGACAACACGAGCATGCGCTGGAAGTAATCGAACGTGGCACGCCGAAAATGCTGGAAGAAACCGAATCCGGTGAACGCTGGCAGGCTTATTGGACAAAGGCGCAAATTCTGGAAGCCCAAAAATCGCCTGAAGCGTTGGCTTCGCTGAGTGAAGCCGTCGCGCTGCTGGACAACATCCGCCAGCAAGTTGCTCAGACGAATCGCGATTTTCCGCAATCACTCGACGCCGCGCTTCTGCGGCTGAACTTCAGGCGATGCTGTTGAAAGCCGGCCAAACTGACAAGGCTGAACAAATCGCGCAGAGCTGGTCACTGTAATCAAAAAGACTGAAGTTGCTCAGAAGCTATCTCTTCAAAGGCATAACCAGCGTCAGCCGGGTTCCCTGCCTGGGCGTGGAATCAATCTTCAATTGCCCGCCAAGCTCTGCCGCGCGAGCCCGCATGTTCCCAAGACCGTTTCCTCCTCGACTCTTTGGCAAAACTGCAACGGGCGCCCCGGCGTGCTGGGGCAATCAGAATGCGTGCGTCTGTGATTTCGGCCTGCAAGTGATTTCCGCTGATTGATAAGTTCATCGAAACGTTTTTGGCTCCGGCGTGGCGAGCGATGTTGTTCAGAGATTCTTTGAAGATCAAAAACAGATGGCGGCGTTGTTCAGGGTTGAGCCTGATCTTTTCGATTTCGGCTGAAGCGACAAACTGCCAGTTGATTCCCTGAGGATCCAGCACGTCGGAGGCGAATTGCGCCGGAGATGCGTGTGATGACCTGTCCCAAATCATCTCGCCGGGGTCAATTGGCCAGACGATGTCGCTCATTGAATCAACCAGGCCGCGCGCCAGATCGGCAATGTCCGTTAACATTTGCACAGAGCGGGCAATCTGGCCGATCAAACCAGCCAGACTGGCGGTAATCTGTCTGTACTGTTGACGACTTCTGGGGATTGCTGCGCGGGCAAACTGACCCGTGTCGTCATAAATCGGCGATGCGCAGTTGCAGAACTCCTCCGTTTCAGCAAACCTCTGGCAATATAACGGCTGTAAGCAAAACCAGCGACTCCGGCAACTAACAACAACCAATGAGATGAACGCAACGACGGTAAAACAGCGGCAGGATTCAGAATCTGACAACCGCCGGTTGTGGGCTGACCTGCCCACTGGCGTTGACGGCTCTGATGACTATACCTCCCAGGCGACAAACTGGCTGTACTGTGCGTTGTTCATTGGGCTGGCTCCAGTTGCTATCAACTCCTTTAAACTTGTACTGGTAACGAAGTCCGGCTCCAGCGGCAAAGCTGAACCCGAAAAATTCAATCTGCATTTGTCCTGGCCGGGTTCAAATTCCAATCCGCTGACATCGCGTAAACCGAGTTCGGGAACGGGTTGCGGCTGGCCTGTGACACCTTGCCGAAACAAAACAGGCGGCGTAACCGTTTGCGAATCAGTCTGTTCAGGCACCAGCCGTGACAAACCTTCGCGTGTGCCCGACAAAGTCCCTTCGTCGTCTGTGAACGCGGCGGTGATTTCGCCACTCTTCAACCCATCGCCACGGCGTAGAGTGTTTGATCTGAGTTGTCGTCAGGTCCAGACGGTCAACGCCGCGCGCCGTGCCGATATAAATCCTGCCCCAGCGATCTTCGGTAAAACATCGCTGCTGGTCGGACGATAAACCATCCGTCATACGGTAAATGACAAACTTTGGATTGTCCGCTGCCAGAATCATCCAGGCCACGCCGCCGCCTTCGCTGCCAACCCACAATCGCCCGGCACTGTCGCAACCGAAGCCCATCAACATGCCTTTCAGACGCCGTCAGATTCGTGAAAGACCTGAAATTTTCCGTTCCGCACGCATCAACTCTCCGTAATGCAGTCCCATCCAAACGTTTCCCACTCGGTCTTCTGTCATAAACTGTCGCCCAGTTGTTCGGGGGAATTCCGTCTTCTACGCCGTAACGATAAAACTTGCCTGCGCGCTCCCAACGGGTCGTAATCGGCAGCGTGTATGAACTGATCCATAAATCGCCGCGCGAATCTTCCATCATTCGTGTGATGTGCTGCTGGCCAGTCCGTCGCTTTCCAAAATAAGCAGCTTTCGGTTGTGGACGGTCGCCAGGTCTTCAAAGCGCGTGACGGCCGGAAATCGAAACAAGCCTTCGCCCGTGGCAATCCACCACTCGCCGTCATCGACCTGAATCATTGGACGATTGCCGGTGGACGAACCTTTGACCTTTTCCGGCAAGTTCGGTTTGACGGCAGTGAATCAGTTGCCATCAAATTGATTCAACGACCAGTCGTTGTTGGCGACAATCACTCTGCGGTTGCGGTCGGCAGGTGGCCACATCCGTGCTGCCCAATCCATCGGCTTGGCGATAAGTCAGAAAGCCTTTGCGCGGAATTTTGGTCACACCTCCGATTCGAGCGCCAACCCACAAATTGCCTGCCCTGTCTTCGCCCAAGGCGGTGATCAACCGACTGATGCCTTGCGAAGTGTTGAACATCCGAAACCGCTGCCCGTCGAATTTCGCCAACCCACCGGAAACTGTTCCCACCCAGATTTGGCCATCGGAAGTTTGGCGAATCGCCCTTGCCCTATGGTCTTCCAACCCGTCGGCCTGGGTATACCAACGGGCTTCGCCGGGCGCAGTCGGCAAAATCAGATTGCCGTCTTTAAGGTTGGAGGATTTTTGTTGCTGAACGATTTTCTCCAGGGCGATGAACCCCGGCTTTGCCACAGCAACCGGTTCCGGCTTGTAAACCATCAACCCGGATTGATGCCCAATCCACAAGCGACCTTCGTTGTCTTCCATTAACGCGCGAAGAGAATCAATGCCTTCACCGGGCCTGACCGAATAATGGACGAATCGGCCATCGGGTAAGCGACGCGCCAGGCCGTAAATTGACCCCAGCCACAAACTGCCTTCGTGGTCTTCGGTCATCAACACGACTTCAAACAAATCGTCGGCTTTGTTTGGGTAGCCAATTGGAACTGCTTCAAACTTTTTGGCGGGGTCGGTGGCATTTGGATTGGCTCGGTACAGTCCGGCCTGAGTGCCAACCCACAGTTGCCCGGAGCGATCTTCCAGCAATGAAGCAATGACATTGGCATTCTTGCTTGTCTCAATTCGATGATTGGTGAAAAGCTGTTGGCCTGAACCTCCGGCAGAATTTGAGCGAAGGTAAGAAAGTGAATCACGAGATGGAACAAAACTGCTGAGTCCGGCAATAGTTCCAATCCAATACGTTCCGTCACGGCTTTCGACAATGTCTGAAATACGGCTGTGCGTCAGTCCATCGGCAGCGCTGTAATTGACGAAGTTCTGCCCATCGAACCGCGACAATCCGTCGTTCGTGGCAAACCATAAAAAGCCATGCGAATCGCGCATGATTTGATAAACGCATTCATGCGCCAGGCCGTCTTTGGGAGTATAAATTTTGATCGGAAGCTGTTCGGCGCTGACCAGTCCAACCCCGAACAGAAACAGGAAAACAAACGGTTTTAGGTAAGATCGTGTCATCGCCAAATTGGGCGTCAGTTACAGCACAGCTAAAACATCTTTGCTGTGGGTCGCAGTCTTTACTTTTTCAAAAACGTGAGCAATCCGGCCTTCTTCGTCAATGATGTAGGTGATGCGAAGCACTCCCATATACTTTCTGCCATACATACTTTTTTCGCCCCAGGCTCCGTATTTTTCCATCATTTCGTGAGTCGGATCGGACAGCAGCATGAATGGCAGAGAATACTTTTCGGTGAACTTCTGATGAGATTTCTGATCGTCGCCGCTGACACCAAAAACTTCGACGCCGCGCTTTTTCAGATCAGCGAAATCGTCGCGGAACCCGCAGGCTTCTGTCGTGCAACCCGGAGTCATGTCCTTCGGGTAAAAATAAAGAGCGACTTTTTTGCCTTTGAAATCCGAAAGCTTTACCGTCTTGCCTTCGGTGTTTGTCAGGCTAAAGGCTGGAGCTTTTGCGCCGACCTTCAGCAGTTTTGAATCCGCTGAATCTGTTGAAGCTGGGGCCGCGCTTTTCGCGGTTTTGGTTGTTGAAGCTTTCTTTGCTGGCATTTTTTTCTCTCCGTTTGATTGTTTATCAAAGCTTGTGTTGAATCAGCCAATCGCCACAGGACGTTCCAGCTTTAGCCGGATAATTGTGTTTTCGTCCAGGCGAACTTCCTTGCCTTTGGTCATCAGCACGCCGGTAAGGACACTGCCGCCAAGAATTGCGGCTCCGGCAATCGCTCCTCCCTGGCTGATGCCTCCATAATATCCGCCAAAGCTGTTGCCGTCGCGCCCGGCCAAAATGGCAATCGTAACTCCGATCATTCCGATTCCGGCGGCTGTGCCTATGTTCGACAGCGTTTTGCCACCATCTTTGCCGCCTTTCAGAGTGCCTTCGTCGTCGGATTTGATCTTTTCGTCTCGCCTGAAATCCGAAGCCGATTTGATAATAGCGGTGATTTTTTGATCCTGACCAGCAAGTCGAACGCTTTCAAAAGTAATGTGCAGCCGACCGCCTTTGAAAATGCGACCGGAAGGTTCAGCCAGCGTCACACGGCCAATGACTTCGGTTCCTTTCTGCAAAACCGTTCGGCCATCAATCACCACATCGCGGCGAACTGTGGCCAAAACTTCATCGCCCGGCTCGCTCAGCTTTGAACTGAGCGGGTCGCGCAGACTCAATTGAATCTCTGTTCCTGCCGGAATTTCGGGTTTGGGATCTTGCGTTTCACCAAGGCTCAGGCCGGGGACTTGAACCAGCGCCAATAAACATAAAAACACAACAAATCGTCTCAGCATTTTCTTTTACCTCCATAGCTGTGGTTACTTGCGGGAGCGCGGTCGCATACTACGTTGGACAACTGAGTCGGAGCAAGAAACCCTGAAATCCTTTTCCACCTGAACCACCGTTTGTTCATGCACGCGGGGCTGCACCAAACTCGCAGGTTGCTTTTCCAAACTGCGATTGGTTTAATCGCGCCCGTCAACCCAATCTAACAATCGGAAACCAATGAGACTTTTTACAGTCGAAGAAGCCCAAGCTCTGTTGCCGGAAGTCAAAAAACTCTGGCGGAAAATTGACCGTGCGCGCGACTCAATGCGCCGACTTGAGCCACAGTCCAGGCTGGCCAGCCAGCAACACGGCGGCGGCGGAATCTCTAACGGTGGCGAATACGTCAACGCACTAACCACTTTTCTGGCCGCAGCGCAGGAGATACTGGAACTCGGCGTCGAAATAAAAGACTTCGACAAAGGTCTGTGCGACTTCCCGCACTGGCGCGATGGCCGCGTAGTGTTGCTGTGCTGGCTGAAAGACGAAGACTCAATCGAATGGTGGCACGACACCGACGCAGGCTTTGCCGGTCGCCAACCGTTATAAATCAAGTCATACCGCGACTGGTAGGAAGCGGGCCACATCTGAGTAAACCCGCTTGCTACCGCGCGCGGTACCGAACAATCACTTCCTGAAATTGAAATTTGTGAAGCTGACGCCTACTCCAGTTGTCAGCAACAGGTCGTTGTTTTTCGATCCGGGCGGCGGATTTGAAATATAACGATTGCTGGCCGTCACGTTCCAGGTCATCCATCCGGTCAACTTCGTCGTCAGCGAGCTGTCGAAAGTGTGGCGGTATTCGCCTCTATTGGTCATGTTGGGGAAAAGCTGGAAGCGCTCCTTAAACATAGCGCGGTCAGAAAGTTTCAGAGAGAAATCTTCACCCACGAAAACTTCAGCGGAGTTGCGCTGCAAACCTGTCGAGAAATTTTCCTTGTTGTAAGACAGACCTCCGAAAGCCTGCAATTGCGCACGGTCATTTTTGATCGCGTAATAGCCGAAGCCTCCGCCAAGCACCGAACGCAAGTCCAACAGTTGAATCTGGTTGTATTCAAAATCCGCAAAGCCAAAAGCCGTCATTCGCTTGGAAACGTTGATTTCGTATCGCCCGCCGCCTCGAATGGCGTTTGCTGTGGTTTCAGTCACGCCTTTATTTTTATTTTTGGCGTTGATGTAAGCCGCATAAAGAGTGGTTTTATCGCGCCGAGTCTGGCGACTGAGGTTTGTCCCCAAAGCCAGCGAGTTTGTCTGTGTATTGCCTGTGGTCAAGCTATAGCCGAAATCCAACCCGCCATTCCATAAATCAAACCAGCTAGGTTTCAACATTTTTTCGTAAGCCGCCTGCTCCCCCTGCGAACGAATCGCCTGAACAGTGCTCATCTCACCTGATGCCTTGCCTGCATCTTTGGTTTCGACTTCGTATTTGCCGCTGCCGGTGGCAATTTTGCCAACCAAAGTTTTGCCATCGCTCAGAGCCACATAAAGTGGTTCATTCGAGATGACTTCAGCAATCGCATCAGTCGAAATGGTAATGACACCGGCGTACTCCGTTTTCAATGTCAGTGTTTTTCCATCGGCTTTGACTATAGAACCGGTCAACTTATCTCCGTTTTTCAGCTTCAATTCATCGGCCAGGGCAATTGACCCGACGACAAGACTTAGCACAAACAAGACGACCGGTCTTATAAACTTTCTTTTGGACATAGCTCTCCTTCTGAAAATAAACAGTGTTGTCGTAAAACATTTATGTTGGGATTTCCGCGATTTGTACGGTGCTTGCATCCTAACCATTCAGGTTTATTCTGTCTATCGAACTAAAAATGTGTATCCCATTGGTAAAATTGGGAAATCATCGCAATCCTGCGAAGATTGACAGGTAAAACCAATCGCCAGATACTACAAAAACGTCGTAACAAATGACTTGCTAGACATTTTTGTTAGTCGAGGGTAATTAGGAGGTTATGGAAGAGTCACTACAAATAAAAAAACTTTCAGCGCTGCTGGAGGTAAGCAAGGCACTCGGTTCAACATTTAACATCCGGGAAGCCATAGAGAAGGTGTTGGAGATTCTGGATCGTGACGTGGGTTTGCGGCGCGGGGCTGTCGCTCTGCTGGACGACGGGAATTCGCTTTCCATTCAGTACGCTTTCGGAATGAGCGAAGGTGAGCGCCAGCGTGGGCGTTACAAACTGGATGAAGGCATCACCGGTCGCGTGGTTTCAACCGGCAAATCAATCATAGTGCCGCAAGTCAGCAAGGAGCCGCTTTTTCTGAATCGCTCGCGCAAACCGGCGCATGGCCAGGAGGAGTCTTTTATCTGCGTTCCGATCAAAGACCGACGCAAAACAATTGGCGCGCTTTCAATCACTTATCCTTACAAAGTCAGCCGAAATTACGACGACACGGTTAAGTTTTTGACCATCATTGCCGGGATGATTTCCCAAAGCCTGAGACTGGCACAGATGGTTGAGCAGGAAAAAGCTCAATTGGTTGATGAAAACGCCAACCTTAAACGGGAGCTTCAACAGAAGTACGACTTCCGAAATATCGTCGGAACCAGCAAGGAAATGCGCGAGGTTTATGAACAGGTCGCACAGGTTGCTCACACCAACACGACTGTTCTAATTCGCGGAGAATCGGGCACGGGAAAAGAACTGGTGGCCCATGCCATTCATTACAACAGCCCGCGCGCAACCAAACCTTTTGTCAAAGTGAACTGCGCCGCCCTGCCAGAAAGCTTGATCGAATCAGAGTTGTTCGGCCACGAAAAAGGCGCCTTCACCGGAGCCATCGCGCGCAAACGCGGACGATTTGAACTGGCTGAAGGCGGCACATTGTTTCTGGATGAAATCGGCGACCTGTCACCGGCAATGCAGGTCAAATTGCTGCGCGTTTTGCAGGAACGCGAGTTCGAGCGTGTGGGCGGAATCGAAACCATCAAGGTCAATGTCAGGCTGATTGCCGCCACAAACGTTGATCTGGAAGCGGCTGTTTCGGACGGGCGTTTCCGTTCGGATTTGTATTACCGCTTGAATGTTTTTTCGATCTATCTGCCGCCGTTGCGCGAACGCAAAACAGACATTTTGCTTTTGGCCGATCACTTTCTGGAAAAATATGCGCGGCAAAGCGGTAAACGCATCAAGCGCATTTCGACTCCGGCGATTGACATGCTGATGAGTTATCACTGGCCTGGCAACGTGCGTGAACTGGAAAATGCCGTCGAACGGGCTACGTTGGTTTGCGACGGAAATGTCGTTCACGGATTTCACATGCCACCTTCGCTACAAACTGCCGAAGGTTCCGGAACTGTGGCCCAGGTCGGACTGGATAAAGCCGTTGGCGCTTTTGAAAAAGAGATGATTCAGGACGCTCTGAAAACCACTCGCGGCAACCGGGCACGAGCCGCCAGAATGCTGGACACGACCGAACGAATTCTGGGTTACAAGGTCAAAAAGTATGAAATTGATTGCGACCGCTTCAAAGGCTAAAGCCTCTTACTACAATTTTGTCGCGTCAAAATCTTTCAACGACAATTTTGAAAGATCATCAAGATCATCTTTAATTGCTTCAGGTCTATTTCGCGCAATCATTACTATCACTTAGTCGGTTTCAGCCAACTTTGTAGGACGGTGGCAAGGCAGTTGCTACAAAGTTGGCTTGAAATCGTAATAATCAACCAATTTCAGTAATCATTTTTGTTTCACTCGGCAAGTTGAAAGCTCAAGAATTTCAACTTGCCGCCAAATTCAACTTCAGGAGAATCTATGAGCACAGGAAATCAGGGGCGTCTGTGGGCGATTGCTCAAGTCAGCAAACGCACTCCGCGCACCATTGGCAACGGACAAAAAGCTTCGGACTATTTCGGCTGCAACACCTTCAACACAAAAGTAATGGCCGAAAAGCTGCCGAAAGCCATTTACAAATCGCTTGTCAAAACGATCAACGGCGGGCACAAGCTGGATTTATCCATCGCGGCCAGCGTCGCTCACGCCGTCAAAGAGTGGGCGATTGAAAAAGGCGCGACGCATTACACGCATTGGTTTCAACCGAACACCGGAATAACCGCCGAAAAGCATGACGCTTTTTTGACAATTGATGGTGACGGCAAAGCAATCGAACGTTTCGACGCCGGTCAGTTGATTCAGAGCGAGCCGGACGCTTCCAGTTTCCCATCGGGTGGGTTGCGCGCCACGTTTGAAGCGCGTGGTTATACGGCGTGGGATCCTTCGACGCCGATTTTCATCATGGAAAGCGCCAATGGCAAAACGCTGTGCATTCCATCGGTCTTTATTTCGTATCACGGTCAGGTGCTGGACAAGAAAACCCCGTTGCTGCGCTCGGATGAATTCCTTAACCAGAACGCGCAAAAAATACTGCGACTATTTAACAACAATGCCACGCGCGTGTTTTCAACTCTGGGGCCGGAACAGGAATACTTCTTGATTGACGAAGCCTTTTACGCACTGCGTCCTGATCTGGTCGCCACTGGTCGCACCCTGATCGGAGCCAAACCGCCCAAAGGTCAGGAACTGGAAGATCAATACTTCGGTTCGATCAAAGCCCGCGTTTTGGCTTTCATGCAGGAATTTGAACACGAGCTTTTCAAACTCGGCGTTCCGGTCAAAACTCGCCACAATGAAGTCGCTCCCGCGCAGTTTGAAACCGCGCCTATTTTTGAAGCCGTCAGCGTCGCCACCGATCACAACCAATTGACGATGGAAATGCTGCGCCAAGTGGCCAAGCGCCACAATCTGGCCTTCCTGATTCATGAAAAACCATTCGCCGGAATCAACGGCAGTGGAAAACACAACAACTGGTCAATGGCTACGGATGAAGGCGAAAACCTGCTGGAACCGGGCGCGACGCCGGAAAAGAACCTCCAATTCCTGATCTTTTTGCTGGCGACGATGAAAGCCGTGTACAAGCATCAAGGCGCGTTGCGCGCGGCGATTGCCGGTTCTGGCAACGATCACCGCCTGGGCGCGAACGAAGCTCCGCCCGCAATTCTATCGGTCTTTTTAGGCGGTGCGTTGACCAAGATTCTGGACGCCATCGAAGGCGGCAAATTGAAAGGTGCGACTTCGGTCAAACAAGTCATTTCGATGGGATTGTCGAAGCTGCCGGAAATCGCCAAAGACAACACCGACCGCAACCGCACTTCGCCGTTTGCATTCACTGGCAACAAGTTCGAGTTCCGCGCGGTAGCGTCGTCGGCTTCGACCGCTACACCAATGGCTACTTTGAACGCGGCTGTCGGCGAAGCTCTGGCTGAAATGGCGGCCCGTTTGGAAGCATCGTTGAAAGCGACCAAGGACTTCGATCAGGCCGTCATCAACATCGCCAAAGAATACGTCGTTGAAACCAAGGCGATTCGCTTTGAAGGCAATGGCTATTCCGACGAATGGCGCGATGAAGCCGCCAAACGCGGTTTGCTGAATCTGGCCAAATCGCCAGAAGCTCTGGCTCAGTTGAAAACCAAAGAAACCAAATCGCTGTTTACCAAATCCGGCGTGTACAAAGCCGACGAATTGGAATCGCGCTATCACCTGGAACTGGAACGGTACATTAAAGATTTGGAAATCGAGATTGCTGCGTTGAAGGAAATCGCTACGACAGTGGTGTTGCCAGCGGCGTTCAAACACCAGACTCAGATTGCCGGATCGGTTGCCGCTCTGGCCGCAGCCGGAGTCAGTGGTGACGCGCTGGATGCTCAACGCGCCGAAGTCGCCAACTTTGCCGGGCTGATCGCCAATTTGAAATCGGCGCTGACTGCCTTGGATCACGCAGTTGAAAAAGCGGAAGCGGGCAACGAAGAAAAGAAGGCTACGGCATTCGCGTATGGAGTTTCAGACGCGATGGCCGCTGTCCGCGAAGTTTGCGACAAGCTGGAACTGACAATTGACGACGAACTCTGGCCGCTGCCGAAGTACCGTGAAATGTTGTTTCTGAGCTAACCCTTGCTGAACCATCTGGCTGAGCCATGGTTCACCAACCACACTCCTTTTAACTATTAAGGGCAGAAGCTTTCCAGCTTCTGCCCTTTTTTTGCCATATGCCTCAATTTTGACCCAACAAATTCCTGGCTAAGCAAATGAAATAACTGCAACCAGCGCTTGGCATATTACGTTTGACGGGTTTGGCTTAGCGTCTGCCAAGCCAAAAAATTTCCACAATAAGCAGGCCAGGCTATGAGATTTTTGGAAGCAATACTTCTCGCTCTTTCTTCGCTCCGCGCGCACAAGCTCAGATCGTTTTTGACTTTGCTGGGCGTAATTTTCGGTGTCATGACGGTAGTCGCCGTCGCGTCTGTCATCGAAGGCTTCTTTCGTTACGTTGACCGCACAG
The DNA here is from genome assembly GCA_044221525.1 of Blastocatellia bacterium. Lineage (GTDB taxonomy): Bacteria > Acidobacteriota > Blastocatellia > RBC074 > RBC074 > RBC074. The sequence continues at coordinate 1,577 of JBGAPB010000081.1, read as the reverse complement.
TTACCGCCGACCTCGGGGCAAACACAGTGCTGCTGGACAAATTCGGCATCATCACCAGCTTTGAAGACTTCATCAGCGCCAACCGCCGCAACAAAGACATCACTTACAGCGACGCTCAATACCTGCAAGAGCGAATGACTCTGGCGCAATATATCGGCGTTCAGGGTTTCAGCAACGCTGAAGTTCGCTCCGCAACCGACAAGCTGACCGGCATCACCGTCAAGGGCAACACCCCGAACATGGTTTACATTGACGCCACTCAGCCTGACTTGGGGCGTTACGTTGACGATTCCGACCTTGAGCGCCGCCGATATGTGGCGATGATCGGTGTCGAAGTTGCCGACAAGCTTTTCAACAGCCGCTCAGTCGTAGGGCGTGAAATCAAAGTCAACGGTTTGCCATTTGAAATTATTGGCGTCGCCAAAGAACGCGGCTCGACTTTCGGCCAGTCGCAAGACGATTTCATCATCATCCCGCTTACCACTTTCCAAAAAATCTTCGGCTCGCGCCAAAGCTTGAGCATTTCAGTCAAAGGTTATGACAACGGCAACTTACAGGATGTTCAGGATCAGGTTCGCATGCTGATGCGCGCTCGCCACGGATTAAGTTACAGCGAAAAGGACACTTTCGGATTCGTCACTTCGGAGGCGATCAACAACTTCGTCCAGGCGCTGTTCGGCATCATCGCGGCGGTGGCGCTTGGGATTACTTCTATATCGCTGGTGGTCGGCGGCATTGTCATCATGAACATCATGCTGGTAACAGTAACCGAACGAACGCGCGAAATCGGCATACGCAAATCCCTGGGCGCTCGGCGCAAAGACATACTGATGCAATTCCTGATCGAATCCACAACCCTTTCAATGGTCGGCGGAGCGATCGGACTGGCGCTGGCTTATGTCATTTCCTGGCTGCTGGTTAAGTTTTCGCCGATCCCGGCGGAACTTCCGATCTGGGCAGCCTTTCTGGCCATAGGGGTTTCCAGCGGAGTCGGTATAGTGTTCGGAATTTACCCGGCCTGGAAAGCGGCAAGGCTTGATCCGATTGTGGCTTTGAGAGCCGAGTAACGGTAGCGGAATAAAATTTATGCTGAAACAACAAACTAAAGAACTTTTATCGCAAGCAATGGTCACCCTGTGGTCGCACAAGTTTCGGTCGTTTCTGACCGTGCTCGGAGTCGTCATCGGAACGGCGACGGTCATCGGAGTCGCTTCGCTGGCGAGCGGCATGGAAGCCAGCTTCAAGGAACAGATTGAACAATTCGGCTCCAACGTCGCGTTCGTCAGCCGTATAGGCGGCGGCCCGCGTCACAGCGATTTCACAGAAGAAGAGCGCAAACGCAAGCCAATAACCCTGGAAGACGCTATCGCGCTCAGCCAGTTACCGTCGGTTGCGGCGGCTTCGCCCAGCTTGCGTCCGTCCGGAATGCCGCCGACAGTCAAATTTCGCGGCAACGAAGTTCGCACTTCGCAGGTTCGCGGCGTCTGGGCGGCTTATGCTTACACGCGAGAAGTCGCCATTACTCGCGGGCGTTTTTTCAACGAAACTGAAGATCAACACAACAGCGAAGTCGCCAT
>JBGAPB010000080.1:0-21739 GCA_044221525.1 Blastocatellia bacterium | reverse complement strand
ACCGTAAGGCGCAAACTTTCGACGGTCGGCCAGCAGAGAAACTTTGGCGTCGGTCAGCAATTCGATTTCGCGGATTGTGCCGTCGCCTCCGCGCGTGTGACCTCGACCGCCGGAGTTGCGACGGATGGAGTATTGCCGAACTCTGAGCGGATAAGCGTATTCCAGAGCTTCAATCGGAGTGTTTAGCGAATTGGTCATGTGAGTGTGAACGGCTGAAATTCCGTCGGCACCTGGCCTCGCCCCCATGCCGCCGCAAACGGTTTCGTAATAAGCGAACTCTTTGCCTGTGCGTGAGTCCCAGCCACCAATCGTCAGATTGTTCATCGTCCCCTGCGAAGCCGCCGGAATCAGATCAGGCGCGGCTTGTGACAGAGCTTTCAGCAAAACATCCACAATGCGCTGAGAAGTTTCGACATTGCCTCCGGCTACGGGCGCGGGATGCACGGCATTGACGATGGTTCCGGCTGGCGCGATGACTTCAATCGGTTCGATGATTCCGGCGCTGGCCGGAACGTCTCCGGCAATCAAACAGCGGAAAACGTAATAAACCGCCGATACCGAAATAGCTTCAACGGCGTTGATCGGGCCGCGGACTTGTTTGGAACTTCCTGTGAAATCCACGCGCGCGCGGTCGCCATTAATTTCAATCTTCACCGCAATGCGAATGGGTTTGTCAGATTCGCCGTCGTCGTCCAGAAAATCTTCAGCTTCATAAATTCCATCCGGCAAAGCTTCCAAAGTGCGGCGAACCCGGCGCGCAGCGTAATCAACCATGTGCCCGGCGTATTCGTCGGCTTCGGCAAATCCATACCGTTCGACCATTTCCAGCAAACGTTCGCTGCCTACTTTCAACGCGCCAAGCTGAGCGGCGAAATCGCCTTCGCGTTCCTCGCGTCCGCGCACGTTGGCCAGCAACAGATTGAAAACTTCTCGGTCTAACTCGCCACCGCGAACCATGCGAATCGGCGGAATGCGAATGCCTTCCTGATAAATCTCCGTTGCCGCTCCCATCGAACCCGGCGTAGCTCCGCCGATGTCTGCGTGATGCGCGCGATTCGCCACGAAGAAAAGGAGTTTGCCGGTTGAATTGAAAACCGGCGCAACCATCGTCACGTCCGGCAGATGAGTTCCTCCGGCGTAAGGGTCGTTTAGCACGACAACGTCGCCGGGCTGCATGGAACAATTTTCAATCGCGGCTTTGACCGACATTGGCATTGAGCCTAGATGCACAGGCATATGATCGCCTTGCGCAATGATGCGGCCTCGGCAATCGAACACCGCGCAGGAGTAATCGCGCCGCTCTTTGATGTTCGGCGAAAACGCCGTCCGGCGCAGACTGACGCCCATCTCTTCCGCGACGGACGTGTACAGCGAGCGGTAAATTTCGAGTTTGATTGAGTCCATATCTGGGGAAGTAGACGGTAGACAGTAGGCAGTAGCGACAGCGGGAAACTGTGGTTGACCTTTGAATACCAACCATTGAAAAGCAAAAACTTGGCAATCAACTACTGTCTACTGTCTACTTCTTCAAGGCATCTTGTGCCGCGCGCTTCACGCTAGGGTCTTTGTCATTGGCGGCGGCGTCTTCCAAAGCCGCGCGAGCTTCATCTGTAGAAAATTTGCCCAGCCAGTAAGCGGCTTTGCGGCGAAAGTCAGGGAAGTTGTGTTGCTTCAGAATTGCCGCCAGTTCGTGAAAACCGTTGCGCGTGTTTCGCAGTTCAAGAGCAGTTTCTTCGGCAATGCGGCGGAAATCCGGTCTTTCGTGTTCCTGAAAAGTGAACATAAAGCCTATGGCTTTGCGAGAAAATCGCACATCGCGCAGTTGGTTGACGGTCAGGATTCCCAGGCAGCGAACTCGCAGGTCATTTTCTTCGGTGATTTTTTTGTCGCCGGGATTGGTCAGCGCATTCAGCAAGGCGTTGTTCGACCTATACACTTGAAACGAAGCCAATGTTCGCACCAACGCCATTCGCAGTTGCCAGTCTGCGCCTTCGATCAATTCGATCAGCGGATCAATCGCTTCGCGGTCGCCCAGCTTTCCCAGAGCTTCAATTGCCGCGACTTTGACCTTGACGTCTTCGTCTTTGGTCGCGGTCAGCAACGCAGCCGTCGCACGCGAATCGCACGACTTTGCCAAAGCTTCGGCAGACTTTATCCGTTTCTGCGGGTCTTTGTCTTTTAGCCCGACAATGGATGCGGTCGCGGCATCGCTGGTTTGCAGCGAACCGCATTGCTCATACAGCGGCAGCGCGCGAATTGGTAGCGATGAGGATGATGACTGAGCCATCACGGCAACCGGCACTATTAAGCAAAAAAATGCGATATGACAAATTCGGTAAAACATAAATAAATTGCTTCGTTGTTAGTGAGGCTTCCCGACTCCCAACTCCCGTCTCCCGGTTCCTAACCAAGCGTATCGGGATTTTGCGGAGTCAACAATTTCAACGCTCGCGCGGAGTGACCGACGGCGATGACTATGTCGCTGACGAATTTTTCGCCGAGCTTTGTTTTCATCATCGCCCAATCCAAACCGTGGAGTTTGACCAGGCTGTCATAAAAGGCTGCTTCGCCTTCGCTGATGCGACGCTGTTGCTCCGCGTTGAACGTCGTCAGCTTGTGCAGCTTGGCGTAATTGATCGCTTCAAAAGCGTGTCCGTAATGTTTGACCAGCGCGCGCAATCGAAAGGCTTCAACTTGTTCCGCTGGAGCGCCCGCGGCAGCGGCGGCGTATTCGGCGGTGATGGCTTCGGCATCGCCTTTCAATCGGTAAGTCACCAAATCCATCATTCGATTAACGCGCTCCGGCAAACCATTGTTGGTGTAACCGTGATTGACCAGCGACAGAAATCCGTAAACTGAATGCAGTCCGAAGCAACTGTATTTTTTTATCGCTTCGCGGAAATTGGGCGGGGCAGTTCGCTCGGCTTTCAGTTCGCGCTCGCCCAGCGCGCAGGTGGTTTCGTATTCGATCAGGCTGCGGTCGGCGACAGTTGGCAAACTGATCGGTTCGCCGTAAGCGTTCGTCCAGTTTGCCGATTCCGGCTTCATCAAAATAGAAAAGGCGATCAATCCCCACGGCAAATGTTCATGAACCAATTCGCCTTTGGCCCCAGAAGGTTGCCCCTCGGGTTCTTTGAAATTCGGATCGTAGCGAAATTCGTTGGCGTCGAACTTGAATAAATCCTGCGGGTCGCATCGGAACAAAGCCTTGCCGCTTTCGGCCACATCGTTGAGCGTGTACTGAGTTGCGCCGACAGTGACGGGCTGGCTAAGGCTAACACCAGCTTCGAGGAAAGTTTTCAGAAAACTGTTTTCGTGGACTTCGGCGTCGCGTTTGAAATAAACGTAGCGTTTGCCGTTGACCTCTTTGTCAGCCGCGTACCGCGAACAGAGGTGTTCGACGGCGTTTGATCCATCGGCCAGCTTGAAACTTTTGCCGAATCCGCGCACGGCGTGGATCAATACCGAGGCGTTACCAATTTCGCGTGCTCGTTTTTCCAGCAAATCATTTGCGGCGGCCAGGGCGGATTCGTAAGAAGCTCCGCCGCCAAACCAGCCCATCTCGTATCCGACGGCTCCGACTCCGATGGCGGCCAGGGCGCCTGTGCTCATGAGTATGAAGCTACGCCGCGCCAGATTTTTCTTTTCAGTGTTCGGCTTTGCGCTCGGTCTTTGGTTTTCTTTTCGTTGTTTGCTCATAAATTCGATCAGGATTTTTCAGGAGGAGTTCAGGTGAGGCAACGGTGGCGACGGTAAGCCAGCGCCCGCGAGGCTGTCAAGTTTTGCGGCTGAAGCGCGAATTGACCGGCATCAGTGCCTGGTGTATTTTGATTGCGCTTCGCACCCGTAGCTCAGCTGGATAGAGCGTCAGCCTCCGGAGCTGAAGGTCTCGCGTTCGAATCGCGACGGGTGTATTAAGGCTTCACTTTTAAGGGCTTACCAGACTCGCAAGAGAAAGGTAGGCCCTTTGTGACATGCAGGCTCGAAGAAATCAAAAAAACCTCCCTTATACACGATACTTTGTCTAAGCTCGGATTTCGTAGCGCGACCGCACGGGCATTACCGCTGGCAGGACAATGGCATTGAATTAAGCCAAGTCCGACAAACTTCAGTTTGTCGCAGGTTTGCTTAAAAGACTGACTGGCCAAGACTTCGACAAACTGAAGTTTGTCGGACTTCCGCCGGCCAATTGCTTAATTCAATGCCATTGCGCTGGTGGGAGTAAACAAAAAAACGCGGTTCCGGCTAAGGAGTGACGCGAGGTTTTAATTGGTAGCCGGAAATGTATTTGCTCGAAAAGATGTAAAGGAATGTTTTGCTACTTAAAGGATAGCAAGGCTACGAATCTTGTTAAGTGGATAACTTTGGGGATGTGTGGATATGGTGGAGGTGGTTGTTATGGAAGATATTTGTCGCTTCCTCCAGTCAGGCTACCGTCCTTAAAAGCGCGGTACCATTTTTTGCTGGCCCATGCTGAAGCCGGAGTGCCCAGGATAAGTCCGGTAATCAACCAGGGTGCGCCAATCAGGCCAGACCAGCTTATTACCAGCCAGGGCACAGTAACGGCAAGGTACAATAACAAAAAGGAGCCAACGCCCCAGGTTACGGCTTTGCCGGGAATATCCACGTACTGGCCTCTGCCTTTGGTAAGCTGTCGCGCGATGAAGCCTGGCGCGATCCCGACTGCCAGCGCAGTAAATAACAACCATAGTAAAAAGGTCATTGTGTTTCCTCTTCGTCTTTATGCATTTTATCGAAGACTTTCAGGACTACGCATCGGAGTTCAAATTCGTTCATAAAATCTTCCGTGATCGCCAGACTGCCAATCTGAGAGGATTGGTCAATTGTTTCGGCTAAAAATCATCCCGCCAACGGCGTATTTTTACGTATCGAATGCACCTTCCCACTCAGAACCCATTACCCAGGCAAGGGCAGCCATCTTGCCCTGAATGATTCCCCATTCGACATCATCCCAGCCAAGATTTTCCTTTCCATATTTGTCCTCGATTTCTTTCATCGCTTCTAAAGTCTGTTCGTAGCCAGGGCGTTTCTTTGATCGGTAGGGTTTTCCGTCCATCTGCTCAAACATGATAATTTTTCTGATGTACCAAACTTTGTCCCACAGTTCGTTGTACTCCGCTAGGATGTCGTTGTCATTGCGCCGAAGGATGAGCGGCCACGTCTCGCCATCTTCTTCTACCCACTCAACCTTATCGCCATTCTCTCTGTAGCCAATCTTGAAACCATTTGGTCCTACTGCATCCAGCGGTACAGGGTCTTTTGTTTCAGCCTTTGTGCGCCTCTTTCCACCCTTCTGATATTGCCTGAGAAAGTCACGGTTCAATTCTTCAAGCACCGGAATTAGATCGGGATCGAACCGTGCGATTTGTATACCGGCGTCAAGCAATAGAGTTTCGCCATTGCCTTTGATCTTTGGATTCCTATCAAGTGCTCCAATAAAGACTTTCCCAATTCGTCTTTCGATGGCTCGTTTAGCGCAAGGAATTTTCGGATCGTTGCGCGAGGTGCAAGGCTCTAGGGTGGTAAAGAGTGTCGCCCCGGCTAATGTCTCATCCTTAAGCTTTCTTTCAAACAGAGTGTACTCAGCGTGTTCCCCTGGCCTGATCTCCCCTCGGAATGCCTCCCCTAAAATCACACCTTCACGGGCAACAACAGCCCCGACTTTGGGGGACACTTTTCCTGGCTCACTCACGCACTTGCGAGCAAGCTCTATAGCCATCTGCATCAAGTCTCGATCACTTAATCGTTTTCCGCCCATACTAACCTCCCGTTAATAAGCGATCATCGCGCGTTTTCAACAATAATGTCTCTCCAAAGCTTCGGAAAGTATTTGTCTTTCAGTAATACTAACAACATTACCAAACGATTCCTGGCGGCACTGGATGAAACTTTACCTACTCAAAATTCTGCGTCTCAATGCAAGTGATTGCCGAACTTATAATTCGTTTGCCCTGGGGTAGTCTCGGTCACTTTGCGTGAGGTAAAAGGTAAACAACGAAAACGTACCCGCTGATTCCATAGAGTTCTCTGAGTTATTCAAGGTGGATGGTGGTGTGGAGTGTTAATCAACTCGGCTGGTATGGTTTCGGCAATAGTGATGCGGTCGTTGATTCCGGTTCCGGCCAGTTTGCGCCAGTGTCGCCAGCAAACAATCAGCAATGCCACAACCGGCACACTCAGAAAAATGCCGATTGTTCCTCCAGTTCAGCGCCACAGATGACGGCCAGAATCACCGCCAGGGGATGAATTTCGACTCCTGCGCCAATCAGCTTTGGGTAAATTACGTAATCGTGAATGATTCTGAAAATTGCCAGAAAACCGGCGATGATCAATACACTTTGAGTTGAATGAAAGCTGGCAACCAGCACAGCCGAAACTCCCAGCGCCAAAGGCCCGACAACCGGAACAAACTCCAGAACGGCGGCGATTACGGCAAAGACCAGTGGATACCTCAGACCAAGCAGCCATAAACCCAGGCCTTCGATCATCCCGACCAGCGCGCAGGCAATCAACTGTGCTCGGATATAAGCCGCCAGGGTATCGCTGACTTTTCGCAAAAAAACCGTCGAGCGATAACGCAAATCAGCTTGTGGCAGTGATAGTAAAAAACGGTTGCTGATTGTTTTGGCGTCTTTCAGGAAGAAAAAACCCAGCACTGGAATCAATATCAACCAGGGCAGAACAGCATCAGCGAAACGTTCGTCCGGCAATCATCTTCAGCCATTCAACCATGCCTTCTTTTGTGATGGTGATCCACTCCGCCAACGATTGTCGCCAACTCCGTGGTAGGTGATATCTGGAGGGCAATTTTTCGACAGACTTTACCGATTGATCCAGTTGCTGAGCATAAGTCGGGACGTTATCCGTGAACGCGCTGATCTGATCAGACAACAGAGGTACAGGTAGTCGGCAATCAAAAGGTTCCGCCAGCCAGCAGCAGATAGACTATTACAATCGCCAGCGTTCTGGGTAACTTCCAGCCGCAGCCGGAAAGGGCGTTCGACAAAATCCACCATCGGCGCGATCAGGTAACAAAGATGGCTGGCGAAAGCGAGTAGCAAAATTACCGGGCGCAATGTGTATAACAACCAGGCCACGACCACTGATGCCGCAACCAAAAGAACTACGGTTAAAACTATGCGGCGGACTCGCGCCGGATCGGGCTGTGTAGAACTGTCGTGGTTAATCATAGACGTGCGCGATTATAAGGACTCAAACCGGAAAGAGGAAAAGAAGGAGGCTTCGCGCTTTTTTACGGCAAGCAAGGATGCTTGCGTACCCAGGGCTTTGCCTTACCGACGTTGATGGGCGAAGATTTCTTCTACTTCGGCATTTTCATCAAAGAGATAATACGCAATGAAACCAAGAATTTTAGTCACCAACGACGATGGATATTTTTCAGAAGGCATCGCCGCACTGGCCAAATCGTTGGAAAGTGTGGGCGAAGTGACAATTGTCGCTCCGGCTTCGGAACAGAGCGCAACCGCTCATTCAATTACCCTGACCAGACCGTTGCGAGTCCGGCAGTTAGGCGAACGCAGGTATTCGGTGGATGGAACGCCTACCGATTGTGTGCTCTTGGCAATGACCAAAATCATGCCCGAACGTCCCGACATTGTTCTTTCAGGCATCAACCACGGAGCCAATCTTGGCGATGACGTCACTTATTCAGGCACTGTTGCTGGCGCGCTGGAAGGTTCGATTTTCAAACTGCCGGGCATTGCCGTCAGTTTGACCGCGCGCGATGGAGATTTCACTCACGCGGCGGATTTCGCCGCCAAACTAACCCGGAGGGTTTTGAAAGAAGGTTTGCCGAAAGGGACGATTCTGAACGTCAATGTGCCGCCCGGAGAAATTCGCGGCTCAAGGTTCACTCACCAAGGCACAGCGGCATCCGTGTCCAACATCGTCGAAGGCATTGATCCGCGCGGCAAACATTATTACTGGATCGGAGTGCAAAAACTTTCCGTCAACGAAGACCCGTGCAATGACGCTTGCCGCCATCGCCGAAGGGCTGGTTTCGATTACTCCGCTGAGAACCGATTTGACGGATTTTCGCCAATTGGAGCAGTTGAAAAACTGTGGAAGCATTTAGCCAAATGGTAGCCAAATGATCTCAAATAGCCGAAACGGATTTGACACGCCTGCTTTTGCCCGCGAACGAGCGGAGATGGTTGATTGGTTGCGAAAACATCACCGCATTCGCGATGAAAAAGTGCTGGCGGCGATGGGCAAAATACCTCGCCAGTTGTTCGTGCTGGAAGCAATGCGCGGACATTCTTACGGCGATCACGCTCTGCCGATAGATTTCGGCCAGACGATTTCTCAGCCGTTTATCGTCGCTAGGCAAACTGAGTTGTTGGAAGTCACCAAAAACGACCGAGTGCTGGAAATCGGCGCTGGCTCAGGTTACCAAACGGCGGTTTTGGCCGAAGTCGCCGGACAGGTTTTTGCCCTGGAACGATTGCCGGAACTGGCCAGACGCGCTCAGGATTTGTTGCAGCAGCTTGGCGTCAAAAACGCCACAATTAAATGTTTTGACGGGACTTACGGATGGAGCGAGTTTGCGCCTTACAAAGGAATTCTGGTCGCTGCGGCTTCGCCTGAAGTCCCCAAACCATTGGTGGAGCAACTGGCAATCGGCGGCCATCTGGTTATTCCAATCGGTTCGGAAAAAGAACAGCGCCTAATCCGCGTCACTCGAACCGAAGACGGAACGAAGACAGAAGATTTCGGCGCTTGTCAGTTTGTTAAGTTAATCGGGAAATACGGGTGGGAAGGGTAGAGCAATTTTTCAAAATCGCCCTACCCCAACATCCTCATCCAGCCCTCATCTTGCTGTTTTTAATTCCGTAAAGGAAGTAAATCAACAATCCAATCACCAGCCAAATGACGAACCGATACCAGGTTTCAATCGGCAGGCTCAGCATCAACACCAGGCAGAACAAGACGCCAAGAATTGGAAAGATTGGAACCCAGGGAACGCGGAAGGGCCGTTCGCGGTTCGGTTGAGTTTTTCTGAGTGCAATTACTCCGAAGCAAACCAGAATGAACGCGAACAAAGTCCCAATGTTGGTCAGGTCGGCCAGCGATCCAATATCCGTCACCATTGCGACTACGCCGACGATGATGCCTGTCCAGATGGTTGTGATGTGCGGAGTGCGGTATTTCGGATGAATCTTGGAAAAGTAGGTCGGCAACAATCCGTCGCGTCCCATCGCCATAAAAATTCTTGGCTGACCCAATTGGAAAACCAGCAACACAGAGGTCGAACCGGCCAAAGCTCCTGCGCTTATTAAAGCTTGCAGCCAGGGTTTATTGATGACGGCGATGGCTGACGCTATCGGCGAAGCGTCTCCGGCAAAAGTTGAATAATGCTTTAAGCCGGTCATCACTCCTGCCACCAGCACGTAAAGAATCGTGCAGATGACCAAACTGGAAATGATTCCAATCGGCAGGTCGCGTTTTGGATTTTTGGCCTCTTCGGCAGTGGTCGAAACTGCGTCAAAGCCGATAAACGCAAAAAATATGATGGCCGAACCGGTCATAATTCCCGAAACACCGTTCGGATTGAATGGAGTCCAGTTCGTCGGGCTGACGTAAAAAGCTCCAAAAGCGATGAAAAAGATCAGAACAGCCATTTTTATTACGACGGCAATCGTATTGGCCCGGGCACTTTCCTGAATTCCATAAACCAAAAGCACTGTCAGCAGCAGCACGATTACCAAGGCGGGCAAATTGACCGAAATTTCCATCCCGCCGATATGGGGTAGCACAGTCGAAGAATAATATTGAAGATTTTCGCTGTTTGTCTTAATCATTTCCGCCGCAGTTGTGTGATCCGACACCAACCAGAGCGGTAACTTCAATCCGAACAATGCGTAAAGGAATTTGATGAAGTAGCCAGACCAACTGACGGCGACTGCCATATTGCCAACTGCGTACTCCAAAATCAGGTCCCAGCCGATGATCCAGGCGAAGATTTCTCCGAGCGTGGCATACGAATATGTGTAGGCGCTTCCCGACACTGGAATCATCGAAGCCAGCTCCGCATAACAAAAAGCTGCAAAGGCGCAGGCAACCGCAGCTAGTATTAATGAAATCACAAGGGCCGGGCCTGCACCCGGTCTTCCGAGTTGCACGTCCGTTCCCGATAGACCGGCAATAATGAAGTTCATCAGCGGCGTTTTAATCTTGCTGGAAAAGGTCTCACCGGCGGAAGCCGTTCCGACCAGCGAGAAGATTCCCGCGCCGACAATTGCGCCAATGCCCAATGCAGTCAGGTCAAAAGCTGTCAAAGTGCGCTTCATTTGCCGTTCTGGATTTTCCGATTCTTGAAGTAATTGATCCGGGCTTTTAGTACTGAAAAGTTGAGATGCCATCGCAGAATCTCCTTGTTTCGGGTTGATGCGTTTAAGTCGAACGGCCGTCAGGCAGCGGTCAAAATTATTGAATTAGACCCCGCCGCCGACCGAGACCACAGTTAGGTTGAAGTCTGAATGAGTGTTGGAAAGCGAAAAGCCTGGGAACTGTAGCGGCTGGTTTTCAGGATGGCAAGAGCGAATGCCGTTTAACCCCAAGACGAGGATTTTAATTTTAATCTTTGCGTTTTCAGCTATTTAGTCGTGGCAACACAAAGATTTTGGCTGTATCATCGCGGCACTTTGATGTTCCTCCAGAATGCTTATTTGAATCACAGATGCCTGATTGAAGGCAAAGCCCTGAACAAGTTGGTGGAGTACGCCTTATGAAGTACGTATCGAAAAAATATGCTTATGCTGTGAAGTCAGTCCTCACTACTTTGGTGTTGGGCGTGGTGTTGTTAATTAGTGTTTCTGCTATCAAATCGAAAAATGTCGGTGCATCCGGTAAGTCAAATGCTTTGCGAAATGCCGTGGCTTCGCTGACCGGGCTGTTTCAGCCAATTGAGCCTGAACAGGAGCCAAACGAAACGATTGATACGGCCAATCTGATTCAGTTGCCGGGTCGAAAGACCGGAACGGTCAAGGTCGGTGATGCAGCGACCTTTGAGTTCAGCTACCAAAACGGCCCGAAGGACAAGATTGAAGATTTTTTCAAATTCACGATTCCGGCAAATACCACGGAACGAGTGGATGTCACTCTGACTTTTACCAATGCCGCCGCCGATCTGGACTTGTTTTTATTCAAGAAGACCGGAACTGAAACCGAGCCGACGTTGACAGCGCTGGCCGTTTCAAATGGCAGCACGACCACCGAACGGCTGTCGCCAATTCCGCAGCTGACCGAAGGGACTTACCTGATCGGAGTTTCGGCTTTTGATGGTCATGCGCCGAACGATACTCCGATTACTTACACGTTGAGCACAGCGCGGGATTCGGTTGCGCCTCCGCCAACCATTTCGCGCATTATTCCTGATGCTGCTGAATCCGGCACTGGGCCGTTTTCGTTGACGATACAAGGGACTAATTTTTTCGATACTCAATCCACTGTTCGTTGGAACGGCCAGCCACGCTCGACTGTTTACATCAATAACACTCAGTTGGTTGTTTTCCTGACGGCAGCGGACATCGCCACGCCAGGAGTTGTTCCGGTTAGCGTATTCAATCCACCAACGCTTGGCGGACAATCCAACTCGGTTCCTTTTACTGTCACCAATCTTGGCATCTCTCCTGAAGTCGAACCCAATGAAACTCCAACTGAAGCCACATTGTTGTTGGCTCCGGGTAAGCGAAACGGCACGGTTGCAATCGGAGATGCGGCGACGACGACGATTCAATTTCCAGGTGGGCAGACCGATCCAGTCGAAGACATGTTTGCCATCAATCTGACACAAAGCTCCAGGATAGATCTTTCGCTGATTGGCACGAATGCACAATCAAATTTGGCGCTTTATTTGCTGAGAGAAATTCCCGGAACTACTTCGCTGGAATCTTTGGGTAATTCGCGTTTAGGCGGGGTGATACAGCGCATTACGACTCCGACCATGCTTTCGCCGGGGCGTTACCTGGTCGGTGTTTCCGCTGTTACCGGCGCTTCGGCATACACACTGGAAGCTCGAATTCCTGGCAATCGGTTGATGCAGGTTGTGACCCGCAGCGCAGCGCCGAACAGTTCGATAACTGTCCCGGTTTCGTTTTATTCCGAAGGCAACGAAAACTCGCTGAAATTCAGTTTGAGATTTGATCCGACACTGCTTGCAAATCCTCAAGTCACGCTCGGCAACGATGCTGGCGAGGGCGTGCTTAGCGTCAATTCCAGCCAATTTGCTCAGGGCCGCATTGGAGTTCAGTTCGCTTTTCCTCAAGGCCAGCATTTCAGCAGTGGCGCTCGCCAGGTCGCCAAAGTCACATTCAACATCAAACCAACCTCAACAGCGACCGCAACCGTTGTCGAATTTGGAGATGATCCGGTTGTTCGTGGAGTTACAGATACGGGCGGCAATGCTGTTATCGGAACTTATGCTGCTGGTAATGTTGTCATCACGCCAGGTTTTGAAGGCGATGTGACCCCGCGTCCGAGCGGCAACGGTTCGGTTTCGACCGCCGATTGGGTTCAGGTCGGACGTTTCGCCAGCGGCCTGGATGAGCCAGCCGATGGCAGTGAATTCCAGCGAGCTGATGTTGCACCTAAAAATTCGCTTGGTGACGGACGATTGACGATTGCCGATTGGGTTTTGGCGGGGCGTTACGCTTCCGGTTTGGAGCCAATCGCAGCCGCAGGCGGAGCAAGTGCCGCTGTTGCCGCTTTGGGTGAGCTGGGCAATGTCTTTGAAAAGATTGTTGAACCAGGTTCTGCATCATCCTCTTTTGCCGCAGACGAACAGCAACAGAACCGCAGCATACGCGTTGTGCCTGTGACATTTGTTCGAGGCCAGGAAAATACGGCAGTTGTTGAATTGAATTCTCTGGGCAACGAAAACGCGGTTGGTTTCACCGCTAACTTCGACGCTACACAACTAACTTTTGTCCGTGCCACCATAGGCACTGATGCCCAGGGCGCCGCGCTGAACGTCAATACCGGACAGGTAGCTTTGGGACGTGTTGGCATAGGCATTGCGCTTTCCAGTGGCCAGACTTTTGCCGCAGGCACGCGCCAGCTTGTCACGCTGACTTTCAGCGTTCCGGCTTCAAGCTCTGTAAACTCGACGACCATTGGTTTCGGCGATCTGCCGATTGCGCGCGAAGTTGTTGATGCGTCGGCAAACGTTTTGCCGACGACGTTTGATGCCGGTGTCGTGACACTTGATCCGCAAATCAGTCAGACTCCGACTCTGACCAGTGTGGCACCTAATTCTGTTTTGGCTGGTAGCGGAAACTTTGTCGCCACTTTGACCGGAAATAATCTGCTCAATGGTGCAATCGCCAGCGTGACAGTCAACGGTGTGACCGCCCAACGGTTCACGGAATTTGTCAGTCTGACGCAGGTTCGAGTGACAATTCTGGCTCAGGATATTACCGAAACCGGTTCAATCAGCGTTCGTGTTCAAAACCCCGCGCCTAGTGGTGGCACGTCGAATTCGCTGAATATAAACATCGTTAATCCTGTGCCGACTGTTACGACAATCAGTCCAAATGCTGCTGCGGTTGGAGGACAGGGATTCAACCTGACGGTTAGCGGAACCAATTTCGTGCCGGGCGCGACCGTTCAATGGAACGGCAGCAACCGCATTACGACTTTTGGCAGTGACACGCAACTGACCGCGCAGATTCCGGCTCAGGATATTGCCGCGGCTGGAACGGCAACGGTTCGTGTGGTCAACCCGGCTCCGGGCGGAGGCGCGTCGAACTCGGTTAACTTCACGATTTCCACGCCCTCTCCAATTCCGCGTATAACTTCGATCAACCCGACTTCGATAATGGGCGGCAGCAATGACTTTACGTTGACGGTCAACGGAACCAACTTCGCCCAGAGTTCGGTTATTCGATTCAACGGCAATCCGTTGGAGACGACTTTCGTCAGCAATTCTCAACTGACAGCGCTTGTTACCGCTGCCAACATTGCCACGCCAGGAACGGCCAGTATCACGGTCTTCACGCCTTCGCCTGGTGGAGGAACGTCGAATGCATTGTTGCTGACCATCAATGTTCCGCCGAATCCGGTTCCGGCAATTACTGCCCTCAACCCGAGCGCGGTTATGTCAGGTGGAGCCAGCTTCACATTGACGGTGACTGGCACTGGCTTTGTTCAGGCTTCGGTCGTTCGATTCAACAATGCCGACCGGGCAACGACCTTTGTTTCGGCAACTGAACTTCGCGCTACGATTCAGGCCGGTGACATTATCAATGGGGGGACGGCGGCAATTACCGTGTTCAATCCGGCTCCGGCTGGTGGTACGTCGAATTCTGCTCCGCTGACGGTCAACTTTGCCCCACCAACGATCACGCTGCTTAGCCCAAGTTCGGCTGTTGCGGGAGGCCCAGCATTCCAGTTGAACGTGACTGGAACCAATTTCGCTCCGGGTTCGGTTGTTCGTTGGAACGATTCAGATCGCGTGACGGCTTTCATCAGCGTGACTGAGTTGGCGGCGCAAATCACCGCCGCGGACATTGCCAATGTCGGAACCTCAACGGTAACTGTGTTCAGCCCGTCTCCTGGAGGCGGCTTATCAAACGCAGTTACGTTCACAATCAATCCACAGGCGCGTCCGTTGCCGCGCATAACTTCGCTGGCTCCCAACAATGCTTTGGCTGGAACGCCGGGCATAGAGTTGACTGTTACCGGAACCAACTTCGCCACGGATTCTGTCGTTCGCTGGAACGGCCAACCGCGTGCGACGACTTTCGTCAACAGCACTCAGTTGAAGGCTCAAATCACGGTGGATGATCTGGCTTCGGTGGGCAATGCGCTGGTGACGGTCTTTACTCCACCGGCTGGAGGCGGCGAATCGAATACATTGACGTTTGCCATCAACACTCCGCCGAATCCGGTGCCTGTGATCGTTTCGATCAGCCCAAGCACGGTTGGAGCTGGCACAGGAGCTTTTGTGCTAACCGTCAACGGAACCGGTTTCGTCAACGGCTCCACGGTGCAATTCAATGGAGCCAACCGCGTCACGACCTTTGTCAGTGCGACTAAACTGACGGCGCAGATTCTGGCTGAAGACATTGCCGGAGCAAACGGCCCGATTATTCGCGTGGTGTCGCCTGCTCCGGGCGGAGGCACGTCAAACGAAGTCATTTTGACTGTTGTTAATCCGGTGCCGTCCATCAGTTCGCTGCAACCCAGTGCAATTGCCGAAGGCAGCGCTGGACAGCAATTGACAGTCATCGGAACCGGCTTTGTCATCGGTTCGCAGATCACGGTTAATGGTTCCGCTCGCATCACGACTTTTGTCAGCAACACCCAGTTGACCTGCCAATTGACGAACGCAGAGTTGGCCAACACTACGACACTAAATATTCAGGTGGTCACTCCTCCACCTGGAGGCGGCACTTCAAACACGGTCGGTTTGCCGGTTCGCCCGCGCAACCCGCTGCCGCGTATCAATTCAATCAGCCCGAATTCGGTTCTGGCTGGCGGCCCTGGCTTTACGCTGGTGGTCACCGGAACCAGCTTCGTCAACGGTTCAATTGTTAGGGTCAATGGTCAGGATCGCCCGACGGACTTTGTTTCCGACACGACCCTGGCCGTGCAGATTTCAGCGGAAGATGTTGCGGGCGCAGCCGCGCTGAATATTGCAGTCTTCAACCCGGCACCCGGCGGAGGTATGTCCGGCCCATTGACGCTGAACGTTGTTAATCCAGTTCCGCGCATCACCAGCATCAGCCCTGATTCGGCTTCGGCTGGCAGCGGAGATTTCACGTTGGTGGTTAGCGGAGTCAACTTCGTGACTAATTCAGTGGTCAGGTTCAACGGCATTGATTTGCTGACGACTCTGGTCACAAGCTCGCAATTGACCGCGATTGTTCCAGCCGGTTTGATCACTGGCGGAGGCGTCGCATCTGTCGTTGTGTTCAACCCGGCGCCGGGCGGCGGAACTTCAAACATTGCGAACTTTGCAATCAACAGTCCGGCTCCTGTTATCACCAGCATAGGCCAGACCACTGTGGCCGCAGGCAGCCCCAGTTTTGTGGTGGCGGTCAACGGCAGCGGCTTTATCAATGGCTCTGTCGTTCGAGTGAACGGCGCAGATCGGCAGACAATCTTCGTCAACGGCAATCAGCTATTGGCGACGATTCCAGCCTCTGATGTTTTGAACGCAGGTGTGTTGAACATTACGGTGTTTAACCTTCCGCCGGGCGGAGGCACATCGAACTCCGTGACGCTGTCGGTCAACAATCCGGTTCCGGAGTTGACTGAGATTGTGCCGAACGCGGTTGCAGTCGGCAGCCAGGCATTCACGCTAATAGTAAACGGCGTTGGTTTCGTTCCAGGATCGGTTGTGCAATGGAACGGCGCACCGCGCCCGACGACTTTTGTCAGCACTACTCAATTGACGATCCCGGTTTCGATGGCTGATGTGGCGACGGTGGCCAATGTGACGATTTTTGTCGTCAACCCGGCTCCGGGCGGAGGCACTTCCAGTCAACGCCTGTTCCGTGTCACCTCGCAACCGAACCCGTCTCCGATTCTGTTGGCGTTGACTCCGAATTCGACGATTGCCGGAAGCGGAGCATTTACGCTGGTTGTTGGCGGCGAAAATTTCGTGCCGAACGCCGTGGTCAATTGGAATGGCAGTCCGCGGACGACTTTGTTTGTCAGCAGTCTTGAGCTTCGAGCGCAAATCACTGCTGCCGATGTTGCCAATCAGGGAACGGCTGTCGTCACGGCGACCAATCCGGCTCCGGGTGGCGGCACATCCAACCCGCTTAACTTTACGATCAATCCACCCAATCCCGTGCCTGTGCTGACCAGTCTGATTCCGTCAGTTGTGGCTGCGGGCAGTCCGAATTTCACGCTGACAATAAACGGAGCGAATTTTGTTCCGGGCGCGGTTGTCAATATCAATGGCAGCCCGCGTCAAACAGCGTTTTTCAGCGCGTCGCAATTGTTCGCTCAAATTTCGGCTGCTGACGTGGCCAATGTTGGTTCGGCGATTATCACCGTAACGAACCCGGCTCCGGGCGGAGGCTCATCGAACAGTTTGACACTGGCGATCAGTTCAACTCCAAACCCTGTGCCGACGCTGATCAGCTTCAGCCCGAACGGAGCGATTGCAGGTGATAACGATTTTGCGCTGACAGTGACGGGGACGAATTTCGTACCGGGAGCGTTTGTGGTTTTTGGCGGTGTGGCGCGCCCGACGACTTTTGTCAGTCCGACTGAATTGAGAGTGCAAATTGCGGCTGAGCAGGTGGCCAATGCCGGCTCGGCTGACATAGTTGTTGTCAATCCGGCTCCAGGCGGAGGCGGATCAAACAGTCTGTCTTTCCCGATCACGGCGTTGAGTTGCCAGACGACCTGCATGCAGTCGGCGACTTATTACGTGATTAACATCAACCGCCTGCCCAATGGCAGCATCATCGTTGGTGGAGTCAATTTCAATAATCCGGTTTCTATTCAGAGCAACTTGATTGATGTTCGTCGGGCATTGCGCGGAGGCAGTTCTCCAATGGCCATGCTCAACCAACAATACGTTGCCACCCAGATCAGTCTGGCGGCTGTAAATGGCGGCAGTTCTCCTGGCGTAATGAACAGCCCGTTGCTCTGTTACGGCGTTACTTTCGACCAGGTGCAACTGGACAATGGAGCGATCTTGACCAGAACGACGCCGCTCAAGGACATCTTGAATGAAGCCAGGTTGTCACTGATCGAAAACCGTCAGAATGACATGGCCAGAATCGCTGCCATATTGGTACTGATGAACGGCACAGATCCGAACAACCACTGCCAACAAACCGGCAACTGATGTGAAACAAAAAAAGCCGCAGACCGAATTCGGTCTGCGGCTTTTTTTATTAGCAGGCGGTGCAGAAACGGTAGCAGTGGCGGCAGAGCAGGGTTTTTGCCGAAATCAATTCAACTGAGCCTGACGTTGTCGCAACTGCGCCAACAGGGATTTTATTCTGGCGGCGTCATCGGCTTGCGGTTCCCGGTGCAGGTAAGTCTCAAAATCTGCGCGGGCTTCGACATATCTTCCCAGTGCAAAACAGCTCAACCCACGATCACGAATTTCAGTCGCTGAATCAGGCGTTATCAACAATGCTCGCTCAGTCACGCCCAGGGTTTTGAAATGGTCTCTGGCCTGGGAGTAAACGCCTTTCAGGTTTTGCAACATTCGCGACAGGATTTGTTTTTTTGTGACTGCGCGCAGAAACGATGGGTGAAAAGACATCTGGCCGCTGTACATCTCTTCAACCATCTGGCGGCAACGATCTTCGTTCACGATGCGTCCGCCGTGAAAAGGATCGGCAAAAATTTCCTGCTCATCGTCAATGTACTTGACGATGAAATGACCGGGCATTCCCACGCCGAACATCCTCAAACCAATCCGTCGGGCGACTTCGATCATCAACACCGACAGAGTTATCGGGATGCCGATCCGCCGGTCAATTACATCATTCAAAAAGCTGTTCCGGGCGTCGTAATAATTCCCGGCATTGCCTCGAAATTCGAATTCATCGAACAGCATATTGCTCAATCGCATGACCCGGTTAAGCGGATTGGCGAAAAAATCGTCACGGGCACGGGCCTGTTCGCCAAACTCATCCAGCAGCGAAAGATATTCTTCGACATTCAAACGCGGATATTCTTCGGCGGCAATCAACAACGCGGCGCGATCAAGTTCCAGCTTGTCCTCATCACAAGCAACGATTTCGGTAAATTGTGCGCGAGCTTCTTCTTTGGTCATAAAAAAATTGTAGCGCGAACTGCCAGTTTGCGTCTCGGTCAAAAGCCAATCGTAGACCACCGAGTTGTTACGTATAGCAGCCACGGAAAGACGCAAGCCGACGGTTCGCGCTACTTATTCGATCAACGGATAACGACTTTGACCGCATTGGTCGGACGGTCGTCAATCGTCAGTTTAATTTCAACCTCGCCGCGCCCGGTCAAATTTCGCGGCAAGTTCAGGTTGATTTGATCCAGTCCAGCGAAGCCTGCCACTGCTGCGGCAAATGGCGTCGGAGCTTCTGCGTCTCCAACCTTAGCCTTGATCGTACGACTTTCAAGGTGACGAAGCCCGGTTCCGTACAACAAGAGAAAGAGTTGTTCACCTGATCCGCCGAATTCAATCGGCACGGCGACGAAGCGTTTGCTTGCCGAATCGAATTGCGAGACAGGTTCGTAACTCTGCGAACCGTCGGCGCGAACGCGCAGCAGCACTGCAGCGGCCAGTCCTTGCCCGTCGGAGTTGGCGGCGAACAGGCTTGGAGCAATTGGCGCAACGTCAATCAATCCGACTGATGTTTTGCCTGCGGTCGAGATAGTCACACGAGCAACGCCTTCAGCCAAACCTGCGGGTAGCAGGTAATTGATCTGCCCGGGCGAAACAAAGAACAACCCGGCCTGACGTTCGACGCCTTTGCTGTCGGTGATTCTTACAGAAGTTCCAGCAAGTGAAGTCGGCAACGGCAAAGTCGGCGTCGTCGCCACCATTGTTGCCAGGTCAGAGCCGAACGCCGCGACAATTTGTTCACCTGCCAAACGGTCGGCGGCAAAGCTGGCGGCGGAAACGTTTGAACACGCTGCCAAACCGGCAAAGCTGTAATCGGCGGCAAAGCTTGACGGCAAACGATTGGCGCTTGCGTCGCTGATTTCGCGCGCTGTCGGATAATCGCCGAAACCGACGAACAGCGATTCGGCGGAATTTGTCACAGGTTCAAAAGTCACCGTGAACAGATTGTATTGGCCAGCCGAAAGAGTTTTGCCGGTTGGGTAAGCGAACATAAATCCCAGCCTTCCTTCAGCCGCCTGTTCGCGGTTGACGATCAAGGTTGCGCCAGCCGTTTCATCGGTCAACTCGGCAATCGAGAATTTCCATAACGACGGCTGGAACATCAAACTGAAACTGAGCGCGTTTTCACCGCCTTGTGCTGTTAGTTTGATGACTTGCTGGTCTTTGCCGACTGACAGCGATTTGTTCTGGACCATTTCAGCGCGAACCAGTGAAGCCGCTGCGGCATTGAATGAAGACGAATCTTCGTTCGCGGCGGACGGGGTTGGCGCAGTCGGGCCGCCCATTCCGACAATTGGATCAAGCCCGGCGGCATACCGTCCGGCTTGTACCCAATCTCTGGCCGTCAACAGGCCGTCGCCCAACGTCCCACGCGGAGCGCAATCGGCTCGCTGAAACTCGCTGCCCAGGGCGACGGAATCCAACCCGGCGATAAAGCGACCAACTTGATTCCAATCTGTGGTGGTGACTTGTCCGTTTACGTCTCCGTTCGGTCTGGGTGAAACATCGCCTTCAAACCCGGCAACGACGGTCAAGTTGGACAGGGCACTGCCGCCTCCGTACAGAGCAGGAACAGCGGCTGTAATGGTTGCTGTTCCCGCCGAACCTCCAACCACGCTGAATTGCGCCGAAGTCTGTCCGGCTGGAATCGAGGGATTCAACGGCACAGCGGCGACATCAGGATTGGATGAACTCAGGGACAAGTTGATGGCCGTAGGCAATGCCGGGCTGATCGTAACTGTGTATCCAGCCGTTCTGCCAAGGCCGATCAACGTGGGCGGCATGGCAAAGGTAATCGTCGGAGTCGGCAAAACCGTGTAAACCGCCGAAGTCGCGTCTGAACAAAACTGTTTGCTGACGGTGATTGCCCCGGTCACAGCTCCGGTCGGAACCGTCGCCGTAATTTGAGTATTACTGACAGCCGTGAACATCGCTGAAACACCGCTGGCAAACTTCACCGAATCCACTCCGGTCAGGTTCGTGCCGGTGATTGTGACGCTGGCTCCGACAACTCCACTGGTTGGATTGATACCGGTGACGGTCGGGCAGAGCGGCTGTATGAACAGCGAGTAAGCCTGATTGCCGCTGCATCCCAAACCGAGCGCGGTGATTGTGAAATTTGATGTTCCTCCAGTCGTCGGGTTTCCGGTAATTGCTCCGGTGGCGGGATTCAGCGACAAACCCGCGGGCAGATTGCCAGCGCTGACGGTGTAACTGTAACTGCCTGTATTCAATGTGGGGGTGGCTGTGATTGTCTGGTTATAAGCCGACCCGACCAAGCCATTGGGCAAAGTCGTTGGCGATAACGTTATCGTTGGACAAGAGACGACCAGTGAATATGTCCTGGCGCCATTGCAACCATTGGCGTCAGTGGCGGTGACAGTAAGGTTGAATGTGCCAGAAACGATTGGCGCGCCTGAGATTGTTCCGTTGGTCGAAAGCGTCAATCCGCTGGGCAAGGCTCCAGTGGTTACAGCATAACCATAAGCCGCCGTGCCTCCACTGGCTGTCAACACCTGATTGTAAGCAAGCCCGACAGTTCCTGGTGAAAGGGCTGCCGGATTGATGGTGATTGGATTGCAAACAATGAAGCTGGCGGTTTGCGCGTCTCCGCAACCGGTTTTGCTGATGGTGATTGGGCCGGTGACGGCTCCGACGGGAACGGTCGCCGTCAATTGGGTGGCGCTGTTCACCGTGAATTGAGCCGTGACGTTGTTTGTGAATTTGACCGAAGTAACTTCGGTCAAATTTACAAACAACATCACGGCTCAATTCACGGTAAACAGCCCAACCCAACTGACTGCAACTGTTCCCGTCGGAGCCGTCACCGGCCCAATCACGATCAGCAAAACCGGTTGCGGAGATGTGCAAACCGCCAGCTTCATTGTTTGCAATCCAATC
>JBGAPB010000079.1:0-19396 GCA_044221525.1 Blastocatellia bacterium | reverse complement strand
ACCCTGGGGCGGGTATCGCTCGCGCTGGATAAGGCTAAACAAAGTGTTACGTTGGCTGATCGAAGCAAGAACAGTTTTCAGCGAATGGTCAGCCGTTCCAGATTAGCTGATGTTCTCCACCAAGCAGGTCAGTATATAGAATCTGAAGCAGCCTTTAGCGAGTCCGAAGCGATACAAAAGGAAAGAGATCCTAGCCATCCATTCCTTTACTCGATGCGTGGCTATTTGCACCACGATTTATTATTTACATTGGGCAAAGTGCCTGAAGCTCGTAAGCGAATAGATTTAACTACGAAGATTGCAGAAAGTGAGCAGTGGGTGTTCGACATTGCATTAGGACAACTTGCATTGGCGCGCGTCCATCTTTTACAGGCAAGGGCGCAGGCCGCGGTCTTGTTGCGCTACGCTGTAGACGGATTACGGCAGGCAGGGCATCAGGAATTTCTTGTGCGTGGTTTGCTGGCGCGCGCGGAATGGGCACGAGTGGCGGAGGAATTCGATCAAGCGCGCCGCGATCTGGCCGAAGCCTTCACCATCGCTGAACGTGGGGAGATGCGCTTGCACTTGGCCGATTGTTATCTGGAATTCGCTCGTCTGAGCTTGGCCACTGGCGACCGAGACTCGGCGCGCAAGGCTTGGGAGACGGCCAAGGCGATGATCGAAGAGATGGGCTACCATCGGCGGGATGGCGAAGTGGCGGAATTGAGTGCGGCATTGGGAATGACGAAGGCGGAATGACGAAACCAGATTCACGCATCCGGTTTTCTCAGCTTATAATCGCCGCCGAGGTAAAAACCAATGGAAACTGCTTACATCGTAACAGGCACACTGACGGACGATCACACTGTAACGCTGGACGAATCTCTGCCAATGGTGCAGGGAAAAGTGCGGCTGTCTGTTGAACCGCTTGCTCCAACGCCAAAGCGTCCACACGGCGAAGTCATTGCGGAAATCCGTGAACGCCAACGCGCACGAGGGCATCAGCCACGCACACGCGAAGAAATTGACGCTGATATTCAGGCCGAACGTGATAGCTGGAATGACTGATGCGTTATTACCTGGACACCGCTCCTATCGTTTACACGGTTGAAACTTCTCCGCTCTTTGCCCAGCGGGTAGATGCCGTTCTAGCTAGGCTTGGGGTAATTCCAATTACAAGCGAGATGGCGAGGCTGGAATGTCGGGTCAAACCAATGCGCGATGGCAATCTGACCTTGCTACAGGATTTTGACGATTACTTCGACAACACCATTGCCGAAATTGTGCCGCTGACTCGTGATGTGGTTGATAAAGCCACGGAAATCCGCGCGCAGTTCAATTTCAAAACTCCTGATTCGCTGCATCTGGCTGCCGCTGTGGTTTCCAATTGCGACGTTTTTCTAACCAACGATCAGCGACTTAACCGCTTTACTGGGATCACCATCGAAATCGTATAGCTCTGTCAGCCATCATCAAAACTTATGCGCATACTCACACTCAACGTAAATGGAATTCGTTCGGCGACTACAAAAGGCGTGGTGGACTGGCTGGCTGCAACTGGAGCGGACGTGATTTGCCTTCAGGAAGTGCGGGCCATGCCTGCGCAAATTCCGGCGGAATGGCAATCTCTCGGCTATCACGCGGAATGGTATCCGGCGGAAAAGCCTGGCTACAGCGGAGTTGCCGTACTCTCCAAAACCAAACCGAAGAAGGTCACGCGCGGAATCAATTGCGTCTTCGACAGTGAAGGCCGAGTGCTGCAAGCCGACTTTGGCAAATTGAGCGTCGTTTCAACCTACATTCCTTCGGGAACCAGCAGCCCTGAACGATTGGCCATCAAGCTGAAGTTTATGGATGAATTCCTGCTGCATTGCCAGCGGCTGCGGAAGAGCAGGCGCGATTTTGTCTTTTGCGGAGATTTCAACGTCGCTCACCAGCAGATTGATTTGAAAAACTGGCGCAGCAATCAAAAGAACTCGGGCTTTTTGCCGGAAGAGCGCGAATGGCTGACCAGGTTTTTGGAGGTCGGCTACCACGACACTTTTCGCCACCTGGTAGGGCCGGAAGCCGTTCATTATTCTTGGTGGTCGAATCGCGGCAACGCTCGCGCAAACAACGTGGGTTGGCGGCTGGATTACCATTTCACTACGCCTGGACTAAACAAAGTGGCGCATTCGCCCATTATTCACGCCGACCAATTCTTTTCCGATCACGCTCCGGTGGTGATTGATTACGACGTTTAAGAGCCTCGCCTGATACAGATTCATCAGCCGTCACAATTTGGCGAATCCGCCGCCAGGCGTTAAGCTGTCGTTCGCACTCTTTACATCCTTCATTCAAGCGAGAACAAAAATATGAAACCTCCCAAAACGTTACGGCGCGTTGTCGTCACTGGTATCGGCTGCGTCACTCCTATTGGCATAGGCAAAGAGCAGTATTGGCAATCCATCAGAACCGGGCGCAGCGGCGTTGCTCGCATCACGCGCTTCGAGGCGGATGATCTGCCTGTTCAGATCGCCGCCGAAGTAAAAGATTTCAACTCCGACGATTTCATTTCTCCGAAAGATCGGCAGCACGTTTCGCACGCTGTGGCTTATGCAATTGCCTCGGCTGAGCTGGCATTCGCCGACGCCGGGTTGAATCCGCGCGAAATGTCGCTGGATGAAAAACGCGACATTGGCATTGTGCTTGGCAGCGGCGGAGCTTCTTTGAGCTTCATCGAAAAACAGTACCGCTATTACTTCGGCAACGAAGCCAAGCGCGCCAGCATTTACACCGTCCCAACTGCGACCCCGGGTTCGTTGCCGTCTGAGCTTTCAATGCCGTTCGGCATTAAAGGCTTCAGTCATCTGGTCTCAACCGGTTGCACTTCCTCGACCGATGCGATGAATTACGCTGTGCAAAACATCGCGCTCGGACGCATCAACACAGTTCTTTGTGGCGGAGTTGACGCCCCGCTGGCGCACAGCTTCATGCTGGGTTTTTGCATGCTGAAAGTGATGACGCCATCGTGGAATGAAGAACCGACACGCGGTTCGCGTCCGTTCAGCAAAGACCGCGACGGTTTTGTCATCGGTGAAGGCGGTTACCTGTTTGTATTTGAAGAACTGGAGCATGCCCAAAAACGCGGCGCGAAAATATACGCCGAAATCGTCGGTTACGGTTCGACTTGCGACGCTCATCACCGGGTTCAATTGGACGAAAGCGGTGTTGAACCTGCGCGGGCGATGACGCTGGCTATGGCTGACGCGGGCGTAATGCCCGAAGAGATTGATTACATCAATTTGCATGGCACTTCGACCAAGCTGAACGACCGCATTGAAACTCGTGCGGTCAAAAATGCTTTTGGCGATCTGGCCTACAAAATTCCGATGAGCGCGACCAAAAGCATGATCGGTCATCCGCAGGGAGCTTCTGGCGCAGCGGGTTTGATGGCGACGATTGGCGGAATGAACGGAGGCTTTTTGCCGCCGACGATCAATCTGGACGAAGCCGATCCCGAATGCGATCTGGATTACGTTGCGAATGTGACTCGCCCGGCGGACATCAAAACCGCGCTGTGCAATTGCATAGGATTCGGGTCTAAGAACTCAGCAATGGTGGTAAAAAGATTCGAGGCCTAATGGCTTCAAAGCAGGTAGACAGGATTTACAGAATTAACTGGATTGGGATGGCAAACCAGATCAATATTGTAAATCCTGTCTAAGTTTTTCAGCTTGGCTTTGTTCCGAAATTCAGCGACATAATTCCGCCGCCGTATTCCTTGAAGCCGGTTTCGTTGAACCCGACTCGGTTCATTATTTCCTGAACTCCGTATTGACCGGGATAACGCTTCAGGCTTTCAGGGATGTAACGGTAAACGTCCGCGTCTCCGTGCAGCAAAATGCCTGTGATCGAACCGACTACGATCAGGTAATTCAAGTAAAGCCAGCGGTAAATTCGATTGTTGGGCTTTGCGAAATCCAGCGAGATAAATCGCCCGCCGGGTTTCATTACACGTTTGATTTCAACCAGTGCCAGTTCGACATCCGGCACGTTTCGCAGTGCGTAACCGCAGGTCACGTAATCGAAAGTGCCATCGGCAAAAGGCATGCTCATAATGTCGCCAAGCTGGAACGACACGTTGTTGACACCTTTTTCGCCCAGCTTTTTGTTGGCGATTTCGATCATTCCCTTGGTGATGTCCAGCCCAGTGGCATTGCCTGATGGCAATTTTTCTCCCAGTGCAAAGGTGATGTCGCCGGTTCCGCAAGCCAAATCCAGAGCTTTTTCGTCCCCTTTGATGTTCAGCTTTTCGATTAGTTCGCGCTTCCATCCGCGATCCATTCCGTATGAAAGAAAGACCGTGATGAAGTCATAACGCGGGGCAATGATTTCAAACATCTGCGTGACATAGCTTTGCTTTTTCAGTTTGGAAGAAATGTGTTCTTCCAGGTTCAATTTGTTCGACATAGGTTTTTCCGCTTTCCAGTTTTTGTTGGATTTAGAACTTTATGTCGTGTCAGTAGCCCGCGCGTGAGCAAGGGCTTCCCTTGAAGCTTTGGCCCTTCCTGACGGCAGGCTACTGACACGGCTTGTTTTAATTGTGAGATTGGAGCGACACGGTAAACTGCGAATTGCGAACTGTAAACTCCAAACGGTAAGCTGGAATATCAGGCGGTAAAATATGTTCGACGCTTTCACCAGAAGTTTTGCCAAGCGTAGCACCGAAGCCGAGTTAATTGACGGCTCGGAGTTCAGCGACCATGAGTTTGTTGAAAGCCTGGCCGATTTGCGGCGCATCAACCGCTGGCTGGGAGGGCGGCGGGCTTTGTTCAAGCACTTGTTTCCAATGATTGAAGCAATTGCCGCTACTGGGCGGAAACGGATTCGATTGCTGGATGTGGGGACTGGATCCGCCGATATTCCGACGAAGATCGTTGATTGGGCCCGCCAGCGTGGAGTGCAGATTGAATTTGTCGTACTGGATTTAAATGAAATCGCAGCGTGCGAAGCCAAAACTCAAACCGCCGCTTACCCTGAAATCAAAACCGTCTGCGGCGACGCGCTGAATTTGCCGTTTGCAGATGGCAGCTTTGATTTTGTCTTGGCTTCGCTGTTTTTACACCACTTTGAAACTCCTGCGGCAGCGCGGCTGCTGAAAAGTTTCGCCCGCGTAGCGAGTAAGGCTTTTCTGGTCAATGATTTGCGGCGACACCCGCTGGCGTATTACACGATCAAGGCTTTGACCAGAATTTTTACCGGCAATCGGCTGGTGCGGAACGATGCGGCGCTTTCTGTGCTGCGCGGTTTCGGCGATACAGACATCACAGAAATTGAACATGTCGCTAATCTGCGCCTGGAAGTCTTTCGCCATTTTCCTTATCGCTATATTTTTATAGGACAACATTTATGACTACAGAAGAAGTGCTGACTATTTTTGAAGAGAATCAGGCTTTGCTGAAAGGCCATTTTTTGCTCAGTTCGGGGTTGCACAGTTCGCGTTATTTGCAATGCGCGTTGGTGTTGCAGCATCCATCGGTGGCTGAAAAACTCTGCGCCGAACTGGCCGCCAAAGCCAAAGCCGATTTAGGCATCGGCCAAATTGATCTGGTGATTGCCCCTGCGCTGGGCGGAGTTTTCGTCGCTCACGAAGTCGCTCGCGCTTTGGGAGTTCGCTCGCTTTTCACAGAGCGGCAGGAAAAGGTTATGACTTTGCGCAGAGGTTTTTCGATCAAACCGGGTGAACGCTGTCTGGTTGTCGAAGACGTTGTCACAACCGGCGGTTCGACACGCGAAGTTATGGAAGTCGTCGCGGCTCTGGGGGGAGTGACGGTCGGAGCAGGTTCGCTGATTGACCGCAGTGGCGGTGCTGTTGATTTGGGAGTTCCGCGTCACGCTTTGGCCGTGCTGGAAGTGCCGACTTACAAACCTGAAGAATGTCCGATGTGCAGGGAAGGTTCGACGGCGATTAAGCCGGGCAGTCGCCAATGAATTTGGTCGTGAGACGGTTTTGACCTTGCCAGCAGGCGGTTTAGAGTGTGGAACGGCGCGAAACCCGCGCCGTTCCACGTGAAAACCTCTGTGCGTGAAAAATAGCCAGTGCTGGCTTGGTTAGAATTGCTGTCAAGAGCGCGAGTTGGAATCTCCAGGCGCAAAATATAGTGTTCGGCTTTTAGAGGGAACTCAATATATTGAATTGAGTTCGGATGCCTGTTATCTGCGACTGTTTAAGCCGAAAACCGGCGGCAGACTTTGTTATGAAAGGCAGAATCAGTTTATTTTCAATAGTTTCAGGCTGGCGGCTTCAGGCTATATCTGAAAGAAACTGGCTGGGTTGATGAAAAGTTCAGGCGAGCATTTGAAAGGTTAGTTTCAATTGCTCGCCTGCTTTTGTCTTCTTTGTTTTCATCTTTCAGCGGAAAAATTAATAACCATACGAGCAGAAACTGATTGGCAGAAGCTTACTGGAACTGGTGATATGGCGAATTCCAACAAACCACCTCGGTAATCCGCCAAGCCACAAATTATTGAAATTGCGCCGCCCGCAGTGCCAACCAAAAAGCTTGGGTTTGAGTCGTCCGATTTGCCTTCGCTTCTGGCTGGTCCGCAGGCGAGGTTGTGAGTCCCGATGAGCGGGACTAGAATGCGCGCAGCCTTGACCGTGAATGGAATCCACCGGGCGACGAATTGCGCGACCAATCCTTAAAGCCGTCCGATTGATCCCAACTGATCTCCGCTGCGCTGGGATATTTAGCGAAACACGAAACTGTAAGTCTTAAAGAAACTCTCAAAATTGACTGAGCGGTTTCCAAGCGGCTTGCAAACGAGTTCCGAAGACCTTTCTCGGGTTGGTTATGAATAAGCAGTTAAAGCAGTTATACGAATTCGGCCCTTTTCATTTGGATGCGGGCGAACGATTGTTGATGCGTGAAGGTCGCACGGTTCCACTGTCGCCGAAGGTTTTTGACACCTTGTTGGCGCTGGTTGAAAACAGCGGACGGATTGTTGGCAAAGAAGAATTGATGCAATTGCTCTGGCCTGACACCTTTGTTGAAGAGAGCAATCTGACCCAAAATATCTCACAAATTCGCCGTGCGCTGGGCGACGGAAACGGCGATGGCCAGTTCATCGAAACCATTCCCAAACGCGGTTACAGATTTGCCGCCAACGTAAAGACGGTCACGGAAGAACCGGTTTTGAGTTTCGCGGTAAACGGTCATGCCTCCGTTGAGCCAATAAAACTTGAAGCGATTGGCGAAACGCTGCTGCAGCCCGCCGATATTGAACCAGTGACATTCAGCCGAAAACGATTGCTGGCGACGGTTGGGTTACTGGCAGTCAGTTTGGCGATTTTAGCCGGAGCGCTTTATGTCGCTTATCGCCGCTCGAACAATCATGGCAAAACGGCTTTTCGGCAGATCATTCCGGCCAAGCTGACGACTTCAGGCAAAGCACTGCAATCAACGATTTCGCGCGATGGTAAATATGTCGCTTATGTGGCGGAGGACGGCGTTCTGCAAAGTTTGTGGGTCAGGCAAGTGGCGGCGGACAGTGCGACTCAGATCATTGCGCCCGCGGAAAACGTTTTTGGCGGAGTGACCTTTTCGCCGGATGACAATTTCATTTATTACGTCGCCAATCCTCGTGGAGGATTGGTCGGCAAGTTATATCAAGTTCCGTTGCTGGGCGGCACTCCGCGCGAAGTGATGAACGACGTGGACAGCCCTGTAACGTTTTCTCCGAACGGCCAGTACTTCGCGTTCATACGCAACAACCCTCCTCAACGTGACGTTTCGTTGATTGTTGCCAAACTCGACGGTTCGGAAGACCGCAAACTGCTGACGAAAAAACGTCCTGATTCGCTGGCGCTTCAGGGGCCTTCTTGGTCGCCCGATGGGCGGACGATAGCCGTTGCGGCTGGATCGGTTACGCCGGGTGAATCAATTGGTCAGGTGCTGGCAGTGAATATCGAAGACGGCTCGGCTCGGCCGATTGGCGATCAAACCTGGTCAAGCATCGGTCAGGTAGCCTGGCTGGGAGACGGCAGCGGGGTCATTTTCAGCGCTTGGCGGCGGACTTCGGCGGTTTACGGCGATCAGCTTTACCTGCTGACTTATCCAAAAGGCGAAGTGCGCCGAGTGACGAACGATATGACCAGTTACGAAGGCGTTGGGATTTCTGCAGACTCCAACCTGCTGGTTTCGCGGCGCTCTGATCGAGTCTCAAGCATCTGGATCGTTCCGGAAGTTGGGGGCAGTTTTGATGCAGGCCAGGCCACTCAGATCAAATCAGGATTTGGTGATAATTACAGCGAACGCTTCGGGCTGGACTGGACTCCGGATGGGCAGTTAATTTTCGCTGCTTACGCCAGCGGCAACCTGGATGTTTGGAGTACCACTGCTGACGGCAAGCAGCAGAGGCAGCTTACACGCGACACTCAAATGGACATCATGCCCGTGGTTGCAACGGATGGGCGGCATATCGTTTTCGTTTCCGAACGCGCAGGCAGCAGTCACATCTGGCGAATGGATGCAGACGGCGGCAATCCCAAACAGCTGACTCGCGGGCGCGGTGATGTTTTCCCAAGTTTGTCGCCGGATGGTCGGTGGGTGATTTATAGCTCTTCGACCAGCGGCAGGTCTGCATTGTGGAAAGTTTCGATTGAGGGCGGAGAGTCCGTCCAGTTGAGCCAAAAAATGATGTGGCGTCCGGTGATTTCTCCCGATGGAAAATTGATCGCCTGTTTTTATCAGGACGAAAAAGACAACCGAAGCAAGATCGCTCTGTTGCCGTTTGAAGGCGGCGAACCTGTCATAGTCGAGAAAACCGGGTTGCCGGAATTTTCAATTTTGCGTTGGTCGCCGGATGGCAAATCTCTGACATACATTTCAACATCTGGCGGCGCATCGAACATCTGGAGCAAGCCGATTGAGGGCGGCGAAGCCAGGCGGCTGACAAATTTCACTTCGGATCAAATCTTCCGCTTTGCGTGGTCGCGCGACGGCAAGTCACTGGCTTGCGAACGAGGGTTGGTTATCAACGATGCGGTTTTGCTCAAAAGCATTTTGCCTGAATGAACTACAAACTGACGCTGGCTTACGATGGAACGGATTACCACGGCTGGCAATCTCAACTTGATTTGCGTACGGTTCAGGATGAATTGGAATCTGCCCTGAAAAAACTGACAGGCACACACGTGACGGTTTATGCCGCAGGGCGAACCGACGCAGGAGTTCACGCTGAAGGTCAGGTCGTCTCTTTGCGCCTGACTAAAGAATGGAGCGGATCGATTTTGCTGAGGGCGTTGAACGCCAGTTTGCCGCAGGATATTCGGGTTGTCGAAGCTTTGCCGGTTGCCGACGACTTTCACGCGCGGGCAAATGCAAAAAGCAAAACCTACCGTTACCGGATTTTCACTGCCGGAGTGATGAACCCGCTTTGGAGTCGTTACGCCTGGCATTACCCGTATCGGCTGGATTTTGAAAAGCTGGCTGAGGACGCGCGTGCGCTGATTGGTATTCACGATTTCACCGCCTTTACCGTAACCGATTGCACAACGAAAACTCGCGTGCGAACTGTGACCGATGTTCGGTTTGAGCGCGACGGCGATCTGTTGGCGATATTTTTTTCAGGCGATGGTTTTTTGCGTTATCAGGTCAGAACTATGATTGGGGCTTTGGTTGATCTGAACCGCGGGCGTCTAAAAGCGGGTTCGATTGCCGAGCTGATAGAAAACCGTGACCGCTTATTGATTCGCGCTTCCGCTCCGGCGCAAGGGTTGACGCTTTTGAAAGTCGAGTATTAGTATTTGTCGCTGGTCGCTCGCGGTCATTTCAATTTAGGTCACACAGACATTCAACATACGTCGTAAAGAAAATCCCCAACATCAGTGCGCGAAGCTGTACGGATTTTGACAGCGAGCAGGCAATTCCACGCCTGTGATGACAAAACAAAATGCTTCAAGATTTTTCCGGCCCACACCAATGGTGGCGAAAACACAATGCTTCAGAATTTTTCCGGATTAACCGAGCCAGGCTCGCGCGACGAGCAGTTGCTCAACAAAATTGATTTCAACCGTTTGCCGTGCCACATCGCAGTAATTATGGACGGCAATGGCCGCTGGGCGAACCGCCGTTTTTTGCCGCGAGTCGCCGGTCATCGCGCCGGAGTCGAAGCTGTTCGCGCGACGGTTGATACCTGCACCCGGCTGGGGATCGGAGCGTTGACCCTTTATGCTTTTTCAGTCGAGAACTGGAAACGTCCGCCATTTGAAATCGAGGCGTTGATGACTTTTCTGAAAGAATACTTGCGCAAAGAACTCGACAGCATTCACCGCGAAAATATTCGATTTCAAACCATTGGCCGTATGAACGAATTGGACGAATCCGTTCAGTTTGAACTGCGCTCGGCGATTCACAAAACTGCGGACAACACCGGAATGACTTTGAATGTGGCGCTGAATTACGGCGGCAGGGTTGAATTGGCAGATGCCTTTCGCAAGCTGATGGCAACCTGTGAACGCGAAGGCCGTTCGCCTGAAACCATCACCGAAGCCGACATCGCACGTCATTTGTACACAGCCGATTTGCCCGACCCTGATCTGTTGATTCGTACCAGCGGAGAAATGCGTGTCAGCAATTTTTTGCTCTGGCAAATTGCCTATTCTGAAATTTACGTTACCGACACTTTGTGGCCTGATTTTCGCCGACCTGATGTTTTTACCGCTATCTTGGATTACCAAAAACGCGACCGTCGTTTCGGCGGCTTAAGCGAGAACCGGCGTGCTGTAGTCACTGCCTCCTGATCCAGGGGGCAGTTAGGTTGGAGATAAGTGGCTTTTCTCGCCCAACTCCAATCTCCCCCAACCACCAACTCCTGAAAAATTTATGGCTCGTGTTCTTACTGCAATTATTTTTCTGCCGATTCTGTTTTCCGCTTTATGGTTAGGCGCGCCAATCTGGTTTGCGGCGATGGCCGGACTAGCCGT
This sequence comes from Blastocatellia bacterium, assembly GCA_044221525.1. Classification (GTDB taxonomy): domain Bacteria; phylum Acidobacteriota; class Blastocatellia; order RBC074; family RBC074; genus RBC074. The sequence goes on along the minus strand of JBGAPB010000079.1, from coordinate 8,448 downwards.
ATTGCTCGGTCTTTACGAGTATTGTTCGCTGACCAAATCAGGCGGGCAGGCTCAGATGATGATAGCGGCGGCGGCGATTCTCGCCGCTTTTTATTTTCATCGGCACGAACTAATTCTGGCGATTTTGGCCGGGCTGGTAATCGTTGAATTACTGGTTCAGCTTTTCAGCAATTCGGACAAAGACGATTTCGGCCATGTGCTGGCCGATGCAGCAGTCAGAGTTTTTGGCGTTTTGTATGTGGCAATGCTCGGTGGATTTATCGTGGCCCTGACCGTCATTGAAAGCCCGATTCAGAAATTGCCCGCGAAGCTGCTGACGCTGTTTTTCATGATCGTTTTTGCCGGAGACACAGGGGCTTATTACAGCGGGCGAACGTTTGGTCGCCGGAAACTGGCTCCTAAAGTTAGCCCTGGGAAGACGATTGAAGGTTTGATCGGCGGATTGGCGGGAAATGTCATCGCGGCGTTGATTGCTCACTATTGGTTTTTCCCCGAACTGAAAATTGAGCATGCTGTTCCGTTGGCGATTGTAATGGGACTTCTGGGAGCCACAGGCGATTTGTGCGAGTCAATACTCAAACGAGGTGCAAAAGCTAAAGACGCGGGCAAATTGATTCCTGGGCACGGTGGCTTGCTGGATAGACTGGACAGCATGCTTTTCAACGCGCCAGTGCTTTACTACTTTTACGTAATTTTTCTTGGTTAATTGCTGACAACCGTTATGAAACAGATCGCAATTTTAGGTTCGACCGGTTCGATTGGCTGCAATACGTTGCGCGTCGTTGAGGCTTTCAAAGGCGAATTTGGCGTGGCGGCGCTTGGCGCAGGCTCGAATGTGGAGTTGCTGGCAGAGCAGGTAGAAAAATTCCGCCCACGGCTGGTTTCAGTCAACGATGAAGTTAGCGCCGACAAATTTCGCCACGAACTGAAAAAACGCGGCATGTTGAGTTTGCCAAAAATTGCAATTGGCGTTGATGGTTTGAGCGAAGTAGCGACGGTTGATGGGGCCGAGATTGTCATAGGAGCAGTGGTTGGCGCATTGGGATTATTGCCGACTTATCGCGCGCTGGAGCTTGGTCGCAGAGTCGCTCTGGCCAACAAAGAGACGCTGGTTATTGCCGGTGAATTGATGACTCAGATGGCTGAAAAATCCGGCGCTGAGCTGTTGCCTGTGGATAGCGAACACAACGCGCTTCATCAGTGCTTGCGCGGAGAAAAACGACAGGAACTGAAACGGCTGATTTTGACGGCGTCGGGTGGCCCATTCCGAAATGCGAGCAGGGAAGAGATTGAGCAAGCAACTCCGGCGCAGGCGCTCAAACACCCAACCTGGCGGATGGGGGCGAAGATCACAATTGATTCGGCTACGCTGATGAATAAGGGGCTGGAAGTTATAGAGGCGCGTTGGTTGTTTAATTGTTCTGCCGACGAAATTGACATCTTGGTGCATCCTCAGTCGGTCGTGCATTCAATGATTGAGCTGATTGATAGTTCGATTATTGCTCAACTTGGTGTGACAGACATGCGCCACGCAATTCAGTACGCCTTGACCTATCCAGAACGCCGACCATCTCAAATGCAACCATTGGATTTGGCCACCATGAGCAAATTGGAATTTTTTTCCCCCGACACCGAAAAATTCCCCTGCATCAATCTTGCTTATCAAGCCCTTAGAGCGGGCGGTACTATGCCCGCAGTTCTAAATGCAGCAAATGAAATTGCAGTCTCGGCATTTTTGGATGAAAAGATAAAGTTCGGCGACATTGCCAATCTTATTCAATCGGCCTGTGCTGCTCACATAGTTCAAGCTGCTTCGAGTCTTGATGCCGTGCTTGGGGCTGATGTGTGGGCGCGCGAATGGGTAAGCAGGCAAATTTCTCGTACACAGGCAGCATCCACTACTACCTGAGCCAATCAAATTTGACTTTGAACCTGAGAGAAAAATCAATCAAGAAAAGCGAATGGGCTTAACAACGCCTCACTCGTTGTTAAGCCCTTATGCGAACTTCTTATCGGAAGGATACTGGTGATTTTAGCTGTTGCTCTAAGGTAACCTCACTTTACTTTAGAGCCATAATCACCGTTATTTGGTGTCGTACACGCCTGACCATTTGGAAAGTTCCATCCAGTTCAATAAAAGTTTAGAAAAGTTGCAATTGAAGAAAGTATCTGCCGTCTCCGAATTCAGCCGCTTGGGTCATGAAAAGTCGCTGCAGATTTTTTTTCAAAAATTGCAAACATCGTGGAACCTTATTGATGGTCAGGCGTTTACGACACCAAGAAAGATGATTGGTAAGAGTTGAGTATAGTGAGGATATTCAACAATCGATCAAGCCCGCTAGTTACTAATCATCAGCATTTCTTGTGTGTGTATCGCATCAAAAAGGCTCAAGGTGAGTGAGGCACCTTGAGCCTTTCTCCTTTTGTGCGTATTCGATTTCCACTTACATCCAATCAAACCGATTTTACAGATTATTGTTTTGCCAAGAGATTTTTCTGTGGCATTGATTGTGATTTGAATATAATCCGCTTCGTTTCAAGCTTCACCCGTTTGAGCAGCACTTCGTTTTACCCTGCCCCAAAATCTTACTTCCGAAAAGAATATATTATGCCGAAACGTTATTTGCTTATGACGTCGCTTTTGCTTGCGTCATTTTTTCCAATCGAAGCTCGGGGTCTAGACCTCAACAATGTCTATCCACCGACAGGCTTTGTTACAGACCGCCTTTCCGACGGAGAGCTTGGGAAGTGGAAAGTAATCGAGCAGATTGTTTTTGCAGAAGGAAATGAACAGCAGGCATTACATCCAACTTTGCGAAATCTATGGCAATGGATAGAAACCAGCGGGCATACGGTTTATATCGAAATAATTCGGACGCGAGAGGTTTCTAGCTGCATTGCCGGGCTATTTTTGATTGAAAGATTTGACCCATTGGGTGAGCATCATATCGCCGTTATCAGGCTGAATCTGGAAAACATCAATCAGGCTTATGTCGGTGCTGAAACCAGCAAGGCCAATGGCTTTATCCCTTTTCTGGGATTGGAAAAAGAAAGACGTTACGCCGAGGTCTTGGGACACGAACTTGCTCACGCCATTCATATTCTTACCGACCTTGAAAGAGTGCGGCTAGTCGAGGATGTCATTCAACAGACAAATCAAATGCTTTTGGCTTCTCGTCGGCGATATAAAGTTGGTGGTTTGGCTGCCGAACTTAAGCGACGGTTGTTCAGGCGAGATGTTTTGCTGAAATCGCTGGAAGAGCAGGCTGAAGAGATGGAAAAAGTGGTTTGGCAGGAACTGATCGCCAAACCACTTTCAGCTTTGCGTCAAGCGGGCAGGAAGTAAAAAGTCAGTCCAAGTATGCTGTAAACGGCCAACAGCAAAACTCCCTCCATCCAGTTCGATTCACCGTCCTGGGCAATTAAAGCCACGACCAAAACGGACACTGAAATTGCGACGACCTCCAGCGGAGAAAAGATCAAATCCATCGGTTTGCCAAAAGCATAACTGGCAAAGACCAGAACCGGAGCGACAAAAAGCGCTATTTGCATGCTGGACCCGATGGCAATGTTTAGCGCCAGGTCCATCTTGTTTTTCATTGCGACCAGAATGGCTGTCGAATGCTCGGCGGCGTTGCCGATGATCGCCACCAAAATCACACCGACAAAAATTTCGGTCAGCCCAAGTGTGTGGGAAGCTTCTTCGACTGCACCAACCAAAAATTCGCTCATGACGGCGACCAGTAAAGTTGCAACCAACAAAACAATCAGGGATTTGGGCTGACTCCATCCATGAGTTCCAATAGCCTCCTGTTCTTCTTGTTCGTCCACGCCGCCAGTGTACAAATGAGAATGGGTTTTCAATGTGAAGATCAGACTCAGTACATAGGTAATAATCAGCACTACGGCGATTTCCAGGCTCAAATCTTGTTCGCGGACGTTCGGTTTGTTTGCCACAAGAAAATGGAAAACGGCAGGCATCAGCAACGCGATTGCAGATAATGCCAGCATTGTCGAACCCAACATTGCTGCGGTTTTATTGAAAATCTGGCGCGGATATTTCAGGCCGCCGACAACTACGCTGGCGCCCAGTACCAGCAAAATATTGCCGATGATCGAACCGGTTATCGAAGCTTTGACGACTTCATACAAGCCCTTTCTCAAAGCCATCAAAGCGATAATCAACTCAGCCGCGTTGCCAAAAGTCGCATTCAACAAACCGCCAATGCCTTGCCCAAGTTTTTCGGCCAGGTGTTCGGTTGCGCGCCCCATCCATCCGGCCAGCGGGATGATGGCCAGCGCAGAGGCTGCAAAGATTGCAAGCGGGCTGGCATGCACGAATTCCAAAATCGCCGCAACCGGCACAAAGATCAAAAACCAATTCAGCAGATTTTTTGGCGCAAAGAGATTTTTCAACATAATTGCTTTGGCAAAGCAGCCCGGTTCGCAATGAATCGCAACAACTAAGCCAGAGTGTTCCTTTTCAAGCAGATTTCGACTTTCTGGTAAAGCGTGCGGATTATAGAAATCAGGCCTGAGTTAGTAAATCTAGCCCAGAATTTTCGCTGCGTTTTGCTGCTGTAGATTTGTTTGCTAAGCTTGCGTTGGTCAAAGAACTCCCCAAACAAATCAGATCCGACATAACTGGCTCGACATATCGGAAGGAGATCATTATGCAGAAATTTTCAACTTACTTTGTTCGCGCGGCTTTGCTTGCCGTTGGTCTTGTGCTGGCCCTGGCGGTCACCGGGGACGCCCAAACCAAGTCGAAATCGAAATCCACAAAGCGTAAGGCAGTCAAACCCGCGATTGTCAAACAAGCGAGTATTCCACGCGGGACCGAAATGAAGATTCGTTTGGAAAATGCGATTGACACCAAGGAATCAAAAGACGGCGATCGTTTTACAGCAATCGTTCTGACACCCAGCACTTACGCCGATGCCACAATCGAAGGTCATGTCGCCAAAATCGAACAATCCGGCAAGCTGAAAGGCAAAACCGAATTGTCGTTGGCTTTTGATCGGATCAGGCTTCGCACCGGAGAGAACATCGTTTTCGACGCTCAGGTCTTGGAAGTCCTTGGCGAAAAGTCAGCCAAGAAAGTTGACGAAGAAGGCAACATTGAGAGTGGCAGCAAAGGCAAAACCACGGCTATTCGCACCGGCGGCGGAGCCGCTCTTGGCGCAGCAATCGGTGCTGTTGCTGGCGGCGGCAAGGGCGCAGCCATTGGCGCAATTGTTGGCGGAGCAGCTGGAGCTGGCTCGACTTATATCCAGGGCAGTAACAAGGTGAAACTCGACGCGGGGACAGAAATTGTTATCAAGTCAACCCGCTAACTGAAATCAGAATGCCGAAGGATGAATGTTAAGCGGAAGCAACACTTCATCATTCATCCTTCGGCATTCATCATTCCCAATGAACTCCGAACGCTACTCCCGCCAAATCCTTTTTTCCGGCATAGGCAAATCAGGTCAGGAACAATTGGCTGCCAGTCACGCGGTCATCATCGGCTGTGGTGCGCTTGGTTCAATGCAAGCCGAAATGTTGGCGCGCGCCGGAGTGGGAAAACTGAGATTGATTGACCGCGACTTTATCGAAGAATCGAACCTGCATCGCCAGGTCATGTTTGAAGAGCGAGACGCCGCCGAGCGATTGCCAAAAGCCATTGCTGCCGCCAATCGCATCGCCCGCATCAATTCTGAAGTTCAGGCTGAGCCGGTTGTCAAAGACGTCAACTACTCGAACATCGAAGAACTGATCCGTGATGCTGATGTTGTTTTGGACGGAACGGACAATTTTGAAGTGCGCTTTCTGCTCAACGATGCGGCTGTAAAGCTTGGCAAAATTTGGGTTTACGGAGCCGCAGTCGGCGCTCACGGAGTACAGATGACGATCATTCCGGGTCAGACTCCTTGTTTGCGTTGCGTCTTTCCCGAAATGCCAGCACCGGGAACTTCACCGACCTGCGACACCGCCGGAGTCGTTTTGCCGATCATCGCTACGATTGTTTCTTATCAAATCGCTGAAGCGATCAAGATTTTGACCGGCCAGTTTGAAAAGCTGCACGGTTCATTGCTGCAATTCGATTTGTGGCAAAACACCTTCACGAAATTGAGGCTGCGCCAGCGAGCCACCGATTGTCCGACTTGCCAGCAAAAAAAGTTTGAATTCCTTTCCGCGCGAAGTGGCCAGTTGGCGACATCGTTGTGTGGACGTAACTCGGTTCAGATTACGCCTGCCGTCAGCCATCAAATTGATCTGGCCGAATTGGCGGATCAACTCCGCGATGTTGGCGAAGTCAGCTACAATCGTTATTTATTGAAGCTGAAAGTCGGCGAACACGAAATCACTGTCTTCACTGATGCGCGCAGTATTATCAAAGGCACTGACGATCCGGCAGTCGCCAGAACTCTTTATGCCAGATATGTAGGGGCTTGAATGGAAATCGGAATCGTCAAAAACATCTTTTGCTATCCGGTGAAATCAATGGCTGGCGAATCGCTCGAAAGCGGCGCGATTGGTTGGCACGGACTGGAAGGCGACCGGCGCTTCGCGTTTCGCCGAATGGAAGACCACGGCGGATTCCCGTGGCTGACGGCGGGACGACTTCCTTCATTGATTCGCTATCAACCCTTTCGCTCAGGCGAAGATTCAGAAAAACATTTGGCCACGAACGTCCGCACGCCGGAAGGCAAAGAATTTGAATTGAGCAGCGAAGAGTTGCGCGCAGAAATCGCGGGGCTTTACGGCAAAGACGTGCAGATGATGCAGTTCAAGCACGGCATCTTTGACGAGGCGGCTGTCTCGTTGATTAGCCTGGGCACAATTAACGGATTGAGCATCGAGTGCGGGAAGACGCTGGATATTCGCAGGTTTCGCCCAAACCTTGTTATTGAAACCAATTCCGCCGAACCGTTTGCCGAAGATGATTGGGTAGGCCGAAGCATTCGATTTGGCTCCGATGATGGACCGGAAATCAGCGTCACGTTGAAAGACCTGCGTTGCGCAATGCTCAATCTTGACCCAGACACCGCCGAAAGCGATCCGCTTGTTTTGAAATCCGTGGCTCGTGTGAATGGAGTTTGTGCAGGCGTGTATGCCACCGTTACGAAAACCGGCACGGTATCTGTCGGTCAAAAACTGTTTTTGAAATCACTCTGAAGGGCTTTGTCTTTGAATGCCTAAAACTGAAATTATCGTACCTGCTTCCACCTCAAACCTCGGCGCAAGTTTCGACACTTGCGGACTGGCCTTGTCGCTGTATCTGCGGCTGGAAGTTGAACCTCTCGACGGCAAGTTCGAGATTATTCCCACTGGCGAAGGCGCTGAAAAAGTCCCGCTGGACGAATCGAATCTGATGTTGCGCGCAGCCTTGTTTGCCGCTGAGGCTCGCCGTCAAAAACTTCCCGGCGCTCGCATTCGAGTGGATAGCCAGATTCCGCTGGCACGAGGGCTGGGCAGCAGCAGTTCGGCCATCATTGCCGGGCTTTCTGTTTACGAAGCCTTAAGCGGTGACAAGTTGGATCAAGCAGACTTTTTTGATTTTGCGCTGAACTTTGAAGGCCACGGCGACAACTTGGCTCCCAGCACGCTTGGCGGTTTGGTTGTCGCAGTTGTTCAGGAACGAACGGACTATGCTGGCAACGAACGCCGATCGCTGTTGACGGTCAAACGTCATTGGCCTGAAGAAGTGAAGATTGTCATCTGCATTCCCGACTTCGAGATGGAAACCGCCAAGATGCGAGCCGTGCTGCCGCAAATGACTACGCGGCACGACGCGATTTACAACTTGCAACGCGCCGCGCTGTTGCAAGCTGCACTGGCTGAAAAGCGATTCGATTTGATCAACGAGAGTTTGCGTGACCGACTGCATCAACCTTATAGAGCGCCGCTCGCTCCAGGCATTTCCGAAGTGCTTCATCTGAATGACGAAGCGCACAAATTTCCAGGCTTGCTTGGCGTAGCCATTAGTGGAGCCGGTTCGACGATGATCGCTTTCGTCACTGACAATGGCGAAGCAATTGCTGCCGAAATGGTTACTCGCATCGAATCAAAAGGCGCGAAAGCTCGCGCGCTGGAAGTCAGCGTGGATAATCGCGGTCGGCAAATGACAAGTACGTAGTCCCGTCTTCAGACGGAACGGTGACGTATTGTAGTTAAAGAAGAAAGGCTTGCTAGCCAAGCCCTTCCGCCTAAAGGCAGTACTACGAACTTTATAAGGAGACCCCACTTCATGAACCCATTCGACTTATCAGGCCGCGTCGCCATCGTCACCGGAGGCAACGGAGGCATCGGACTTGGAATGGCTCGCGGGCTGGCCAACGCAGGCGCAGCTGTCATCGTTGGAGGTCGCAATCTGGAAAAGAATGCTGCTGCAGTTGCCGAGCTTGAATCGCTTGGAGCCAAAGCCGCCGCTGTCGAAGTTGATGTGACCGATGAAACTTCCTG
>JBGAPB010000078.1:0-19671 GCA_044221525.1 Blastocatellia bacterium | reverse complement strand
GCGGTCAGCTTGGCGCTCAAATCCTTGGCAGCGTCAACGATGGCTTTTTGGTCTTTGACGCGAGCGGCGTAATCGTTGACCTGTTTGCGAACATCGCGGATGGAGGTGATTGCTTCCGAAGTTTCAGAAAACTTGTCGCGGAGTTTGACCAGCAGATCGAATTGTTTTTGGAATTCTTCCTGCGAAGTCGTCACGCGCGGGTCTTTGCGAACTTCAAAAGTTTCGCTCAGCGTTTTGCCGTCCACTGTCAGTTTGACCTGGTAATTGCCAGGAACGGCTCGCGGGCCTGAAGTGTTGCCAGCCCACAAAATCATTCCAGGAAACGTCGTCGCGTCGGGATAGCGCAAATCCCAGGCGAATCGGTTCAAGCCTTTTTCGGCAGGCACGCGAGCCGGGCCGCCGCGAAAACGTCGGCCACCTTCGCCGCCTTCCGGTGTTTCCGTAGCTTTGCTAGAAAACTTCCTCACCGATTTGCCGGCGGCATCCAGAATTTCAATCTGCACATCGCCTTTTGGTTTGTCTTTCAGGCTGAACCAGACCGAAACCCCAGAAGGAGGATTTTCTCCAAGCGCAGCGCCAGCCGGAATGCGTCCGCCGCCGCCGGGCATACGATAACTTTCTTCCGGTTTGAACAAATGCACGTCTGCTGCGGCGACCGACGAATTCCACTGATGCAGAATCGTCAGATCGTCAATGATCCAAAACGCGCGGCCTTGCGTGGCGACGACCAAATCCTTGTCGCGTTTGTGAACGGCGATGTCGGTGATTGGCACGATGGGCAAGTTCAGTTGCAATGATTGCCAGTTTTCGCCGTCGTTAAAAGAAACGTAAATGCCTGTTTCGGTACCGGCGTATAGCAAACCTCGGCGGTTCGGGTCTTCGCGAATGACGCGGGTGAATGCGTTGTCAGGAATACCGTTCGTGATTTTCTTCCACGTTTTGCCGTAATCGCTGGTTTTGTACAGGTACGGGTGGAAGTCGTCGGCTTTGTACAGCGTCGCTGCGAAATAAGCTGTCGCGGCGTCGTGCGGCGAAGCTTCAATCGAATTGATCTGCGCCCATTCGGGCAAACCGGGAACGTTTTTCGTCACATTTTCCCAAGTTGGTTTGGCGGCGTGGCTGTCGCGTGTGACGTGAACCAGGCCATCATCGCTGCCCGTCCACATAACGCCTTTGGCCACGGGCGATTCCGCCATCGTGAAGATCGTGCAGTAATACTCGACCGAAGTGTTGTCTTTGGTAATCGGGCCGCCGCTGGAACCTTGCTTGGATTTGTCGTTACGAGTCAGGTCGCCGCTAATCGCCGTCCAGGTCTGGCCTTCGTTCAGAGTTTTGAAAACGTGACTGCCGCCGGTGTACAGCACGTTCGGATCGTTCGGCGAAAACAGAATAGGGAAGTTCCACTGGAAGCGATACTTCATGCCTTCAGCTCCCCAGCCCATAGGGTTGTCCGGCCAGACATTCACATCGCGCGATTGGCCTGTGCGATGGTCGAGCCGTTCCAGCAATCCGCCGTAATTTCCTCCGAAGACAACCATCGAATCTTTCGGCGAAGGCTGAACCCAACCGGATTCGCTGCCTGCGGTTACGTCCCAATCTTTTTCGGTGATGCCGAAATCGGTTGTGCGGCTGACGATGCGCACGGTGGAGTTGTCCTGCTGAGCGCCGTAAACGTGATAGGGGAAATCGTTGTCCAATGCGACACGATAAAATTGCGCGGTGGCTTGATCCTGCGCGCTCCAACTGACGCCGCCGTTGAAGCTGACGTTGGCTCCGCCGTCGTTGGAGTTAATCATTCGGTTTGGATCATCCGGCGCAATCCACAAATCGTGATTGTCTCCGTGCGGAGGATTCAACGCGGTGTAAGTCCGTCCGCCGTCAATGGATTTGTACAGGCCTGTGTTAAGCACGTACATCGTGTCGGCGTTTTTCGGGTCGGCAAAAATGTGGGTGTAATACCAGGCGCGCTGGCGCAGGTTGCGGCTTTCGTTGACCTTCGACCAGGTAGCGCCCGCGTCGTTTGAACGGAACACGCCGCCGTCGTTGGCTTCAACAATGGCGTAAATGCGGTCGGAGTCCGCTGGCGAAACGGTGACGCCAATGCGTCCGAGCGTGCCTTTGGGCAGGCCGGGATTGCGCGAAATGTCCGTCCAGGTGTCTCCGCCGTCGGTGGATTTCCAAAGTCCGCTGTCCGGGCCGCCGCTTTCCAAACTGTAAGGCGTGCGTTTGGCTTCCCAGATGGCGGCGAACAACACGTTAGGATTTGACGGATCCATGCTCAGATCAACGGCTCCGGCTTTGTTGGATTTGAAGAGCTTGCGTTCCCAGGTTTTGCCGCCGTCTTTGCTGCGGAAAACTCCGCGTTCTTCGTTGGTTCCGGCTGCGTGGCCAAGAGCCGCGACGAAAACCACGTCAGGATTTTTCGGGTGAATGCGAATGCGGCTGACGATGCGACTGTCTTCCAATCCGATGCGCCGCCAGGTTTTGCCAGCGTCAACGGATTTATAAACTCCGTCGCCGTGCGAAAAATTCCCGCGAATGCAGGCTTCGCCCATGCCGACGTAAACCGTGTTCGGATCGGATTCGCTGACGGCAATGGCTCCGACTGTGCCGGTGCCGAAGGGTTGGCCGTCAGAAACCGGAATCCAGTTTTCTCCGCCGTCCGTGGTTTTGAAAACTCCGCCGCCGACTCCGCCGAAGTAAAACGTGTTCGGCTGTGAACTGACGCCGGTCACGGCGACTGAACGTCCGCCGCGATAAGGGCCAATGTTTCGCCAGCGTAATCCGCTTAGAGGATTGGCCGATGAAGCCGATGAATTTTGCTGAGCGTCAGCGCCTTGCCAGGCCAGCGCCGCGATTGCCGTGATTGCCACGCATACATACAGCAGAATGCGTTGACGGGTGTTGATTTGACTCTTCGTCATAACTCAAAGCTCCTTTGGAAGTTTGCAGTCCCGTCTTAAGGCGGAATGGATTTGGCCGCCAAGACCTTCCGCCCAAAGGCGGGACTACATGCTTTTTATGTGGTATAGAATCCGGGAAGTCATACCTTAACGCTATACAAAGGAAAACCAAATGAATCTTCCCGTGATCTCTCTGATTGCGTTGGCTGTTGCCATTTTGATCAGTTGTTTTACCCGGTTGAATGCCGGGCTGCTTTCGATTGCTTTCGCCTTCATCATAGGCGTCTTGTTGAAAGGTTTGAAGCTTCAGGAAGTCGTTGGCGGATTTCCCTCAAGTCTTTTTTTGACTTTGATCGGCGTGACTTTGCTCTTTGCCCAAGCTCAGACAAACGGCACGCTGGACAAAGTTGCTCAGCGAGCGATTCATCTGGCTCGCGGAAATGCGGGCTTGATCCCTATCATCTTTTTCGTGCTGGCATTGGTCGTTTCAGGAATCGGGCCGGGCAACATTGCGGCGGTTGCTTTGCTTGCTCCGGTGGCAATGGCGGTTGCTGGGCGCGCAGGCATTTCGGCATTTCTGATGGCGATTATGATTTGCAACGGAGCCGGCGCAGGATCGCTTTCGCCGTTTGCTCCCGGAGGCGTCATCGCCAATGGGTTGATGGCCAAAGCCGGAATGCCAGACGCCGCCTGGCCAAATTTTTACAACACGCTGTTGGCGCAATCCGTCGTAGCCTTTGCCGGTTATCTTGCGTTGGGCGGAATCAAACTTTTCAGGCGACGGCCTTCTGCGGAAATGGTTGAAGAACTGAAACTTCAGGTCGAGCCATTCGATGCCCGCCAAAAATTTACTTTGGCAATCATCGCCGCATTGGTGGTTAGTGTTGTCGGTTTCAAATTAGATGTGACCATCGGAGCTTTTATCGGTGCGGCGTTGCTGTCGGCAACTCGCTCTGCCGACGAAGAAAAATCCGTCAAAGCGATTCCGTGGAATGCGGTTTTGATGGTCTGCGGCGTGACTGTGTTGGTGGCGATGCTGGAAAAAACCGGCGGCATGGATTTGTTCACGACTCTGTTGGCGAAACTTGCCAGCCAGCGTTCAGTGACAGGCGTGATAGCTTTTGTCACCGGGCTGGTTTCGGTTTACAGCAGTTCGACCGGCGTGGTTCTGCCTGCGTTTTTGCCTACGATTCCAGGTTTGATCGAAAAACTTGGCGGAGGAGACCCGCTGGCGATTGCCTATTCGATCAACGTAGGCACGCATCTGGTGGACGTTTCTCCGCTTTCGACACTGGGCGCTTTGTGCATTGCCAACGCCGCCGAAAGCGAAGACCGAACAAAACTGTTTTACTGGATGCTGGCCTGGGGACTTTCCATGGCAGTGGTTGGCGCTGTGGTGTGTTTCGTATTTTTTGGCTTGCTTCGATAGAGCTTAAACGAATCTGGCGAAAGAAATAACGAAACAGACGGAGATAGCAGAGCAAATGGAATCTTCCGTCCATTCCGTTATTTCAGTTTGTTCAGCTATCTCTTCAGGTTGTCTTTCTAAAAACAATGACTCTCAATTCTATTCGTGAACTTCTGGAAACTCGCGCGGCTGCGATGCCGCAAAAGACATGGCTGTTTTCCGTCGCCGATGATCGCCGATGGAGTTATGCCGAATTCGATGCAGCGGTTAATCAAACGGCAAATCTGTTGCTCAGTCTGGGTGTAGGCAAAGGCGACAAGGTCAGTTTGCTGATGGCCAATTCGCCCGAGTACGTCATTTCTTATTTTGCCTGCTGGAAGATTGGAGCAGTCGCCGGGCCGGTGAATTCGCATTTGAAAAGCGAAGAACTCGCATTTGTGCTGGACAACTCCGAGTCCGTTGCGCTGATCACGGATCACGATTTCCTGAAACACGTTGAACCCATTCGCGCCAGCCTAAAGCATCTGCGGCACGTCATAGTCACCGACGCAGAATCAGAAAACACGATTCATTTCGGCAACGCAGCGGCGGTTCAATCAGATAAATTGCCCGAAGTTGAGGTTAATCCTGAAGACGACGCTATCATTATTTACACCTCCGGCACGACCGGAAAGCCGAAAGGCGTCTTGCTAACTCACGGCAACATTCTGGCCAATGCGCGGCAAATCACCGACTGGTTGAAATTCACCGAAGCCGACAGGTTGCTGTGCATCATGCCGCTGTTTCACGTCAACGGAATCATCGTGACTACGGTAACGCCTATGTTTGCGGCGGCTTCGATGGTTGTGGCTCCAAAGTTTTCGGCCAGTCGTCATTGGCATATCGTTTCGGATTACGGCGTGACCTCGTTCGGTTCGGTGGCGACGATGTTGGCGATGCTGTCTCAGACTTACCCCGATGGACTTTCTGCAGGTTTGGATATTTCACGTTTGCGATTTGCTTTGTGCGGTTCGGCCCCGGTTCCGGCTGAAGTGATGCGTCAGTTTGAACAGCGATTCAATTGTCTGGTGATCGAAGGTTACGGTTTGTCCGAATCCACCTGCCGCGCGACTTTCAATCCGCCGAATGAAAATCGCCGACCGGGTTCTTGTGGTTTGCCCATAGGTTGCGAACTAAAAATCTTTGACGATGACGACAGGGAACTTGGCACGGGTGAAACAGGAGAGATTGTTCTGCGCGGAGAAAACCTGCTCAAAGGATATTTCAAAAACCCTGAAGCAACCGCCAAGGCTTTTCGTTCTGGCTGGTTTCACACCGGCGATGTCGGTTACCGCGATGCGGACGGCTTTTTGTTCATAGTGGATCGCAAATCCGACATGATCATTCGCGGAGGCGAAAACATTTATCCGCGAGAAATTGACGAAGTGCTTTATCAGCATCCTGCGGTTCAGGATGCTGCAACGATTGGCGTGGCGGATAAGCTTTACGGCGAAGAGGTGAAGGCCTTCGTGGTTTTGCGCGAAGGCGCGGCGGCGACCGAAGCCGAGTTGATCGCTCATTGCCGAGCGCATCTGGCTGATTTCAAATGCCCAAAGACAATTGAATTCCTGAAAGAAATCCCGAAAGGCCCAACCGGCAAACTGCTCAAACGAGAACTGGCCGCGAAGTTCGACAAACTTTAGTTTGTCGGTGACTTCGCAATTACTTGAATCCGGGAAACCGCGACAAACTGAAGTTTGTCGGACGTTTACAGGCGCGGAGTGACCAGTCCGACTTGATCCTGGTATTTGCCAGCGCGGTCGGCGTATGTGACTTCGCAATCTTCGTCGGATTCAAAAAAGGTTACCTGGGCGATGCCTTCGTTGGCGTAAATGCGAATCGGCAGATCGGCTGAATTTGAAAACTCCAGCACCAGCCGTCCGCGCCAGCCTGGTTCCAGCGGAGTCGTATTGACGATCAAACCGCTGCGAGCATAAGTGGATTTACCCAGACAGATTCCGATCACATTGCGCGGCATATTGAAGGTTTCAACCGTGGCTCCCAGCGCGTAAGAGTGCGGCGGCAACAGCCAGTAAAGCGAGCCGTCTTCGGCTTTTCGCAGCGGAGCTTCAATCAGGGATTTTTCGTCGAAGTTCTTGGGGTCAATTTCAGAACTGGCAATCGGCGAAAAGACTCTGAAGCCGTCGGGTGCCAGTCGCAGGTCATAACCGTAACTGGACAGTCCGGCGGAAATGATGCGGTGGCCTTCAAATTCGCGCACCAAGCCGGCTTCAAACGGCGAAATCATTTGACGTTCCTGGCACATCTGCAAAATCCAGCGATCAGATTTGACGCTCACGATAGAGGCTCTCCCTTTTGAAGATTGAATGCTTACCCAGTCGCTCCCGCTCCTGGTACAGTAACTGTGGTTGTTGAGAAGGCGCGCAGTCTAGCCGATGGTCTCAAAGGTGGGCAAACCTCGCCGCAAATTTAATTCTTGCGAAAATTAGAGTGGGATGGTATTGATTGGCTCGCCCCACTCCTAGGAACCTGACCCCGCTGGCAAATTTTGAGCAGTACTCCCTATCCAGCCAGCATCCTTTCCCTGAAATTTTGGAATCCGTGACCCCTTAACACCGCGACGTGTCTGAAGACATTGCTTCACGTCTGAAATTCGACACCGTCACATCAATACAGAAGGCGAGGGAACCTATATGCCTCAATCATCAATAGTCGTGGTGGCCGCAGTTCAGGCGGCGCCGATTTACATGAACCTGGAACGCAGTCTGGCGCGCGCGCTGGAACTGATTGCCGAAGCGGCGAGACGCCGCGCTCAGCTTGTGGTTTTTCCCGAATCCTGGCTGCCGGGTTATCCGGCCTGGCTGGACAACGGACGCGATGTTGCGCGTTGGGATCATCAACCGATGAAACGGCTTTACTCTCAGTTGATGGACAACAGCGTTGTCGTGCCAAGCCCGGTTACAGATGAGCTTGGCGAAGCCGCTCGTCGCCACAACCTGACACTGGTGATGGGAGTTCACGAACGGGTTGGTTCAGGCGCGGGACGTGGCACGCTTTACAACTCAATTTTGACTTTTGGGCCGACGGGCGAACTGCTCAACGTTCATCGCAAGCTGGTTCCAACCTTCAACGAACGGCTGATTTGGGGACAGGGCGACGGACATGGTTTGAAAACAGTTGAAACCCCGGTTGGACGAGTCGGCGGATTGATTTGCTGGGAGCACTGGATGCCTCACGCGCGCCAGGCACTGCACATCGCGGGCGAAGATATTCACGTCGCGTTGTGGCCTTCTGTCAAAGAAATGCACCAGATCGCCAGCCGCCATTATGCTTTCGAGGGGCGCTGTTTCGTTGTTGCCGCCGGAGGCATCATGCGGCGTAGCGATTTGCCTGCCGAACTGGAAATGGCCGACAGCGAAAATGCCGAAGAGAGCGAATTGATCCTGAATGGCGGCAGCGCGGTCATAGGGCCCGACGGTCAATATGTCGCCGGGCCTGCGTTTGGCTCCGAAGTCATCATCCTGGCTCGAATCAACCTGGAACGCATACGAGAAGAGAGCCTGGCTCTGGATGTGACCGGCCATTTCAATCGCCCGGACATTTTCGACTTCCGTTTGAAAGGCCAGGACAGCCGCAAAGATTCAATTCACCTGGTTCCGGCGGCCAGCGACGAAGAGGTATTGCCGGACGCAACCGAAGTTTTGATTCAGCCCAGCACAGAGGTTCTTTTGCCGACCGGAACCGATGCGCCGCCGCCTTTGCGCGTCATCAGTTCGCCGCGCTCGACAGGCTTCGATTCGGATTATCTGGGAATGGAAAAACGTTCCGGCCAGGGTGCCTGAAAAACTATCAGGCGGCGACTCGCTCGTGTTACCTTTGCGCCGGAGGTGAATTATGGGCGAGACGAAAAAGAAACGGCTGAAGATGTTCCCACACATCGAAGCCAGAGATTTTCAACATCCGTGGGACGCGACAGCCACTGACGCGCTCAAATCCGTACCCGGCCTGGACAAGGTCATCGCAAAGATTATGGAGTACGGGCTTGAGCGCATTTTTTATTTGGAAAATACAGCGTCGAACGTTCGCGTCAGTCAGCGACAGTTTCCGCGTTTGTACCGTTCGCTGGGTTGGGGGTGCAAAATCCTGGGCGTCGAAGAACCGGAAATGTATGTCACGCTCGATCCGTTGCCGAACGCTTACACTTACGGACACACGCGGCCATTCATCGTGCTGACTTCCGGTCTTGTGGATATGCTTGACGACGAAGAGCGATTCTTCATCATTTCCCATGAACTAGGCCACATCAAAGCCGGTCACGTGCTGTACACGATCATGGCTCGCAACATTGCGGAGATCGTTTCTCTGGTCGGCCAGGCGACGCTTGGATTCGGGACGATTGTTGGACAAGGTCTGGTGCTGGCACTGAACGATTGGTATCGAAAAGCCGAGTTGACCTGTGACCGAGCCGGGCTGCTATGCGTTCAAGACATTGATCCTTGCATCCGCACTTTCATGAAACTGGCGGGAGGTGCTCGGCAGCTTTATTCCGAAATGGAACGCCAGGAGTTTTTGCGACAGATTCGTGATTACGAAGCCGCCGACGATTCAACGCTCAACAAAGCCTACAAGATTTTGATCACCGCTTACCGCACACATCCGTTTCCCATTCTGAGAGCAAAAGAACTGGACGCATGGCACAGCAGCGCCGATGGTTATCGAAGTCTTGCCGGGCCTTTGGGACTGCTGGAAGCTTGAGATTTTGCGACGTGGCAACCGTTTCGACTTTCAGTCGAAATTCTGTATCATTGCGCCCGTCTGATTCTTGCGTTCTGCAAGTATCAAATTTTCACTCAACGAGGTTTTAGAACATGCGGCGTTGCCCGCTTTGCCGACGCGAGACAACTTGGGACGACAATCCCTGGAAGCCTTTTTGCTCCGAACGATGCCAGACGATTGATCTTGGAAATTGGGCTACGGAAAGTTATCGCGTTCCCCTGGTAGAAACTCCCGATGGTTTAATTCCTGATGAATTCTTCAACGAGATTGAGAGCAGTTCTGATGAACAATGGTAAATTCATTTCAAGTTCGCTGGCTATCGTCGTTCTAGCGGCAGCTTTGTTTTCTTCGGGTTGCAACGACGCGGCGGCTCCAAAAGCGGTGACCGGAGCAGAACCTGCAATGGCTGCCAAACGCCCGCCAATAAACGAAGAAGAAATCAAAAAGGTTTTGGACGTTCCGGTTTCCAAGCTGGACGGCAGCACCTTCAAACTTGAAGATTATCGCGGCAAAGTTCTGGTGGTTGATTTCTGGGGGACTTTTTGCCCGCCTTGCGTCAAGCAGGTTCCAGAGTTGGTAAAGCTGAACGAAAAGTATCGTGATCGCGGTCTGGCCCTGGTTGGTTTGGCGGCTGACCCGAAATCGGATCAGAAACTGGTTGAAGATTTCATCAAAAAATTCTCGGTCAATTATCAGATCGGATATGACAACAACTGGCTTTCGTCAGCTTTTCTGAAAGGAACCGAGGATGATTCCGGCTCGCCGCCTATTCCGCAACTTTTCGTAATCGCGCGTGATGGCAAAGTCGTCGAACATTTCATTGGTGAACAACCGGGCAGAATGCAGGAACTGGAAAGAATTGTGAACGAGCAATTAAGCGTTGCTCGCTAATTGTAAGGAGAAGTAAAACGATGTCGAAAAATTGGTTGAAAGTGGTTGCTCAAACCGTGTTTCTTAGTTTGGTGTTTGCGGCAATGGTTGTGGCTTCTGCGCCGCGGCTTGGTGCATTCGATATTCCTGAATTGCCGATGGCCGATGGTTCAGGCGATACGCCGGAGATGATGGTGGATTTGGTTCCGGCCAATGCCGCAGCCAAACCGGCGAAGTTTAAGCTTTCCGGCCTGCGCGGAAAAGTTGCGCTGCTGGATATGTTTTGGTCAAAGTGTCCGCATTGCGTGGATCACGCTCCGCACGTCGTGGCAATTTACAACCAGTACCGTGATCGCGGCTTTACGGTTTTGGGAGTGGCCAAGGACAGCAAGGACGCTGCCGACGAAGTCAAAAGCGTGAAAGATTACATGGCCGCGGCGAAGATAAATTATCCGGTTGGTTTCATCACCACTGAAGTAGTCGCTTATTACGCCGACAGCAGAAACCACGGAGTTCCACAGATGGTTTTGTTCGGAGCCGACGGCAAAATGGTTTTGCGCGAAATAAGCTGGAACGAAAATATCGAAAAGAAACTGAAGGCTGCCATCGAAGAGCAACTGGCGAAAATGCCTGCAACACCGGCGAAGGCCGTCGAACAGACGCCCAAAGCCAAGCCTGCCGCCAAGCAGGTTCAACATAAGTCGAAACGTGGTTGAAAGTTGTTTGGGGCTCAAGCTGTAGCTTTCCACCAGCGAGCTAAAGTCAGAACTCAATTCATTTTTACAAGAGGACGGCATCAATGAAAAAAACGCCCAGTACATCTTTGAAAATCTTGTTGATGAGTTTTTGCCTTGCGCTGACTGTTACCGCTCTGGCGCGGCCAACTGGTCAGTCGGTTCCGGAACTGCCAATGGCTGATGGGTCGGGCGACGTGCCTGAAATCGCTGTTGATCTTTATCAAGTTCCCGGAGTCGAAGCGGGCAGCAAGTTGAAGCTTTCCAGCTTGCGCGGCAAAGTGGTGTTGCTGGATATGTTCCTGTCCACTTGTCCGCATTGTCAGGATCACGCGCCGCACATTGTTGAGATGTATGACAAATTCAAACAGCGCGGTTTTACGGTCATCAGCATGGCCACGGATGACAAAGCGAATCCGGCGGCGGCCAAAAGCGTTGGCAAGTACATCGCCAAGGCCAAAATCAATTATCCAGTAGGCCAGATTTCTTATGAAGTAATTGCTTATTACGGCGACCCGAAAAATGCCGGTGTTCCGCAAATGGTTCTGTTCGGAGCCGATGGCAAAATGGTTTTGCGCGAAACAGGGTGGAGTGAAGACCTGGGCAAAAAGCTCTCACAGTCCATTGAAGAACAACTGGCCAAATTGCCTACTGTCAAACCGGGCAGCAAGGCCAGCGCCAAACCATCGAAAGAAAAAATCAAGATCGGTTAAACCCGACCTGGAGAGTGCGTCTTGAACAAACGAATCAAAACAATCTTTAACTCAGTTTTGCTTAGTGTCAGTTTTGCTCTGATAGTGGTTGCGGCTGCCCCCAGCGCGGGTTTTGCCGAATTGCAGGATTTACCCAAAGCCGATGGCTCCGGTGATGCGCCGGATATGCTGGTTGATCTGTTCAGTCGGACTCCCGCTGCCAAGACCCCGAAGTTCATCAAGATGTCCAGTTTGCGCGGCAAAGTCACGTTGGTGGATATTTTCTGGTCCAGGTGTCCGCACTGCGAAGAACACGCCCCCCACATCGTCGAGTTTTACAACCAATACAAACAGCGTGGCTTTACTGTGCTGGGCTTGGCTACGGATAGAAAAGACAACCCTGACGATGTGAACAGCCTGAAAAGTTTTCTTGATCGAACGAAGATCAATTACCCTGTCGGGTTTCTGACCAGTGAGATACGGATGAATTACGCTGACCCCAAAGAAGCCGGAGTTCCACAAATGGTGCTTTTCGGCGCTGACGGTAAGATGATTTTGCGCGAAATTGGCTGGTCTCCTGTTCAGGGCGAAAAAGTCAAAAAAGCTATCGAAGCCCATCTTGCCAAAACCGCCACTCGTGCGGGTAAAAAATAAACTCCGAACTTTATTAGAGGTGTCTGTGTCAAAACTTTCTTTTTTTCAATTTACTGGTTTGCGTCATTCGACTCGAATAATAGTCCTGTCATTGGTTGCCGGCCTTGGCTTTGCGGCGGCCCTGACTTTTGCCGGAGTTACCACTGCCAAGGTGAAAATCGGCGAAATGCCGAAAGCTTCTGTGGCGAAATTTCCGCTGCGAATGTCCACAGGCAAGGAAATCAGCCTGATGGATCTGCGCGGCAAGGTTGCAGTCATCAACTTTTTCGCCGTTTGGTGTGGTCATTCGCGCTTGCACGTTTCTTCGCTGACCAAGTACGGCGAGGAAGAAACCAAGAAAGGATTGCA
The DNA here is from genome assembly GCA_044221525.1 of Blastocatellia bacterium. Lineage (GTDB taxonomy): Bacteria > Acidobacteriota > Blastocatellia > RBC074 > RBC074 > RBC074. The sequence continues at coordinate 7,286 of JBGAPB010000078.1, read as the reverse complement.
GATTATCGGCCTGGCGGTTGATGACGCCGAAACAACTCCGCAGCGCGTCAGCGAGTTTATTCAACAGATGAAAATTACTTATCCGGTTGGACTGGTCAGCGATGACGTTTTCAAAAAATACGTCGAATCGAAAGACTTATCGGTTCCGCAGACTTTGGTTTACGCGCGCGATGGCAAACTGGTAGCGCACTTCATCGGCCACGACGATCTGGTTGCGGCTGAGTTGGATTCGACCATCAAGCGCGAACTGGAAAAGCAATAAGTGGTTTGAACAAAGGACAGAACAGGGATGAGCGGCAGAACAGCACAAGCGAAACTGTCTGCTCATCCCTGTTGTTTTTAGACAGTAGGGAGCGAGACTAACAGTTTTTTTAGCCAGTTGTGAAGCTTGCAAATCCTGTCTGTTTCCAAAGTAATACAAATGAGAAGAGCAAAAATTGTTGCGACGATTGGCCCGGCTTCGCGTTCGCCTGAGCGTTTGCGAGAACTGATGATGGCCGGAATGAACGTGGCCAGGTTGAACATGTCCCACGGCACGCATGAAGTTCATGCCGAAACGGTTACAAACCTGAGAGCCATTTCCGCTGAACTTAATCGCCCACTGGCGATCCTGCTGGATTTGTGCGGACCTAAAATTCGTACGGGCAAGTTGAAAGACGGAAAGCCGATTCGTCTGATTGCCGATCAACAACTGACAATAACCACGCGAAATGTTGTTGGCGACGAAGCGATTGTTTCGACCAGTTACGCGCTGCTGCCGAAAGATGCAAAGGTCGGCGATAAGATTTTATTCGCCGACGGCATGATTGAGTTGCGCGTTGAGCAGGTCAGCAAAACCGATGTTGTTTGCCGAGTGCTAAACGGCGGTGAACTTGGCGAAAATAAAGGAATCAATTTGCCGGGCGTCAAACTTTCAGCGCCTTCGCTGACAGAAAAAGATCGCGCCGATCTGACTTTCGGTTTGCAACAGCAGGTTGATTACGTAGCACTGTCGTTCGTTCGCAGTGCGCGTGACTGCATTGGAGCAAAAACTCTGATCGAATTTCTCGGCGCAGATACTCCGCTGATTGCAAAGATCGAAAAGCGCGAGGCCTTGGACGATCTTGACAACATCATTGCTGCTTGCGACGGAGTGATGGTTGCGCGAGGTGATTTGGGAGTCGAAACCGCGGTTGAAAGCGTGCCATTTCACCAAAAGCTGATCGTTGCCAAAGCCAACGCTGCTGAAAAAGTGGTTATCACCGCAACGCAGATGCTGGAATCAATGACCCACGAACCTCGCCCGACTCGTGCCGAGGCCTCCGACGTTGCTAATGCAATTCTGGACGGAACCGATTCGGCCATGTTGTCCGCCGAAACTGCCGCGGGCGATTATCCGGTCGCGGCGGTCGAAACGATGGCGCGTATCATTAGCTTCACTGAAACCAATTGCCAGCAGGGAAAACGTTCGCGTGAATTGCTGGGAAGCCAGAAGGGAACCGAAGGTCGCGCCATTGCTGAAGCAGCCATTTATGCGGCTCAGGAATTGGACTCCAAACTGATCGTGGTCTTCAGCAAATCCGGCACGATGGCCAGGCATCTGGCGGCTCTAAGGCCACAGCAAAGAATAGTCGCCTTTACCCCTCAGCCCAGAGCTTACAGTGCGCTGGCGGCTGTATGGGGAATCGAACCGCATCTTTTGGACTTTGAAGGCGATAGCGCTGATTTGCTGGCCAGAGCCGACGAGGTTTTGATCAGGCTGGGAATGGTCAGCCGTGGAGAAACGATTGTCGCCATGGCCGGGCGAATACCGAATCAGCCCAGCCTGTCTTCAATGATGAAACTGCACGTGATTGGTGAAATCGAGGCTGTGGGATAACAAATCAATCTGGCTTTAACGCAAAGGCGCAAAGCAGCAAAGGTGACTTCGGCCTGCGTCTTTGCTGCTTTGCGCCTTTGCGTTAATCGTTTTGAAGCTTTTACCAACGGTTGACGATGATGTCAGGCCCGACCAGATGCCCGCTCTCCGCTCCGCCAAAGACATGGTAAAAATGCGCGGCATACCACATCACCACATCCTGTTCATTTATTGATTCTCCGTTGACGAATTGATCCAAGTCGGCTTCGGTTTGTGAACTGGTTGAGTTGTGTCCGTCATCAAGCTCGGTGCTGCGATAGCGCAAAAACCAGGCGTCGCCGCGAGCGAAAGTGTCGGCTATGCCGTCGTTTGCTCCGGGTTGAATTGTGACCAGTTCGTTGGTCGCCAGATTTTCAACCGTCCAGAATCGCCCACGAACGAAATCACGATAACGTTTGACCTCGGTCAGCAACGGGGTGGAAAACGAGCGCGTGTCGTATTGAGTGAATCGGTTTTTACCAGCCCCCGCAATATCAAAATCGAACCGCCAGTAAGAGTGATGGTTGTGAGCGTTGCACACGCACGAATTGTTGACTCCGTCAAAACCAAACCGCGCACGAATTATGCCGGCGGGTGAAAATTCCCAGCGACTGATGTAACGATACCAACCGGCTTCCAATTCGCTGACGATGGTGACTTCGTTGTTGGACGGGTCCTGATAAACCGCAACTCCGCGAAAATTTCCGGTGTCGTTGTTGCTTTCGATGACTGTTTGAGGAGCCGAAGTACACATGCGAATACCCGCGGCAACGTCGGTGCCGTTAGCTGTAAATGATCCTTCCTGCCATTGCCAGTCACGGTAAGGGCCGCAGGCTCCGTTGTCGTACAAAACATTCAGGATTGGCACATGAGCGCGTTTCATAATCAACTTGCCCAAATAGTAAATATCGCGTAACTCGACAGCCGAAGCGCGAGTCCCAGACGAGGCCGATGGGCGAATAACCAGCATTTGCCAGATTGGAGTGCCCGCCGCACTAATGGTCAGGTTGAATTGTCCGGCAGTGCCGCGCGAAGTCGTACCCTGTCCGGCGCTCGGATCACCGCAAGTGGCGTCCAGTGCCTTAGCCGTTGGCGGAGCGTTTTTGACAAAAGTCGTCACGGTTCCGCGAATCATATTCACCGCAACAATCTGATTCGGCGTATCGGTGCCTGGAGCCAGGAGGCCAACGGTCAAGGCACGGTCGGCTTTCAAGCTTTCTGAAACCAGCGGCGGCATGCTTCTATAAACTTCCACCCCGGATTTGAAGAGGCCGGAAAAGTTCGGATCGTTTCTGACAATTGAAACTGCGGCGTCGAATTCTTCGGAATTCGGCAGCGGTTGAACCGATCCGATGGAAACAGTTACTGAGCCTGTGTTGCCGATTGAAGTCTCAACCACAACTGGGCGATTGTTAGTGTAATCGTAAAAAGTAGCCCGGAGTTTTTGCTGTGTCAGCGACAACCGAGGCGCGTCAGGGTATTCCACGGAGATCAAACGGTTTTGAGTCCCGTCCAAATACTTCATCACTGATGAATTGGCTTGAATGGCTTTTATTGTCGAATCAACCTGGGTCTGACTAGGTGAAACCGGCGTCACAGTTACAGTCACTGGCCCTTGAAGTTTACCGGCAAAGGCTCTGTCCTTGAAGGATTCGGAAACACCGCTTGCCCTTGTTGACAAACCGGCTGCCAACAAACCAGCCAAGCCAATCGTCAATAACGCCGCTAATAAAAACACCTTGTTTCGCATTTGAATCTCCTTGCCCAGTGGCGTCGCCAAATCTAAAGCGAACCGGTGGCATAAAAAATAATGAGAATGTGGGAGCGCAATCAAGCACGCTCACGCCCGCTAATGGGGATTTCTTTAGTTGTCTTTGGCGATTGAATAAATTCGGAGCAGAAAAAGCTTCGCTCTTGTGGAGCCTGATGCCGTGAGTGCTGCCGAGAGCGTTAAATAGCTTTTGAGCGAGCAACGAAATAGCATAGCGTTCGGGGAAGGGTCAAGCGTCTTCTAAATCAGCGGTCAAAGCTTTGCGCAGCTTGCAGTTGCGCGATGGGCGGTGATAAAAAGGCTTACCCCAATTAACATCTATACCTTGAAATCACGGAGGAATCATTTGAAACGCTATTCGACCACAATCCTGATGCTCCTGCTTGCCGTAGTTTGCTCTTTCCCGCTGGCCTCCGTGGCTCAGAAAAAAACTCGTAGGTCAGCGCCTGCTCCCAAGCCAACACCAACTCCCGATCTTAAGGTTGAAGCAGGGCAACTTGCTGAGCAGATCAAAAACTTCTCGAAGTTTATTTACATTTACGGCAAAGTCGTCAATGGATTTGAACTTGCCGATGAGCAAGCCAGAACCGGCAAGATGACCCCCGCCGCCACTGCCAAAAATCGTGAAAGCAAAGAAGCGCTCATTACCAACATTCGTAATCTGAAAACCGGAGTTGAGAATCTGACTCAGAGTTTTCGCAACAATTCTCGTCTGCAAGTTCAGGCATTGAAACTTTCATTCGCCATTGACGCCGCGCGCGATGCAGAGCAGTTGGCGGCGGCTGGTCGTTATGACGAGGCTGGGAAATCCTTGGTTACTGTGATTGAACGGCTGGCAGACACAATGCTGGCTATGCGCTGAGGATTTCTTTTTCAAATTGTCTTTTCGCGCTAAAAACCACTAGCCAGCATTCCAAGCTTGTGACTATAATGCCTGCGTCAACTCGGGCTGCAACTTCACGGTAGCCCATTTGTATGCAGCAGCGGCGATTCAGCCGCAAGATTTCAGTGGTTCAAAATTTCAAGGCTCCGTCCCCCAGTAACGGTTTCTTTTCGTTTCAGAGCCACTTATGCGAATGCACCTGATTGAAACTCAAATGAAAAATAAACCAATAGAGTTTTGTTCGGGCTTGTCTTCGCCGACGTTTTTTGAGTTTGTAACTGACTGAAGCAAAGCTGAAAGCTAGAAAAAAGAGCGGGTCAGAGTTTACTGTTATCCCGGCTGTTGAATGCCCCAAGCCTGACTACTAATTGACTCTTCAGGTTCGGATAAATTGCCAAGGATGCTGGTAAAAGTAACGTGACCGAGGAATTTAGTCAGCCCCATTTCCCGGTATTAAATCTACGAACTTCTCCAACTCGCACCTACCTACTAGCCGACAGTGTAACCGGCTCAGACACTCGTGTAAAAACATTATGCAGTAACGGCCTCAACCCTATCCGTTGCTGTGAATACTATTTACGCTTGCCCGCGAACAGCTTTCCTATAATGACTGCCCCGTATTGTTTTCGCGCGTGCTGAGTAAGGACTTTTGGCGTTAAGACCGAAAGCCGACGGGAAATTACACACACAGACGCTCAGTGGCGTCCGGGTCATCTCACCGATCCGTAACTCGCGCAAGGTTGAAATGAAAGCGTTAACTCCGAATTCGCCGCTAAAACCGGCGAAACTCACTCCCGGTGTGTCCTCGCTTAACACACCTGGCTCAAACTCGCATTGGCAAACACGAATCAAACACAGCGACGCGCCCAGTTTATTGCGTTCGTTGCAGCGTATGGTTTCGTCCCACCCGTTGGTTCGTTCCGCACTTGGCAATCAAAGCTCTGGACCGCCTTTTTCTATTCACGATTTGACACAGGATTTATACCTGTTGTTGCTGCAAAAAGGGCGTTTCAATCACTATCTGGCAGTTGGGATGTCCGACACTGAAATCGAGCGGGAAATTTACCAGATTGAATTAACCAATTTGCTGATTGGCAATTTGCGCCGTCGCCGCCCAGAAAATTATCGAATCGTTCGCCGCGTTAGCCAGATACTTGAAAGCGATTCCAGTTTTCGCCGCTTCCGCCGCCATAACAAAAATGGCCAGGTCGAGCGTTATCGTCAGGCAGCCGAAGCCGTCTTCGGTTTGAGTCAGTGGAGCGATGACAAAGGGATTAAAGACAGCGGTACTTTCGACGATTTGATTGCCAACATTCCTATGCGGCTTAGAAATCGCCGCCGCTCTGGCTGCACAGGCGAAACCCAGGTGATCGTCAGTAATCAGGAGCTGGTTGAACTGATGGTGGAAATTTTAGAAGCGATTGATTCGCCTGCGCCGTTGCGAGTGTTGCGTCAGTTGGCGCTGGCCAGACTGCCGATTTTCGACCCTATGCTGACTTCGATTGACGACGAAATCAGCGAAGAACGACAAGGGCGCGGGCATAGCTATTCGCTGGTATCCGCAGATGCCAATCCTGAACAGGAAGTCATGCGCAACGAACAGGAACTGGAAGCCCGTTCCATTGCGATTGAGTTTTTGAACAGGCTTAGCCAGTTGACTCGCTCAAACGCAGTGCGAACTGAAAGGTTTTGGCGAATTTTGTGGCATTGCTATTTCGACGCCGACGAACCGTCGCAACTGGAGATCGCGGAAATCGTAGGCATTTCCGATTCATCAGTCAGCGATTATCGGCGACGGATCGAAAGCGAGATGCGAAATCTAAGCTTCGCTCCCGAATATCTGAGCGTCTTTGCCGAAGAACTTGGCAAACAGTTACGTTGGCGGCTGTCGCTGCACGAACGCGTCGAACGTCGTCAGGAACCAAGTGCGGTAATTGTACGCCCCAGGCTTCGTTATGATTCCCCGCTGCTGTACAGAACGGCTTCGGCAGCCTGACAAACATGGAGCGGCGCACTTTTGGCCTTCCGGTTCATGACAATTTGCTTTGACTGACAACACGTGGAAGCTTGCCGACGTCGCAGGTTTCCACGTCTTTTTTTGCAAGCCGTCTTTTGTCTCTTCGTTCTCAGCCACGAAGAGTTCGGAACTCTTCCATCACTCTGAGCGTCGAATCAGCCGATTGCAATTTGCCATTTTGGTTTCATCCCATATCGCGTTGCCTAAACAACGGAGGGATAAGTGTGCCCAAAATGCTTCAGTAAATTTGGAGGAAACAATGAGAAGTAAGTTAAAAAGAGATTTCGTCTTCAGCCTGATACTCGCTGCCGGATTTTGCGTCCTCAGCTTTTTAGTCTTTGCCGGATTGGCGGAACTGCCGTCAAACCTTGTCGAAGCCGCGCCCGGCAAGATTACTCAGGGCGCGCTACAAATCGTTGGCAAAGCCAACAAATCTGAAAGCCAATGCCCGTTGAAGCATACCGAAGTCAAAGCCGAAATCAGCGGAAGCCTTGCGCGCACGACGGTCACACAGGAATTTCAAAATCCATTCAACGACAAGATCGAAGCGGTTTATGTTTTCCCGTTGTCCGTCAATGCCGCCGTTGACGATATGACGATGGTTGTCGGCGACCGCATCGTCAAAGGCAAAATCAAGCGTCGCGAAGAAGCCAGGCAAATTTATGAAGCTGCGCGCGAATCCGGGCAGATAGCCAGTTTGCTGGATCAGGAACGGCCAAACATCTTCACGCAATCGGTA
>JBGAPB010000077.1:0-19576 GCA_044221525.1 Blastocatellia bacterium | reverse complement strand
TTTTTGATACGTTGGGTGAAATGGCCGATCTACATCGGTCTAAATTGTTTTGGGTTTTGGGAGTTGATCTGGCTCACATGGGCAGACGTTACGGCGACGAATTGAACGCACGCGCCGACGAAGATGAAATGCTGGAAGTCAAAGAGGCAGACTTGGAACGGCTGGATCAGGTTTGTCGTGGTGACAGCGAAGAGTTTTTCGAATTGGTCAGGCCAGAGGAAGATCGTTTGAAATGGTGCGGGTTCTCGCCTTTATACACTTTTATGAACGCCGTGCCGGATGCTCGCGGCAACCTGTTGCGTTACGACCAGTGGAACATTGACGATGAATCGGTTGTAAGTTTTGCGGCTATGGAATTTGTCTGATGTGGAATTTTCCGAAAGCGGTGAGGGAAATCCCCCACCGCTTTTTGTGATCGCAGCCAAACTCCGCCTATTGGCTTCGATCTCAAGCTTGGGCAAGGTTTACGCAGCTTTTAGATGATGGTCTTGCCGGTTTTCACCCACAGAGGATTTGGTTGGAAACGTAAAAACATTCGATTTTTCGGTGGCTTCCCGTTTTGAGAGCATGCTTGGCAAAGCAATTAGAAATGCCACAATTCCGAGTGCTGGCACAAGAATCGTCAGCCACTGCAAATTCAATTTTCCGTAGTAAATCATCGGCACTTCGCCGCCGACGTGGCTGGCTGTCAGAAGTGTTACCAGAAAAGCTGCTCCACTGACTGCTAAAGAACCGACAAAAAATAACACTGCGACAAGCTGTAACAATTTGGCAAAATTTTTCATGACTAAAATCTCCTCTCAATGAATTGGGTGAAAATTCGCGTTTTGAATACTTCACTGATGAGGCTGGCAAGCACTATGCCAGGCATCTGAGATGAGTGGCTTCGGTAGGTGGACTTCTCAGCTTTTGGGCGCTGCCTTACAATGCAACTATGGCTAACAAAGTACCACGCACCGTTTACGCATGTCAGAACTGCGGATTTCAATCGCGCAAGTGGGTTGGCAAATGTCCCGATTGTGGGGAGTGGAATTCTTTTGCCGAAGAACGAGAACGCCCGACCGGCAAAGATTCAACTGGAACGGCTCGCGCCGGGATAAGCTGGCGTGACAGCAAACCCATAGCTTTCAATGAGATCGAAGCTCAGGACGATTCCCGAGAAGTCACAGGCATTGATGAATTCGACCGCGTGCTTGGTGGAGGCATAGTGCCTGGTTCGCTGGTTTTGATTGGCGGAGAGCCTGGGATTGGTAAGTCAACCTTGCTCAGTCAGGTGGCAGACAAACTCAGCACGGTTTATGGCCACGTGCTTTACGTTTCTGGCGAAGAAAGCGAGCGGCAAATCAAGTTGCGAGGCGAGCGGTTAGGCATCAATCCGGCTGGATTGTTTCTGCTGTCTGAAACTGGCTTGGAGCGCATCTTCGATCATATCGAACGATTGCAGCCGAAAGCTGTGATCATTGATTCAGTCCAAACCATCTTTTCTGAAAAGCTGGAAAGCGCCCCCGGTTCGGTTTCGCAGGTACGTGAAGTCGCCGGACAATTTTTGCTGTTGGCGAAAAATCTTGGCTTGCCAGTGTTTTTGATCGGTCACGTCACCAAAGAGGGAACGATTGCTGGGCCAAAGGCTCTGGAGCACATTGTTGACACGGTGATTTACTTTGAAGGCGAGCGCCATCACAACCACAGAATCCTGCGCGCTGCCAAGAATCGTTTTGGCGCGGCAAACGAGCTTGGCATTTTCGAGATGACCGGCGCTGGACTGATTGGAGTGCCGCTGGACTGATTGGAGTGCCGAATCCTTCGGAAGTTTTTTTGAGCGAGAGGCCAATAGGCGCTTCAGGTTCTGCGGTTGTGGCGGCGATGGAAGGCACTCGGCCTATGCTGGTCGAAATTCAGGCGCTGGTCAGTTCGTCAAAATTCGGAACGGGCCGACGGACAACTTTGGGAGTTGAATTGAATCGTGTGGCTTTGCTGGTGGCAATGTTGGAAAAGCGCGTTGGCTTTCATCTGAGCGGCGACGACATTTTCGTCAATCTGGTTGGAGGCATTGCGCTGAACGAACCGGCGGTTGATTTGGGAATAGTCGCCGCAGTGACTTCCAGCTTTCGCAACATTCCGATAAACGAACATACAATCGTTTTTGGCGAAGTCGGTCTGGCCGGAGAAGTTCGCGCGACCAGCCACGCGGCAATTCGGTTGCGCGAAGCTGCACGAATGGGATTCAAACGAGTCATTATGCCCAGAAACAATTTGACTGGATTGCCCGAAGATGACCGGCTGGAAATTATAGGTGTGCGTTCAGTTGCTGATGCGCTGGATGCACTGTTTTGAAGGCTGGCGCAAAGTTACCGGTTCTTGCAACTTTGTCGTCTCGCCCGTAAACTCAGCGTGTTTTTACGAATCCATCACAACAATCGCAATAATTTTGAGGACAGTTACAGATGAGTTTGTTTAGCAATCGCGGCCAAACGCCGCTTGGCGTGTGTATTCTACTGGCAAAACTGTCTGTAGGCTTGATGGCGGCTTTGTTTGCAGTTTCCTGTTCAAGGTCTGGCACATTGAACGAAACTGCTTACGTTGTGCCGGAAAAGCTGAGACTGAAGAATTCAACCGCGCAAGCCGCTCGCCCAATTGGCGAATTAAGAAGCGGCGACAAGGTGACCATCACCAAACGCTCCAAGTCCGAAGATGGGACTCCCTGGGTTAATGTAAAAAGTCCGGACGGCCAGGAAGGTTGGGCCGAAACCCGCTATTTCGTTAAAGAAGAGATTGTTGCCGAATCGCGAAAGATCGCAGACCAAATCAAAGACATTCAAACTCAGGCAATTGGCAAGTCGAAGGCTACGCTGAAGCTAAGGCTGACACCGGATCGCACAAGCGAAGACAATGTGGCTTCATTGCTGTCGTCTGGCACGATGATGGAAATCGTTGCGCGCGAGCGCAAACCACGTCCGGCTTCATTGGATCAGAAAGCAGATAGCGCTGAAGGCGCAGTTACAGATGGGAAGTCTGGCGATACCAAATCGGACGTGAAGTACGATGAATGGCTTCAGGTGCGGTTGAAAGATTACGCAGTATTGCCAGCCGGGTGGATTTATGGTGGTTCGGTCGAGGTGGATATACCGGGCGAGATTGTCTATTTCGTATCGTCAGGCAGGCGCATAGTAGGATGGCAAAAAATCAGCACAGTTCGCGGCGATGACAATCGGAGCGGCGATCATTTTCTGGTTATGGAGCGCAAGGTTCTTAATGTNAGGTGACCATCACCAAACGCTCCAAGTCCGAAGATGGGACCCCCTGGGTTAATGTAAAAAGTCCTGACGGCCAGGAAGGTTGGGCGGAAAACCGTTATTTCGTTAAAGAAGAGATTGTTGCCGAATCGCGAAAGATTGCAGACCAAATCAAAGACATTCAAACTCAGGCAATTGGCAAGTCGAAGGCTACGTTGAAGCTAAGACTGACGCCGGATCGCACAAGCGAAGACAATGTGGCTACATTGCTGTCGTCTGGCACGATGATGGAAATCGTTGCGCGTGAACGCAAGCCACGCCCGACCTCATTGGATCAGAAAGCAGACAGTGCTGAGGGCGCAATCCCGGATGGTAAATCTGGCGATTCCAAATCAGATGTGAAGTACGACGAATGGCTTCAGGTTCGGTTGAAAGATTACGCAATATTGCCAGCCGGGTGGATTTATGGCGGTTCGGTCGAAGTGGATATTCCGGGCGAGATTGTTTATTTCGTGTCGTCCGGCAGGCGCATCATTGGATGGCAAAAAATCAGCACGGTTCGCGGCGATGACAATCGAAGCGGCGACCATTTTCTGGTGATGGAGCGCAAAGTTCTTAATGCCGATGACAGGGTGGATTTCGATCGCATCACTGTTTTGGCTTACGATCCAGTGTCGCGAAATTATTCGACTCCATTTAGGGAAGATGTGTTGGGTAATTTTCCCGTCACTTTGAAGATGGACGGTCAAAAAGGAACTTTTCATCTTGTCGCAATTGACAAAAAAAGCGGCCAGAAACAGCAGCTTGAGTATTCGGTCGAGCTTCTGAGTGGCGGCAAGGTCAAGACGCAAAAATTGACTCCGCAAAACTCAAGTAAACAGTAAGAAGGAGAATTTTTCATTTATGGCTGATCAACAGAATCAGTTGGAGGTTTCATTGAACAAACTTGACGACGCGGCGTGGGCAAAGATAGTCGCGGAACTGCAACCTGGGATTCACCCGGTTGACCAAAAAGCGACCAAAATCTGGTTTGCTTTCCATCCAGTCAAATTGAACAAAGCATTAGCCGAATCGGATGACCCTGAAGCGACTGCGAAAAAGTTGATTCTGAAAGGGAACTACCGATTGATGGATCAAGTAGATTCATCAGCAGAATTTTTATACGGTCATCGTTACTGGCCGCAAGTGAAAGCCGCGGTCACCAGCCACGCTCAAAACGTAAGCGGAGCGCCGCTTGACGCACAAATCCGTGATGTTGCCAGAAAAGTCGCTGGCGAAGTCAATGCTTCTGCGGATTTGTTGGTTGGCATCACAGCCGTCGCCTTCGGCACTTTGCAGCAAGTTGGAATGGAAGTTTTCAAGCAGCCTGCGGCTCAAGGGCGATATGGCTTGAAGTGGAAAAAATCCGCTGATCAAATCGTTGCCGACAGAGCCAAGGACGATGGTCAGGGGGTTTTCGGGTTTCTGCGTTCGGTCAATAAAAGCTTCTCGGTCAATTATCGTGAGTATGAACCGGGTTGTTCTTTCAAACTAATCAACGACCAGGATGTGACGATGGCGGGCCGTCAGTATGATCGCGATTACCACGCTGAAGACGCTCGATGCATGCCGGGCGAAGGGCCGATTCCGGTTGAGTGTCGCGCCGCTTCATGCGGAACCTGCTGGGTTGGAGTGTTGTCAGACGGAGCTAAAATTTCTCCGCCAAATCAGCGGGAGATTGATCGTTGGAGGTATTTTGGTTACGAGGGATTCACAGGCGACGCCGATTCGCCGATTCGACTGGCTTGCCAGATAAAAGCTCACGGCAATGTTTCGCTGGTTGTGTCGCCGTGGAATGGAATGATCGGCAAGCTGGACGAAAAAGAAAAAGTAACGGCGGCAACTGCTTAAACCGAACTGCTTAAATGAATCTGCTGGCTTTGATTCGTTTCAGTTGTTCGATGTGCCACTCTTCGTGTTTGCCGATGAACATGACGAACTCAAGCAAGGTGAGTGATCCCAGAATCGGGTTAGAAAATCGTATTTGCTTGAGTCGTGAAATGTTGGCTTGGTTCAGCGCGGCCAGAGTTTTTGCTCTGGCCGTTGCTCGCTTCTGTGGCAAATTTTCAAGGTCGTAAACTTTATGACGAGGTTTTAGAAAGGTCGGGGCTTTGAAGCGGCCTCGAAAGTATGACATTTCCGTCTTCGTAAAGTCCTTTGGTATTTGATCGCCCAGGCTTAGGAAGCTCGTTCCTGCCACCTTGCTCATCACGGTATTCAACCAATCGAATTGATTCAAAACTCGCTGTGAACGAATCAATTGCGGCACGAATGAAAAAAGCGGGTAAAGATATTTTTCAGTTTTGATCAGATGTGCGATCACCTGACCAGCCGATGGTGTAAGTCAGTTAACTTTCCTGGAATTACACCTTTCTTTTTCTTGGCTTAGTATTTAATATCTGCGCCTAAATTCACCACTGTCATAAATCGAAATTCTTTATGGGGTTTTCAACAAAAGCTATTCACGCAGGGCAAGAACCTGACCCGACGACCGGCGCGGTCGCTGTTCCTATTTATCAAACTTCAACTTATGTCCAGGATGCTTTAGGCAAACATAAAGGCTACGAGTACGCACGCACTCAGAACCCCACGCGAATTGCGCTGGAAAAGAATCTGGCTGTGTTGGAAGGCGGCCATGCTGCACATTGCTTTGCTTCGGGAATGGCTGCGACCGACACTGTGTTGAAGCTTCTCAAAGCTGGCGACCACGTCATCGTTTCTGATAACACTTATGGCGGGACGTATCGGCTGTTTGAGAGAGTGCTGCGAGGTTTTGGGTTGGACTTCAGTTACGTTGACACGACCGAAGCCATAAATGTCGAAAACGCTCTGCGACCGAATACGCGGATGATATTTGTCGAAACTCCGACAAACCCGATTATGTCCATTGCCGACCTCGAAGGGATTTCCAAACTGGCACGGGCCAACGATATTCGGCTGGTTGTGGACAACACATTTATGAGTCCCTACTTTTTGCGTCCGATTGAATGGGGCGCGGACATAGTTGTTCATTCGACGACAAAATACTTGAATGGTCACAGTGATAGTGTCGGGGGAGTTGCTGTCACTGTTCACCCTGAGGATGCGGAACAAATTGGCTTTTTACAAAACGCAGTTGGAGCAATTCTCTCGCCGTTTGATTCTTTCCTGATTATGCGCGGAACCAAGACTCTGGCTGTCAGAATGCGGCAGCACGATGAAAATGGAAGAATTGTTGCTAGTTTCTTGTCCGACCACCCAAAGATTCAAAAAGTATACTATCCAGGTTTAACGGGGCATCCACAGCATGAACGTGCAAAACGTTTGATGACTGGTTTTGGAGGTATGATTGCCTTTGAGACAGGTTCTCTTGCGGCAGCGCGAGGTGTATTGGATAATGTGCGCCTCTGCGCACTGGCTGAAAGCCTCGGCGGCGTTGAAACATTGATCTCTCATCCGGCGACGATGACACATGCTTCTGTCCCGGCAGATCAACGTGCAAGGCTGGGCATTTCGGATGGGTTGGTGCGGATTTCTGTCGGAATTGAAGATGTTGAGGACATCATCGCGGATTTAGACGCGGCGCTCAATCGAGCGTAGGAAAGTGAAAAGTGGACTGTGACAAGTGACAGGCAGTAATTAACCCACTCACTAATCACTTCATCGCTCATCACTCATCACTAACTTTATGGCTGAGCTTCCAACCACAAATTTAGCACTATACGCCCAGACTGATGTGGGCATGGTGCGTAGCGGGAACGAGGATAATTTTCTGATCCTCGATTTATCGTCAGGCAAAAGCTGGACGGCCAACGAAGAAGAGCCGCAGGAATTACTGACATACGCACAAGGGTATTACGGCACATTGCTGGCGGTTTCAGATGGCATGGGCGGTGCTCTGGCCGGCGAAGTGGCTTCGCGAATGGCGGTGGAAACCGTGCGTGATCGTATGTTGCAACTTCAGGCGCACGACACTTACGGCAAGATGCCTTTTCATGAACGCATGCGCCTGGCTGTCGAAGAAGCCAATCTGGTAATTCATGCCGACGGACAAACCAATCAATCACATCGTGGCCTGGGGGCAACATTTACCTCAGTAGCTATCAATGGTAATCATCTTTATTTTGCTCAAGTCGGAGACAGTCGAGCATATTTGATTCGACAGGGTGAAATTTGCCGTATCACGAAAGACCAATCTCTGGTTCAACAATTAATTGACGCTGGTCAGATTACTGAAGAAGAAGCCGAAACGCACAGCTACCGCAACGTTATTCTTCAGGCTTTGGGCGCGCACAACAACGTCAATGTTGAGGTCAACACAGTTAGCCTATGCCAACTGGATACTTTGCTGCTATGCAGTGACGGTTTATCTGGGAAGATGCATGCTGATGAAATTGCGGAGATCGTCAACCAGGCAAACGATTTCAAATCAGCCTGCCAATCATTGATTAACCTGGCCAACGAGCGTGGCGGAGAAGACAACATCACAGTGGTCATTGCCCAGTTTTCCGGCTCTGGTTTGCCGTTGCCGAATGGGACGATAGAACCTAAGAGTTTGGCTCGTTCCCCAGACACGCCTACAGAAATAAGTTGGACAACCGGAGCTACCACTGATCCGCTGGAAAACCCATTAAATAATCAGTCGGTGTCATCCAGTAAAGATGACACCGAAAAAACGGAGCCTTTGCCTCCCCCGCCCAAACAATCCAGTCCGTTTACCACCCCGCTCGAACGAACCCCCGATAATCGGAAACGTACCAACGATTTGTCGGACCGGGTCGAGCCTATTACCGCCGTCTTTGCAGTTGAAGATTTTGAAGATGTTGTGCCAACCTCTGACGAGCACTCTCATGCTACGGCACAGTTGGGGGGACGAAGTACTAAGCCTCTGTCGGTTGTGACTACTCAAACTTCGGACGCGGTCAGCACTGCTCCCATGGTTGAGCACAACTCATCGCCTAGCAATGCGGGCAGCAATGGAGCAGCACGGCCACAGAAAAGTACTAAATCCAATACATTGATTTTTCTGGTTCTGTTGGTCGCAGGCATTGCTGGCTTGGTTTTCGTTGCAAGTTCTTACCTTAGAGATCAAAAAGCAGACCAGAAGCTGAATGAGGTTCAGCGGCAGGAAGAACTTCAAAATGAGAAGTTGGGAAGCGTTGAGTCTGTAAGAATCAAGATAACTGAATTGAAGAATAAACTGGGAACGCCTAACAAACCGTCAATTGAAAGCAAGCTGGCAGATTGGCGTAATCGGCTGAGCGAGTTTGAACGCCAACTGGACGGACTCAATGACAAATCACCCGAAGAGGTCAAACGAGCCTGCTCTGAAATCGAAGGCAAAATTCAGGAAATTGGCGATGAGTTTGATAAGGCTCAGGGATTGTTGCCTTTAGGAAAGCTGAATCGCGACCCAGTAAAGGTTTAACCGGCAATCCAATCTGCCGCCCTTCTTTCGCCCTCAACCCGCCTTTCAAAGCGAAATCACAAACACCGATCTGACACCGGCAATTTTGCGAACTTCC
This sequence comes from Blastocatellia bacterium, assembly GCA_044221525.1. Lineage (GTDB taxonomy): Bacteria > Acidobacteriota > Blastocatellia > RBC074 > RBC074 > RBC074. Next base: position 10,800 of record JBGAPB010000077.1, on the reverse strand, counting down.
GAAACCATACTTCCAACATCTACCTGGCTTTTCGGCGGAATCTTTAGTGAGACCATTCCATCTTTGACTTCATAACGAACTCCGTTCCAGTCGTGATGTTCAAAGAAAAGCTCGGCGAGCTCAGGATAAATATCGTCATCGTTGCGACGAATGATCGAAACAGCCTTTCTTCCTCCGGCGCGCCCGGCATTTTTGGTCCCACGGACTGAGGCTTTGGCGGCATCTTTTGATTTTGTTGCGACATAAGCGCCTCCGTCCCAGCCTTTTTCCAAAGCGTAACGTCCGCCTTCTTTAGATTTTGTAGCTGCATAAGCGCCTGCTTCACGAGTTTTTTCCAAGCCCAAAATCGCACTTTCTTTGACTGCGCCAGTTGTGCGTTGAACAAGGTTTGGGTCATTGGGGTCTGGCGCCGGATAAGGTAGCCCAAGTTTTTCATAAGTCGCCGAATCAATCCCGCCGCTGACCGGCAACCCATTTTTGCGCTGGTAAGTTTTAACAGCTTCGCTGGTCCCGGCATCCAGTTGACCGGTGATCGGAGTTTTTAAGTATCCCAGTTTTCGCAATTCAACCTGAACGGCGATAACCTCGTTCTTGTTTATGCGTGCTCCAGCGGGAAGTTTCTTCGCGTCTGACTGTTGCGCTGACGCGGAGGTCAGAAGCAGACAAAACGCAATTATCGTCAAAGCGCCGCGCCGTAAATTCTTAACTGTGATTGTCTGAATTTTCATCGGTTTTCTTCTCCCGTTTGCGCGATTCGCGTGGAATCTGAATCCGGTATTTGCGGATTTTGCTGTACAGGCGGGGGCGATAAATTCCCAACACCTGAGCGGCTGCTTGTTTGTTGCCCTGAGTGCGCTTAAGAGTCTGTTCTATGACTACGCGCTCAATTTCTTCCAGAGTCATGTCGGGCGGAATGTAAAACGCCTGAGGTGAATCTTCCAGCGACTGTTGGCCGAACGGTAAATCTTCAGGTTCAATCCGAGAGCTTTTGGCCAGCAGCACTGCGCGTTCGATGGCGTTTTGAAGTTCGCGTACGTTGCCTGGCCAGCGATGCGCGAAGACACGGTGATAAGCCGATTGGGTAAAACCTTGCAGAGGTCGGTTGTATTTTTCCTTGAACTTCTGGAAGAAGAAGTCAGTCAATAGCTGCAAATCTTCAGCGCGTTCTCGCAGTGGCGGCACGTTGATGGTGATGGTCGAAATTCGGTAAAACAAATCTTCGCGCATCAAACCTTCCTTGATGGCTTCGCGCGGCTCGCGGTTTGTGGCGCAGATTAACCGGAAGTCGGCTTCAAAAGTCTCTGTCGCGCCGACCGGGCGAAAACGACGTTCTTCCAAAACGCGCAGTAGCTTCGGTTGCAATTCAATCGGCATTTCGCCAACCTCGTCCAGCATCAAGCTGCCGCCTTTGGCCTGAGCTACCAGACCCGAACGATTTTGGATTGCTCCGGTAAAAGCGCCTTTGACGTAGCCAAACAATTCGGCTTCGATCAATTCTTTTGGCAAGGCAGAGCAATTTACTTTGACCAGTTCGTTTGCCGCGCGTAGTGAATTGAAGTGAATAGCGTTGGCGATCAATTCTTTGCCGGTTCCGGATTCGCCGATGATTAAAACATTGGCGTCGCTTTTGGCTACGCTTGAAATCGTTTCGTAAATCATCTGCATGGCTTTCGACCCGCCGATGATGCTGGAAAATTCCTGCTTCTGAAAATGCTTTCGCAGGCTTTCCGATTCGCTTACCAGCCGCTGGCGTTCCATGGCCTTTTCGACCAACAGCAGAATCTGTTCAGGCTCGAAAGGTTTTTCGACAAAGTAAAACGCGCCCGACTTGGTGGCTTCGACTGCTTCTGAAACCGTTGCGTGGCCGGTGATGACGATCACCTCGGTGTCCGGGGCGCGTTCTTTGACCAGTCTTAGCAGCGATAAACCACCCTGCCTGTCATCCGGCAATTGAAGGTCTGTAATTACCAAATCAGGTGTGTGCCGTTCCAGTGTTGCGCGTGCAGAACCGAAACTTGAGGCAATTTCTACCTTGTATCCTTCAGCGCCGAGCAGCAAACGCAGCCCGTCGGTTATCGAAGGTTCATCGTCTACGACAAGAATTTTATTTTCACTTTTCAAGAGCAGGTCTCTCCAGCGATCTCACCAAATCTAGAATCTTAAACTTTAAAATCCAATTGTTATTCTGATTTCCAAGCCCGAAGGCTCTGAAGCCAGGGCGGCAACCTGCCCGCCATGAGCTTCGATAATACGTCTGGCCAGGGTCAGGTTGAGCGAAGTTTTGTTCATACGTTCATTTGTCAGGAAGGCGAACAAAGATTGTCGCTGTTCTTCTGTCAATTGTTCGCCTTCGTCAAAAATCGAAAACATCAATTCTTCATCACTGCTTTGCAGTTTGAGTCTCAGCTTGGCTCCTTCTGCCGAAGCCTCGACTGATCGAACAATCATCGCGTTGAGTGCTGAAAGCATTTGCTGCGAATCAATTTGTATTGGGGGTGTTTCAGCAATCTCGGTTTCAATTTTCAACCGGCGTTCCTCAAATTGCTGACGAAGCTGGTTGATTGCCTGTTCAATCAGAGAAGCAAATTGTGTTTCAGTCGGCTTCAATTCGATAGGGCGCGACAGCTTGCCGATAAGCGTGGCGTTTTCCGACATATCATTTATGGTCTGAACTATTTTGTCGGCAATTTCCAATCCTTCAGCCACGTCAGGATTCGCGGCAAGTCGTTTTTTCAGATAAGCGGCGTAAAGCTTCAACCCACCCAACTGGTTTTTGAAATCGTGAATCAATCGCGCGGTCGCCCGCCCGACTTCGGCCAGCCTGACTTGTTCATTCACGTCATCAGAATCGCCGTCAGAGCCATTCATATTGGTCATCGCTACACCCTTAGAAGTAGGGAGAAGTGGATGGGGGAAAGTTTTTTGATTGAATATCGCAGCTATGGTGCATCTCAGCAGCGTGGCTATGCTAACAAACCGAACTGCCAATGAGAAGGTGTTGGAGTTGGCAGTCACTGACATTCGGTGACGCCGTCTTTGGTGAAGCTGCGATGCCAAGCACCCGGAGTATAAGTATTTTCAGTCAGCACGGGAGTCCGGCTTTCCAGGTCAGTTCCAGAAAACGAAAGCCGGAAGCGGGATTTTGTATCGCTGGTCACTTCGCGTTCAAATCGTTCACGAATCCCTTGCTGGCTGTAAGAGCGAGTTTGAAGACAGAAATTTTTCTTTTGTTCGTTATAAACGGCGTAACCCGGAACCATCTCGACAGTAAAGTTATATGTGACGCCAGCCTTGAAAATCGGTCGTCCGCTGAAAAACATCTGCTGCGAATTTTGCAATCCGTCAGGCAATGGTTCGACCCTGCTGCGATGAAGTCGCAAACTCAGCGCGCCGGTGTAAGTGTTGGTGATACGTTCCGGGAAAGCTTGCGGGTAAGGTGAGTATTGCCCATCAACAGGGAAACGAATCGAATATTTCAGCAGCACTCCAATTGGATTCCCCTTTTCTGATAACAGAGCCTCATCCGACCAATTAGTGATTTGGGCGCGAACGATTTTGTACTCTCCAGTGACAGCGTTTTTGTCCCAGTCATGAGCCGCCAGTGTCGGTGAGTTAGCAGAGGCCCCGGGAATATCGGGCTGGGTGTTGGCTGCTTCAGCCGAAACAGGTCGCACCAGCCAATAAAATACCCGCTGAAACTGTTTGCCATTAAGGTCTCGTCCGCGAGCACGAATGCGAAACGGCTGCTCGGGGGTTTCCAGCAATAAAGTGAAATTGTATGGGTTGGAAAAATCGCTCTGGCGAATTTTCAGAGGCGCAATCAATTCGCCTTGTTCGCTGATTACCTGGAACTCCATGGCTTCAATGTTGAAACCGGAAGCATAAACCTGGGCTTGTTGCCGCGAACCTCGCACGGGTTGGAACTTGTCCAGTTGATGAATCAGGTTCCTTGCGAAAAATTGCAGGCAGCAAATGTAAAGCTCACCTTGTACCCAAGCCGACGCTGTGAAGTCGCCGGAGCCGTCTATTCGCATCTTCCACAAGCCAGGTCTTGGATCCCACATAGCAATTGTTTTTTTGTCACCGGATTCAGTGACCAGGATGTTCGGTTCGTTTAGCGGAACTGGGCGACCAGATGGTGAAATAAGCTCCAGGTTGAAATTACCCGTTGACCGGACAGAAAAGAAAACCCGCAATACGCCGACTTCGACAGGAGTTTCGATCTCACGTGCTTCGCCAGAAAGCTTGCCGGACAGTATTGTGATGTACTGCTGATTTGGGTCTTCTTGAATTGCCACAGGCTTGGCTGCACTGGATAAACGCGGGAAATAGATCAGGCTGAAAAGCAGGACGATCAGAACAGATGACTTTAAGGCTTTTACCAACTTCATTACTGGAATTCCTGTGAGCATTCGGTTTGGAGTATACAAGCTGCAAGCTTTCCAGTTCGTTCAGCCTTCGTCAAGTCTTAACAGTCAGATTTACCGGTCATCAGCTTGGACTGTAATCGCTTAGCCGTGATAGATTGAGTTTGTCTTTCTCAAAATTCAATAATCATTCAAGGAGGAAGCTTAATGCCCGATCTTGTATTACCAGACCGAGTTCTTATTGCTGACGATGATAGAGACGCTCGCGTTTTATGGACGGCTGTTGCCGAAGCCGAAAATTTGCAGGTCATCGAAGCCGAGGATGGCCGTCAGGCAATTGAGATTTTGGACCGTGACGGCGATTTCAAGCTCGTAATTCTGGACGTGAACATGCCTTTTGTTGAAGGGTATGAGGTTTTGCGGCATATGCGGCAAAACGATGACTTGAAAGAAGTCCCAGTTATCGTTTCCACCGCCGACCGCACCACTCGTGGGCTGACTGGAATTCCAGTGGATGACAAAACTTCTTTCATCAACAAAGCTTCTGGTCTGGACAATATGCGACGCGGAATTGCTGCAGCGCTTGGCAGGCAATAATTTTTCGCAATTTTTCGGAAATCATGTCCAATCAACATTGCCCGCTGTGCAGTCGAGCCAGTCATCAGCTTTTGCAAAACACGGCTTTGCAAAATGAAGATGAAGAAATTATTTCACTGATACAATCCAACCAGCCGGGCTGGCAGTCGGAACAAGGACTTTGCCAGCCCTGTTTTGATCTGTTTCGCGGCGCGCGCGATCGGATGTCAGCCAATCCAAAAATCTTTCACGATGGCGAGTATCACATTTTGCCTACGCCGTTGCGCGTTGGAGCCAACGAGCGTTTTGCCGGTCGAGGAATCTGCATAGCTTTTCTGGATTCCGGTTTTTATCCGCACCCCGATTTGGTCGAACCTCGCAACCGAATTTTGCGCTACATCAATATAGCCGACCAAAACCAAGACGAACGCGAGTTCAATGAACCGAATGATTCCAGTTGGCATGGTTTGATGACTTCGGTTGTGGCGGCAGGTAACGGACATCTGTCTGGAGGCGTTTTTCGCGGGCTGGCCTTTGAAGCAAATCTTGTTCTGGTCAAAGTTGGTTCGGCCAATCGGATCGTTCACGAAGACATTCAGCGCGGCTTGGAATGGGTAATTGAACATCGGGCCGAGCACAACGTGCGGGTCGTCAACATTTCTTGCGGAGGCGATTACGAAGCTTCATACCTGACGGACGGTTTGTCGCAAGCCGCCGAGCGTGCTGTTCGTGAGGGAATAGTTGTTGTTTGTGCGGCTGGCAATTCCGGAACAGATAATCATCCAGTTTTGCCACCGGCTTCAGCGCCATCGGTCATCACGGTCGGAGGTTTTAACGACAACAACACGCTGGAGCTTAAAGACAACGCGGCTTATCACTCTTCGTACGGGCCGACGATTGACGGTTTGCAGAAGCCGGAAATCGTTGCGCCAAGCATTTGGCTGGCTGCGCCGATTCTGCCTGGAACTCCGACAGCCGCTGAAGCAAGGCTTTATGACTTGCTTCAAGATTCGCCGGACACGGAATTACGCGACGTGCTGAAATCTCACCAGGGCATTGATCAGCAACTTGATGCCTCCAGCGACTTACCCGTTTATCTGATACGTCAATTGGTCTCGATCAAAATTCACGATGCCAACGTCATCAGCGGCCATTACAAGCACGTAGATGGAACCAGTTTTGCCGCCCCGATTGTGTCTTCTGTTGTCGCCCAAATGCTGGAAGCTAATCCGCGCTTGACCCCGCAACAAGTCAAACGAATCCTGATTGATACCGCTATACGACTGGACAGCGTTTCGGTTGACCGGCAAGGCTGGGGGACAATAATTCCGGCCAGAGCTGTCGAACGAGCATTACAATTTCAATGAGATGTACCTGCCAAGATGTACCTGATTGACGGAAACAACGTGATTGGCCAGCGCGGCAAAGGTTACGAGAACTGGCACAACGACAAGCCAGCTTCGCGTCGCCGTTTGCTGGATGATCTGGCGCGGCTGGCTCGTGTGAAAAAGTTGCGGCTGACCGTGGTTTTTGACGGAGCGCCTGATTCAGCCTTTCCTGATGGTTCCAGCTTTCGAGGCGTGAAAGTCTTTTACTCCCGGCTGAACTCCGACGCCGATACCCGAATCGTCGAGATGGCCGAAGCCGAACGCAACAAAAAGAATCTGACTGTTGTGACTTCGGATGGGAAGCTGGCCGCTCGCGTCAGAGTCTGCGGTGTGAAAGTGATGCGCTCCGGCGAGTTCCGCAAATTGATGGAAGATGCAGAACAAACCGCGAGCGACGTTGAACCCCAGGTTGCCGAAAGTGAAACTGGCGAATGGTTACGATACTTCGGCGTTGACGAAGACGACGATTAAGACTTGTATGGCTGTCTGGTCTGCTTGCAGGTCTCAACTGTCGTTAATACAATCCGCCCGCTTCTCCAAGCAATCAGACGCGACCGACTTTCTACCAAAAAGGAATACAAGTTATGAATCAAACCGCCAAACGTTCGTTGTTGGTTTTCTTTGTTCTGCTAGCTGTTGTTTGCCTGATCTTCAGCCGGTGGGAGCGAATTGAAGCAGCAGTAAGTGGCGCTTCAATCAATCCATCTGATATTGCCGACTCTGAGGTAAAAATCTCGAAGCGCAATCAGCCAACGCCGACTTTCAATAAAGAAGTCTCTCGCATCTTCCAAAAAAATTGCCAGACCTGCCACCATCCCGGAGACATCGCGCCATTTTCGATGATGACTTATGAGGAAGCGCGTCCCTGGGCCAGAGCCATTCGAGAGGCGGTCGTGATGAAAAAAATGCCTCCCTGGAAACCGGCGGCAGGTTGCGTGGATTTGAAAGACGCGCGCGGGTTAAGCCAGGAAGAGATCAACACGATCGTAGCCTGGGCGGATGGTGGAGCGCCGGAAGGCGCGGCGAATGATCTGCCTGCGCCACTGACTTTTCCTGATGGCTGGCCGCTGGGTGAACCGGATTTCGTTGCCGATATGGGGACGAACTTCACGCCGCCGCAGGGCAAAGACACGTACCGCTGTTTCAGTGTACCTGTTTCTGCATTGCGCGGAGATCGTTACGTACAGGGCATGGATGTGCGTCCTGGCAATCGCAAAATTGTTCATCACATCATTGCTTATCCAGATCCAGGCGGTAAATCAATCGCCTTGGATGCCGCCGAAGCTGGCCCTGGATACACCTGTTTTGGCGGACCAGGTTTTGATATTTCGGCCAGCTTGAACGATGTGATTGCCGGAAAATCATTCATGCTAGGTGGATGGGCTCCTGGCGTTCGCGGTTACTTTTCACCCGAAGGCGCTGGCACCAAAATGCCCGGCGGCGTGAACGACCGGGTGGTTATACAGGTTCATTACCACCCAACTGGCGAAGACGAAACCGATCGCACCGCAGTCGGTTTTTACTTTGCCAAAAAGCCTGTGCAGAAAAGTTTGTTGCTGTTGCCACTGGTCAACACATCGTTTTCCATTCCGGCAGGTGCGAAAGATTATGTAGTGACTCAGAATTTTGATGTTCCGGCGTTGATGGCAGGCAAGATTGTTGGGATGACTCCTCACATGCATTTGCTTGGCAAACAGATCAAAGTGGAAATCACCAGACCCGGCGAGCCAACACAATGTTTGATCAATGTGCCTGGTTGGGACTTCAACTGGCAGGGGGCTTATTTATACCAGTCACCGGTTACAGCTCCCGGTGGTTCGCGTGTCAAACTTACCTGCACTTTCGATAACTCGGCAGATAATCCTTTTAACCCGAACACTCCGCCGAAGGCCGTCCGATGGGGCGAAGCAACGACCGACGAAATGGCGCTGGCTTTCATCGCCTTCACGCTCGACCTGTTTTCGATTACGCCTTCAACTCCGCAATTATCCAGCGTTCAGGTTGATGGCAATGGCGGGTTGACGGTGACGGGAACAGGTTTTCAAACTGCCGCCGACATTGAAATTAATGGCCGCAGTTTGCGCGATTCTCGCGACGAACCCACTACGCTTTCGACCAAGCTTTTCTCTCCTGAAATGTGGAAGGTATACGCGCCGCCGGGAGTCACAGTTGACGTAACGGCCATCAACCCGGATGGCATTCGATCAGCCCCAATGAAGTTCACGCGGGCCGGAACAGCAAGAACAGTTTCAGCAGTTTCAGCGGCAAACTTTTCGGCGGAATCGCTGGCGCCTGAAGCCATAGCAGCGGCTTTCGGAACCAATCTGGCGTCTGGAGTTTTTGTGGCCAGCACGACTCCTTTGCCGACTGAACTTGGTGGAACCAAAGTTCTTGTCAACGGTGAGCTGGCTCCGTTGTTTTTCGTGGCTCCATCACAAGTAAATTTCCTGATGCCTGCGACAGCACAAGCCGGAAATGCTGTCATTGAAATCCTTGCCGCCGACGGTTCGTTGTCACGCGGCACGGTCAATCTGTCATCTGTAGCTCCAAGTTTGTTTACGTCGAACGCCTCAGGCAACGGCGCTCCGGCGGCGGTTGTCACCAAAGACGGAGTCATCTTCACCGCCGTGGGCAATGCCGACGGTTCATCGAATCTGCTGGATGCTGGAGATTATCTGGTGCTGTTTGGGACTGGTTTGAGAAAGGCATCGGCTTCTTCAGTGAGAATAACCATCGGCGGTAGAGAAGCTCCTGTCCAATTCATCGGCGCTCAAGGCGGGTACGCCGGACTCGATCAAATCAACACGCAGGTTCCAAGTGGAGTTACAGGACTGGTTGATGTGGTTGTTTCGATCAACGGTAAGGTGGCGAATACGGTGAAGCTGAGAATCCGGTAAACAGATCAAGAACAAAATAAGACTTAGGCGGGGCGAGTGAAAAAATCGCCCCGCCTTTTTTCTAACGCGCCAATTGCAGGCTCCGCAGGATTTGTTGGAATGCCGCTTTGTAGGCTTCAGCTTCGTCTTCGGGCGCGATGGTGATGATGTAAAACATTCGTCCGTCAGTCGTCACCGTTGTGTAAGTAATGTCAATCTCAGCGACTCCGTTAATCGCCGATGGCCCGGCGACGGCTGCGGCCAGGGCTTGTTGGCCAGCCAGCGTAGTCTGTTTGATCTGCCCGACCGGCTGAAAATCCGCGTTGGTTTCAAGCTGACGTTGAATGAAAGCTCGCGTTGCCGAAGCCAAATCTCCTTGACGAGCTTCGATTGCTCCGACAAAAATTCCATGAGTGACCATCATTGATTCTTCGCTTTGATTTGGCATTTTTCCGTAAGCACCTTTGGGAGCGAAGATGAAGTTTGATTGATTGGCTTTCAGCGTGTCCCAGTTTGCGGGGACTTGCAGAGCGAAAGAGCCGTCTTCGGATTGGAAGCCTTTGAACTGTCCGGCTGGACGCGGCGGGCGTGTGCCGAGTTCCAGATTGGCAGGGTCTTTGCCAATGCGGCGAAGCTGGCTGGTGGCGCTCAATTGAGGCGCGCGTCCAGTCAGGCGAGCTTTGACCTGTTCAAATTCTGTCGTGTCGTGAACCGGATTGGCCGCAACCGGTAAGCTTTTGGTTTCAGCCAGAATGTACTCCATTCGGTTGCCTGGGTCTGGATGATCGCTGAGCATTTCCGGCCCGCGTTGGCCGCCTTGTGCCAAAAGCGTTTTGAAAAAGTTGGCCATATCGCGCGGGTCGTAACCGGCTTCAGCCAGAATTCGCGCGCCTTCGATGTCGGCCTGTTTTTCAGCCGTGCGCCCGTTTTTCAGAAACAGGAGGTTGGCACCTAAGCCGCCAATTGCGCTGACCGCTCCGCCAAGATTGCCGTTTTCGCCACCGGAAGCGAGAGTGCCTAACACTCCCAAACCCATCTGAGCGAGCCGCTGTTTAGAAGCCTGATTGGTTCCGTGCCGCAAGGCTGCGTGGGCTATTTCGTGAGCCATCACGCCTGCCAATTCGCCTTCATTTTTTGCGGCAGCGATGGCTCCGGCGTTGACGAAGAGGAATCCGCCGGGCAGGGCAAAGGCGTTGATCTCTTTGGTCGCAACGGTTCGGAAGGAGTAAGGAAATTTTTCTCCCGCAGCTTTTGAGGCCAGCTTTTTCCCTAACTGGCTGACGTAACCTGATATTTGCGGATCGTCCAGCATAGGCGTTTCGCGGATGATCTGTTCAGCGGATTGACGCCCCATCTCTATGTCCTGTTCTGGAGAGAAGAAATTCATTCCGGCTTTGAATTTCGGCTGTGACTTCGATCCCGGAGGAGCCTCAAGCTTGCCGCCGGTGCTGCAAGCCTGTCCGGCGAGTAAAGTAAAAACTAGAAATGACAGTGTCAGTTGTTTTCTGATCATAGATATTGTTTCCTCTTATAAAGAAATTATACAGGATTCAGTGGATTGAACAAGATTAAATTCCTTCCTGTGAATCTTGT
>JBGAPB010000076.1:0-20354 GCA_044221525.1 Blastocatellia bacterium | reverse complement strand
GTCATCATCCGCGAAGATTTGCTGGAACGCGTTCCCGAAGGCTTACCGGCTACGCTGGATTACAAGAACCTGGCCAAGAACGGTTCGATGTACAACACACCGCCGTGCTTTGCGATTTACATCTGCGGCCTGGTGTTCAAATGGGCGCTGAACGAAGTCGGTGGCTTGGAAAAAGTTCAGGTTCAGAACAGAGAAAAGGCAGCGGTTTTGTACAAAGCAATTGACGCTTCGGACAATTACTATCGCGGCCACGCCGAAGCCGATTGCCGCAGCCAGATGAACGTCACCTTCCGTTTGCCCAGCGAAGACCTGGAAAAGAAATTCATCAAGGAAGCGACCGCCGCCGGTCTGGATGGATTGAAAGGCCATCGTTCGGTCGGCGGATTGCGCGCTTCGATTTACAACGCCTTCCCGAAAGCAGGCGTGGAAAAACTGGTCGAGTTCATGGCCAACTTCCAAAAGAACAATGGCTAAAAGTTGCTGGTAAGTTTTGGATGGGCAAAAGACGCGGCGATTTGGTTGCAGGTTTTTGTACACCAAGTGCCGCGTCTTTTTCGCCCAATCGGTAACTGTAAACATCATTTATCAGGTGTTCTTTCCCACTCGCCTGACCTTCCGCCGGATTTTCGCTCCAGCCGGATTTCGCCAATCGTCATTCCTTTATCAACGGCTTTGCACATGTCGTAAAGCGTCAGCGCCGCGACTGAAGCCGCAGTCAGAGCTTCCATCTCTACGCCGGTCTGCGCGCTGGTAGAAGCCGTCGCCCAAATCTGAGCGCCTTCATCGGTCAGAGTGATCTTGATGTCGGCGTGCGACAGCGCCAGCGAATGACATAGCGGAATCAACTCGGCGGTTCGCTTGGCCGCCATAATTCCAGCCAGCCGAGCAGTTTCCAGCGGATCGCCTTTCGGAGTTCGCCGTTCTCGAATCGCGGCGACGGTTGCGGGCGACATCTGCACAAAGCCGCTGGCTTCGGCGGTGCGCGTGGTGGTGGCTTTTGCGCCGACATCCACCATCCGGATGCGGCCTTCAGCATCAAGGTGGGAAAGTTGTGGAGTTGATTCTTCGGTCATGGCGAATTTGATATTTCGGAATTTGAGATTCAACCGACAAGCGATATTACTTCAACCAGTTCGCCTTCGGCCACGCTGGCGCGATCTTCGGGCACGATAATCAAACAGTCAGCTTTCATAAACGCGACCAGATCGGAAGAGCCACTCCATTTCAACGGTTCGACTTCGGCGCGGCCATCTTTGATCGTCAGCCATCCGGGTTGATGGCTGCGGCGCGGCGGAGCGCCTTTGACCGGCTTGCTGGCGTAAGCCTGAAAACGCGGCAGGTGAATTTCGTTTGCGCCCTGCATCTTCATTAACGCCGGGCGAGCGAACAGGTGAAACGAAACGGCGACGGAAACCGGATTTCCCGGCAAACCGAAAATGACTTTGTCGCCTAACTTGGCAAAAACAGTAGGCTTGCCAGGATGCATTGCCACTTTTTCGACGAAGATTTCCGCGCCGAGTTCCACCAGCGCGGGTTTGACCAGATCGTAATCTCCCATCGAAACGCCGCCTGAAAGCATGACGACATCAGCAGCTTCAAGCCCGGCGGCATCGCTTCGCGTAGCCGCAAAGTCATCGCGGACGATGCCACTGCTGATGACTTCGGCTCCGGCGGCTTTGGCGTAACCGGCCAGCGAATAAGTATTGGAATTGCGAATCTGCGAAGGGCCTGGCTTTTCGGCGACTTCGACCAGTTCGGTTCCGGTCGAAAGCAGAGCTACATGCGGGCGGCGCGAAACTGTTAGCCGGGCGTGGCCGAAACTTGCCAAAACTGCGGCAACGGCTGGAGAAATGCGTTCTCCGGCTTTGACCATTACGTCTCCCGCGCGAGCCTCAATGCCGCGAGGCGTGATGAACTGACCTGGCTGTACAGCCTTTTGAACTTCGATCCAGCCGTCAGCAACGTTAATGACTTCGATTTGCTGAACAGCATCGGCTCCGGTGGGAACCGGAGCGCCGGTCATAATTCGCACTGCCTGGCCGGATTCGACCGTGCCAGCAAAGGAAAATCCGGCGGCGGCTTCGCCAATGTCTTTCAACCGAGCCGGAACCGTTGCTGCATCGGCGGCTTTCAGCGCATAACCATCCATTCGCGCTCGGTTGAACGGCGGCAAATCCAAATCGGAAAGCGCGTTGTGACGCAAGATGCGGCCAACGGCTTCGGTCAAAGCGATGTCTTCTTCGCCAAGCAGCGGCGTGCGGTCGAGGATGATTTGAAGGGCGTCTTCGATACGAAGCATACGAACTCAACGCCAGCCGCTCCCTACCGGTCGCGGTACTGACTCAGCTATGACTCCAAAAACAGAAAAGCCGCTTGCGTTGACAAGCGGCTCATTAAGTATGGTTTTTATGATGAAATGGCGGAGCCGACGGGACTCGAACCCGCGACCTCCGACGTGACAGGCCGGCGTTCTAACCAACTGAACTACGACTCCGCATTATCAAAACTCGCTTCGTCTTCGGTGATAGGCACGGTGGGGCTCGAACCCACAACCTTCACCTTGTAAGGGTGACCGTCTACCATTGACTGTACGTGCCTGGAACCCTTTCGAGCGAGGGGGCATCTTAATGGCCGACCCCATACCTGTCAAGATAGCGATTCGACAAAGTTGCGTTGCGGCGAAATTATCTTTGGCTATACTGCCTTTCGTTTAGATTGCCTGGAGGAGATTCGACATGCCGAGCTTCAAAAATAGAGTTTTTTTGCTAATCAGCCTGCTTTTCCTTTGCTTTCCAACCTTTGCCCAGGAGAAAAAGCCTGATCAGAAAAAAGAAGACGACGCCGCGACGATTCGTGTTGATACCGATCTGGTGACGCTGGATGTGGCCGTCGCCGACCGCGAAGCCAATCGCAGCACCGCCGGTTTGCGAGTCGAAGATTTTGTCGTTTACGAAAACGGAGTGAGACAGAAGTTTCCAGCTTTGAAGCCACCGAAGTTCCGTTTAACCTGGTTTTGCTGATTGACACTTCGGGCAGCACTCGCGGCGATGTTGAGTTGATGCGGCGGGCCGTGCGCGGATTTCTGAAAGAATTGCGCCCGCAGGATCGCGTAGCCCTGATCCAGTTCAACAGAGAGGTCGAGTTGTTGAAAGACCTGACCACTGATCGCCGTGCAATTGATGCGGCGCTTGACCTGCTGAACGCCGGTTCGGGGACTTCCTATTACGACGCGCTGCAACTGACGCTGGAGGAAGTTCTGGGCAAGGTCGAAGGCCGCAAGGCGATTGTCGCGCTGACTGACGGCGTGGATTCATTCGGGCATCGCACTTACGAACAGGTTTTGCCGCTGCTGGAAAAGGGAAGAGTCAGCGCCTACTTTCTGGAACTGATACCGAAAGTTTCACCGAGGCTGGAATGGTGCGGAATTGTGCCGAGCAGGTTCACTTCGAGTTTTCGAGCAAGCAACTACGCAAGTACGTCAAAGAATATGGCGGAAAGGCTTCGCAATCGTACTTTAACAGCCATTGTGAGCTTTCAAGGATGGAGCGGATTCAAATCAACCAGCGATTGTACGAATCGGCTCGCCGTGAATTGCGTGAAGTTGCGGACAAAACCGGCGGGCGGGTTTATCCGGTCAAAGAACTTCTGCAATTGGACAAAGCCTATTCGCAGATTGCGGCTGAAATTCGCACTCAGTATTCGCTGGCTTATTACCCGACCAACGAAAAGCACGACGGCAAATGGCGTAACGTCAAAGTCGAAATCAGGCAACCTGGTTTTGCGGCTCACACTCGCGCCGGTTATCGCGCGCCGAACAATTGAAACTCAGCTATATCGCAACCATCTGACCAGTTCCGGGATGGTTGGGCGCTTGCCGTACATCAGCACTCCCGACGCGGTAAATCTTTGCCGCCAGCCAAACCGCGCCAATGATCGTTGCCACCATCAACACAATCGAAAGCGCAATTTGCCAGCCGGGAGCGGCATCCAGGGTGATTCGTAAAAACATGAGCGAAGGAGAGAAGAAGGGAACCAGTGAAAGTATGGTTGCCGCTGTGCCCGTCGGGTTTTCCATCACCAGCGTAGAAAGGATCATTGGGATCATGAATGTCATGGTGATGGGCATCTGAGCCTGTTGGCCGTCGTCGTCATTCGAGACAATCGCGCCGACCATCGCGTACAGCGTGGCGTAAAGGAAATAACCCAGCAGGAAATAAATAATGAAAAAGACAAACAGCCAGGGAGAAATCTTCGGGATTTGATCGGCGTACATTACCAGCGCCGGAGCGGCGGATAAGCCGGTGAGAATGACGCCGAATATAGACCAGGTCAGATATTGAGTCAGGCCGACCAATCCGATGCCAATGACTTTGCCCATCATCAGATAAAAGGGGCTGACAGATGAGAGCAGGACTTCGATGATGCGGTTCTGTTTTTCTTCGGTCACGCCGCGCATGACCGTTACGCCGTAAACCAAAATCGTCAGGTAAAGAACCATGAGCATGGCAAAAGCCAGAACGACGCGCCGACCGCTCTCGGCTGCGCTCGCTCTCGCTGTTGACAGCCTTAAGCGTCACGTCTTTGGTCAATTCACGCACTCGTTCAGCGTCAAGTCCGGCCAGCGCGATGCGGCGTTCTGAAATGGCTTTGTTCAGCGCGTCTTCAACTCTGGTTCTGCCTACGACGGCTGCCGCATTTTTGGAGTAGATGGTGATTTCTTTTTGGCTGAGCACGTCGGCAGGCAGAATCAAAATTCCGTCAATTTCTTTTTTGGCCAGTCGCCCGGTCAAAACCTGTCGGCGCGTGTCCACATCCTCGCCGGGGTTCAAAGCTTCACGGGTCAATTCATAACGCGGCTGGCCGGAGCGTTTTGGTATCAGCAGAACGTTCATTCGTTCGTAAAGCGTTGTGTCTCCGGTTTGATCCAAAACAACGATGTTGTATTTGTCCGGGCCACTGTAACGTCCAACCAGAACAGGGATTAACACAAACGACGACATGATAATTGGGCCCAGCACCGTGCCTATGACAAAGCCTTTCGATTTCACTCGAATCAGATATTCGCGTTTGATGATCGTCCACAGTTTGTTCATTGTTGTTGTGCTCCTTTTGCTTTGGCCAGTTCCTTCAAAAACTTCCGCGTGAATTTGGCCGTGCCTTTGGTTTCTTTCAACTCCTGTTTCAACCTCTCTAACTCTTCAGGCGTGTCCACGTCGTACCAGGCTGGTCCAACGATCAAACTCAAACCTGCGGCTTTGCCTGAGCTTCTGCATCAGGCCATCACGTCGGCGGTGCTCCACGGAATGTTTTGGAAAACTGGCCGGGCAGTTTTCCGCATGCCGATCAGGCAGTAACCATTGTTCAGCCGGAACGACGACCACGGTCGTTTTCGGTTTCCAGGCAGTCAAAAGCTTCAAACACCATTTCATCAGGCAAAAGTCGGATCGTCGCTGCCGATGGCCATAACGCAATCAAAACCCATTGCGAAAAACGTCGGCGAAACAGTTCGTCAGACGTTCGCCCAAATCTTCGCCGCGCTGAGCGATCATCAAACAGCCTTCGCGTTCGACGTCGTCAAAAGCTTCTTCCTTCGCCTTCTGGCGTAACAAAGTACTTGCCGCAGTTCGTCGCGTTCGTCGTTGACAGATTCCATCATCGCGTGCGTCGCCTGCGCGACGTAAGCGTTTGGCTTCTGCTGCCGTCAGCGCGCCGATCAACGTTTTGACTTGTCCTTCGATTGTTGGCGCTTTCGCCATCAAGACCAATTTCTTCTTCAATGTCTACTCCGGGTAATGTAGGTCGACAAAGGTTTGACCCGATTCACCAATCGAGAGATGGCGAGCACAATGTAAAGCTGTTTGGCTTCTGCCGCAGTCAGCGCGCCAATCAGTCGAGTTTTGACCTGTCCTTCGATTGGCGCTTTCGCCATCAAAACCAATGCTTCTTTCATCTACTTACCTTCCCGTTCGATCTTTTTAGCTTCGTCCCAGTAAGCGTCCATTTCGGCCAGCGTCACATCGCCCCAGGCTTTGCCTAATTCTTCGACGCGGCGTTCGATGTGTGCAAAGCGCCGACGGAATTTACGGTTGGTGGATTTCAGTGCCGTTTCAGGCTCGATTCCGTGCCAGCGAGCGATGTTGGTGACAACGAACATCACGTCGCCGAGTTCGGCGGCAATGGCGTTCTGGTCGCGGTCTTCGCGTTTGAATTCCGCGCGCAATTCTCGAATTTCCTCTTCCAGTTTGTCGAAAATGTCTTCGCTCTGTTGCCAGTCAAAGCCAACGCGAGCGGCTTTGGTTGTCAGTTGAAAAGATTCCAGCAAGGCGGGAATCTTCGACGAAGTACCGTCCAACATAGAAGCTTTCTTTTCTTCTTTTACCTCACTATCTTTGCCAGAAGCTTTGCGCTCGGCGGCTTTTATCGCCTCCCAGTTGAGTAAAACGTCAGCGGTTGAATCAACTGTCTCTTCACCGAACACATGTGGATGGCGGCGAGTCATTTTTTCGTGAACTCGCGTAATGGAATCGTGCGCGTCAAAGTGTCCGGCTTCGGCGGCAAGCTGACAATAAAAGACAATCTGGAAAATCAGATCGCCCAATTCATCGCGCAACTCGCTCCAATTCTCAGTTTCGGCTGCTTCCAGCACTTCGTATGCTTCCTCAAGCAGCATTGGCCCAAGTGTTGCGTATGTTTGTTCCTGATCCCACGGACATCCGCCAGGAGCGCGCAATCGCGCCATCATTTCAACCAGGTCTTGAAAGGTTCTTTTCTTACTCATAATCAATTGTCGCAAGGTGTTAGGTGTTTTGCCCGCATTGGCGCGGCACTATACCACGCGCTTGGGCAAAGGCCGGAACGGCTATGTAAGTTTTTCAGTTGGGATGGGAATTTTACTCAGTGAGTTGGGGATTATTTGAGTGCAGATGGCTGCGCTGTCGCGGAAATTGTAAAAAATCAGAGAAGGAGTTAAAAAATATGACAGGCTCAATTATTGGTCAAAATTCGCCGCTTCGTACGATTCCGTTGCCAAAATCCAAACTGTTGTTGGTTGCCGATTCGCCAGATCGCCTGAAAAAAATGAAGAATGAAGTTCGTGTCGCCGATTTTGAAATTACCGGAGTGTGCTCCGTTGATGAACTTCGTGTCGCCTGTCGCAACCACCACGACCTGGCCGTGCTGGATGTTGAAGCGGTTCAAGTCAAACCGATGCTTTCGGCTTTGCGTTCAAGCGCCGCTCATAAAACCATCATGGCGTTGGTTGAATCTTCGCGGTTGAGCGAGGATCAAAATCTTGCCGGCTTGCTGCCGACTTTTAGAGCCATGCCTTGCAATCAAGCTCAGATGGCTGCGCTGATGCGGCAATTTGGCGAAAATGGAAAACGAAGTTCGGATAAACGGCCAGTGCTGCTCTGAACTTCAATTTTGTTTGGCATAAACCTGTAACGCCGCCAACTGAACGTGCCGAATCGGAACTTGGTGTAGTTCGGCGGCGACTCGGCAATCTTCAAATTCAGGAGCGAAATTCATCAATCGTCCGTCCTGAGCGCGGGCAATTTTTATCCTGATCGAACCGAATTCGGTTTCGACTGCCAGATGCTCTCGACGCAAAATTTCCCGTTGCTCATTTCTATAGCGAACTCCAAGCGTAGTCGTTTCGCTGAAAATCAAATCCGTCATTCGATCGCGGTCTGATAGGTTGCAGAGCAGAGTCATCAGCACGCCGGGACGATTCTTCTTCATCTGCACCGGAGTGTAAAAAACGTCCAGCGCGCCAGCCGTCAAAGCCTTTTCCATCAAATGCCCAAAAACCTGCGGGCTGAGATCGTCAATGTTTGCTTCAATTACAGTCACTGTCGTTGGCGTGGGGTCGCCGCCAGAATCTTCCATTTCACCGATGACCGCTCGCAAAACGTTGGGGAATTGCGGATAGCTGCGCGTGCCTGCGCCGTAACCGACTCGCTCGATTTTCATCGCCGGCAGATTCCCATAACCGGCGGCCAGAGTGGAAATAATCGCGGCTCCGGTCGGTGTTACCAATTCTCCTTCGATGCCTTTGGAGTAAACCGGCACGCCGCGCAACAACTCTGCCGTGGCAGGGCCTGGCACAGGGTAAGTTCCGTGCGCGCATTTGAACGTTCCAGAACCAACGTGCAGCGGAGCAGAAAGGATCTTTTCAATTTGCAACGCTTCCAACCCGATGCAACTGCCGATGATGTCCACAATCGAATCAATCGCGCCGACTTCGTGGAAGTGAACGGTTTCGATTGGGATGCCGTGGATTTTGGACTCGGCTTCGCCTATGCGCTGGAAGATTGTCAGCGCGCGCTCTTTGACCGAAGCCGACAAAGCTGAAGAGGAAATGATCTGCTTGATTGTCGAGAGCGAACGATGGTCGTGACTGTCAGATGTTGGATGTTGGATGCTGGGTGTTGGATTAGCTTCGTGCGAATGATCGTGTGAGTGATCGTGGTGATGATGATCGTGCGAATGATCGTGGTGGTCGTGCGAATGATCGTGCTGATGATCTGCTGCTTTCAAATGAACGTCGAACTTGGCCGAGTTGATGCCGCTGCGATCAACTCGCGTCAGGCTCAGTTCGTAACCTTCAACGCCCAGCTTAGCCAGCTCGGTTTTCAGAAGTTCAAAATCCAATCCGCAATCCAGCAGTGCGCCGATGAACATGTCTCCGCTGGCGCCTGCAAAACAGTCTAAGTAAAGAGTTCGCATAATTTCCTTTTCTACTTTTTTCTATCACCTCGTCTCCCAGTCCCTCTGTCTCCCTGTCGCAAATCAGGGGATGATCTTCACCGGTGTTTTGACCGGCAACAGATCGAATAATTCTTTGATGTCTTCATTTTCCAGCGCGACGCAGCCCAACGTCCAATCACCCGCCTTGCCCCCGCCGTGAATGAAAATGTCGCCGCCGAGTTTCGTATTTTGTGGAGGTTTTGACTTTGATCGAATCGCCGATGAAATCGCTTCGTGCTGCGATTTGGTAATCAATCCGTTTTTCAAACCCGTGTCGGCGTCGCTGAGGTTCGGATAGCTGACGCCCAGCGAGAGATAGAAATTGCTTTTCGGATTTTTGTGAGTGAGGTAGTAATCGCCTTCCGGTGTCCGTCCGTCGCCTTGTTGTTGTTTATGACCGGTTGGCGTGTTGCCAAGCGCAATCTGATAAGTTTTGCGAAGCCGCTCTTTGCCGTTCACAGTTTCGTATAGGTACAGCTTTCGCTCGGATTTTTTGATCAGAATGCGGAAAGAAGTCTCGGTTAACTCAAAAGAAACTGCTGAAGCCAACAGCATCAAAATCAGTATGGTGTTCAAAAGAATCACCCCCATCAAGGTTCGTCCTGAATTCGAGAGATTGCCAGATCAGCGAGCGCACTGATGAATCGCGGATCGGTGTTGAAGGCGGCAACTCGGCGATAACTGGCAAAGCCGAGTTCCATGGCCAGGTCTTTGTAAAGTATGTCCAGTTCGTAAAGTGTTTCGATGTGTTCGGAAACAAAGCTGATTGGGATGGCCAAAACCTGTTCGATGCCAGCGGATCGCATTTCACGCAGCTTTGTCTCGGTCGAAGGTTCCAGCCATTTTGCCGGGCCGACTTTGCTTTGAAAGCTGAGATGGATGGGGTTTTGATTTCCCAATTTTTCGGCAACCAGTCGAACAGTTTCTTCGATGTGATGCAGGTACGGGTCACCATTTTCGATGTAGCTGACCGGCACGCTGTGAGCGCTAAACAGCAGGTGAACCTGGCGCGGGTCTGGGGAAGGGAACTTGGCAATCTCTTCGTTGATCTGGCTGGCGAGTGTGGCGATGTAACCATCGAAATCGTACCAGCTTTTGATTTCACGGCGACGTAGGTTTTGCAGTTTGGGGCGTCTCGCGACCTGCTCTTCAAAATCTTTGAAGCTGGAGCCGGTGGTTGAAACTGAATACTGAGGATAAAGCGGCAACAGAACCAAATCCGTAATGCCGTCGCGTTCAATTTCATCCAGCGCCGCCGAAGTAAAAGGATGCCAGCACCGCATGCCCACATAAACTTTTGCTTCGATGCCACGCCGCTGCAATTCTTCGCGCAAAGCTTCGGCTTGTTCGCCTGTGATTCGCCGTAGCGGAGAACCTCCGCCGATCAACTGATAAATCCCCGCCGACTTTTTGGCTCGCGTGGTTGAGATAAGCCAGGCCACCGGTTTCTGCAAGGCTCGAATCGGCAGCTGCACGATCTCAGGATCGGAAAACAGGTTGAAGAGAAACGGGCGAACGTCGGCCTGTTTTTCAGGGCCGCCGAGGTTAAAGAGAAGGATTCCTAGTTTCATGGAAAGTGTTGAGGACTGAGTGCTGAGAACTGAGTAGTTGCGGTACTCAGTCCTTAGCACTCATCGCTCAGTCCTAAATTGTTCCCGCAATCACCGTTGTCGCAACTTCAGGGTGCAGGTATTTGCGGATAGCTTCGTCAATTTGCGGTTTGGTTAGCGCTGCGATGTGCGAAGGGAATTCGTCCAGATATTCGATGCCCAGTCCGAAAAGTTCGGAATTGACAATCTGCCCGGCCATCCCTGAGTTGGTCGCCAAACCGAGTTTGTAAGACCCGATGACGGACGATTTTTCATCTTTCAGTTCTTCTTCGGTAATGCCGCTGGCAATGTAATCGCTGACGATTTCCAGAGTCGTATCAATTGCCGGATCTATGTTTTGCGGGGAAACCGTAACGCCGATGCTGAAAGGCCCATCGGCCAGGCCTGAGCGAAAGCTGGAGCTGATTCCGTATGTCAGTCCCATTTCATCACGCACTTTCAAACCCAAGCGTGATGACAGCGTGGAATGACCCAAGGCGTTATTGCCTATGATTGCCGCCAGATAATCCGGATTCGACCTTCTCAACCTTGAAGCGTGGGCAATGATGACGTCGCAATTCGGTTTGTCTTTCATCGGCACGACTTCGCGTCTGGCTTCGGTCTGAAGCGGAGTTTCAGTCAGATTGATTTCTGGAGCCGGCGCACCCTGCCAATCGCCAAGATGTTTTTCGACCAGCGCGCGAACTTCGTCGGGCTGAACGTCGCCTACAATAACCAGCAACATGGAGTCCGCACCGTAATACTTTTCGTAAAACCAGCGCAAATCGTCAGTTGTGATCGCTTCCAGATTGCTGATGGTTGTTTCGGCAGGCAACCTGTAAAACGGATTGCCGACGGGAAACACCAGTTGCGACATACGCTCATAAGCCCGCGAGCGTGTGTCATCCTGATCTTCCCTGATGCTGGCGATGAAGCGTTGTTTCATCTTTTCCAGTTCGTGAGCGGGGAAGGCAGGTTCGCGCAACTCTTCGGCCAATGTAGAGATTATCAGCGGTAAATCTCGACTCAGACTTTGTCCGTTGACAGAGGTTATGAAGTTGTTCGGCGAAAAGGCAATTCGCGCCCCGGTGGATTCCATCTCTTCGGCAATTTCCAGCTTGGAGCGGCGAGTCGTTCCTTTGCTGAGCATGCTGGAAGTGACACCCGCCAGACTGTCTTTGTCCAGCGGGCTGAAGTATTCGCCTGCGCGCACATAACCCGAAAGCGAAATGGTGGGGTTCGAGTGATTTTCCAAAACCAACAAGGTGATGCCGTTGGCCAGTTGATAACGATGCGTGCGTGACGCGAAAGAACTGCTGATCATTGATTACCTATTTTTTTTCTTGGTTTCCGGCAGACGGCGCGGCGGATAGTAAGGTTTGCCGTTCAGCTTTTGAACTTCCTTCATAAAGCTGGTGCCGTATTCTTTTTCTGCGTCCGACAAAGCCCAGGCCTGACGCTTGTAATTCCAATTGTCGGGATTCAACCGCTGCGCTTCTTTGTAATGCCGAATCGAAGCCGGTCCCTGCCCGTTTTTGTAAAGATGTTCCGCCAGGGCGAATTCGGCGGAAGCCCGCGCCCAGTCAGGATTTTGCGGAGCCAGACGCTCTTTCAAATCCTTTTCGCTGAGGGCGTAAATGCTGCGGTCGCCGTTTTCAGCCCAGTCACGGATCGCGGCCAGATATTCGGCTGCTTCCAGCTTGTGCATGCCTTTGTAACGGTCGTCCACATAAGCGACTTCGTTGGGACGAACGATGCGGCCTTTTTCGTTGATCCAGACCGCCGTCGGCACGTTGACCATGTCGTACAGCCGAGTGACCAGATGTTTTTCGTCAATCAGCACTGTGTATTCCGGCTTGGCGTCAGTGATCCATTTGCCTGCATCTTTGATTCCGCCAGTGTCTTCGGCGACGGAGATGATTTCGAAGTTTTTGCTTTTCAGTTCAGAGTAAATTTTCTGCCATCCTGGCAGATCAAAACGGCATCCTCACCACGAAGCCCAGGTCAGCAGCAAAACTTTTTTGCCGCGAAACTCCGCCAGCGAGCGCATCTTGCCGTTGGCATCTGGCAGTTTGAAATTCGGAGCCATAAGCGAAGAAACAAACTGGTTCTGTTCTTCAGGGCGAGGGCCGAAAAACCAGGTTGAGTTTTCAGCGTCAAAAGCCGACGGCTGTTTGGTCAGCCTGGCAAACTCGCTCAGGTTGAACCAGGTGGTTTTGCCTTGCACCGACAAAAAAGCGGTTTTGCGAGCTTTGGGAATTGGGAAGCAAAGTTCGTCGCGGCAAACGCCTTGAGGCTTAACTACAAACTTGGTTGCTTTGGTCAGGTCGGCCAGTGTCACCCACAGGTCTTCACTGCCGGGCATAATGGTCGAAGGTGCGGCGACTTCAGTCGCAACATTGTCAAAAATCACAATGCGATTTCCGGCAAAGGCATTATCGGCGACTGCTGTGCATAAGAGCAGCGCACCGATCAAAAATGGTTTCTTCATACTTCCTCCTGTTCAAAAGGGTCTTCTTCTTTCGGGATGAACCAGCCCACTGTGCGATTGTCTTCAGTGAAATAAGTATTCACAACACGCCGAATGTCATCGGCTGTGACGGTTTCGATCATCTTCGGCAGATCAATGAACAGCTTCCAATTGGCGGCGGCCTCGGCTTCGCTGATGGCGCTGATCACACCTAACGGGCTGTCGCGGACATAAATCATCTGGGTCAAAATCAGGTTCTTTGCTTTCTGCAATTCCTTGTCTGCGACGTCTTCGGTTTTCAGTTTTTCAATCACGTCCAAAATGGCTTTTTCGGCGTCGGCATGTTCGATGCCTGGATGAAGCGTCACGTCAATCGTGAACAAGCCGGCGTCTGTGAACTGGCTGGCTTGCGCCTGTTCGTCCACCGCAAGCTGTGTTTCAACCATCGCCTGATAAAGCCGCGAAGTAACTCCAGCGGAAAGAACATGATCCAGCAAGGTCAATGCCGCTGAATCTTCGTGGCGAGCTTCAGGAATTCTCCATCCAATTTCGACCAAACCCAGTTGACCGGCTCGGCGCAATTTGAATCGGATTTCGCCTTCCTGTTGCGGTTCGGTTGTGTACATTGGAGGAATAGGTTGCGGAGAAGCCGGAATCCTGCCGAAATGTTCAGCAATTAAATCCAGCGCAACCTGATCTTCAAAATCTCCGACAACAATCGCCGTGGCGTTATTCGGGTGGTAGTAAACGTCGTAAAACTCTTTCAGCCGCGAAGTCGGCACGCCTTCGACATCGGAACGCCATCCGATGGTGGGGTGATGATAAGGATGTTCGCGGAAAGCCATAGCCCAGACTCTCTCGTCCAGAATCCGCGAAGGTTCGTTTTCTCCGCGATCCAGTTCGTTGCGAACAACGGTCATTTCGGATTGGCGGTCGCTGTCTGCGATAAAGGAATTTCGCATGCGGTCGGCTTCCAGATGAACTGCCAGTTCAAGTTGATCGCTAGGCAGCATTTCGTAATACCGCGTGCGGTCAAACCAGGTGTCGGCGTTGTAAGCCGCTCCTTGTTTTTGCAGCACTGCGGCGATCTGGGTTCCGTTCTGTTTGTTGTACGTCGGAGTGCCTTTGAAAAGCATGTGCTCCAGCAAATGCGTGGAGCCTGTGTGACCGACTGCTTCGTTGCGCGAACCGACGCGGTACACGACCATAAAGGCCACTACGGGCGCGGCACGACGCGGAACCAGCAACACTTTCAAATCATTCGCATCCAGTTTGTATTCAGAGATGCCTTCGTATTCGGTGATTTTGGTGAATGACATGGCCGGAATCTTATAGCCTGTTATCGGATTTGGCCAACGACGCTAATTTTTGTGCGGCTTGACATGATTAAAGGTGGCCGCTATTTTCTCGCTTTCCTCCCAGCCCCAATTTTTTCATCCTGAAGGAGTATTACATTGGCTAAAGGGCGAGCATCAGCGCAGGACTTGAAGCGCGATCCATTAATGCAGCAGTACGTGGCAACGGCCTCTTGGGCGAAAGGCAATTCGCGCCCAATTTTGAAATGGCTGACAGTGGCGGCAGTTTTGATTGCCGTGGTTGGCATTGCCTGGATGCTTTATTCGCGCCGCGCCAGCAATGCGGCGGAAACATTGGCGGAAGGATTCCGCTGGAACGATGCCATTGTGGCAAATCCGGCTCCGGCAAGCCCGCAAGGTTATGTCGCCACTTCTGAAGAAGAAAAGCATCGCAAAGCTTACGAGGCATTCACCAAAGCGGCGAATGATTATTCGTCTTTTTACGGCGATCTTGCCCGCTATCAGGCCGCCATGCATCAG
This sequence comes from Blastocatellia bacterium, assembly GCA_044221525.1. Classification (GTDB taxonomy): domain Bacteria; phylum Acidobacteriota; class Blastocatellia; order RBC074; family RBC074; genus RBC074. Next base: position 5,712 of record JBGAPB010000076.1, on the reverse strand, counting down.
ATTTATTTCGAGCCGGAAAAGGCTGAAGCTACCTTGAAAGAGCTTGCAGGCAAAGGTGCCGACATCAGTTCACAGGCTCAAATGGCGTTAGCTCAGCGGTACGAAGCGGTAGGCAAATACGATGAAGCCATTGCCGAATATCAAAAGTTGAAATCCAAGCCAGGCTCTGTTTCGATGGCGCTTATTGATTTCAACATGGCTCGCGTTTATGAAGCGATGGGCAAAAAGCAGGAAGCCATTGATCTTTATTTCAGCATCGCCAATAACAAGGATTATCGCAGCATCGGTTTGGGCACTAACTGTGTAAATCGCCTGACTGTTCTGGCGCCTGAAAAAGTTGACCAGCTTCCGGCGGCTGAACAAACCAACCCATTTGCCAGTCTTGGCGGATTGGGCGGTATGAGCATTCGCTAGATTTTCTAAACGATCTTGCACACAGATTGACCAGACGAGTGACGACTTCAGAGTTGTCACTCGTCTTCGTTTTTATGAACCACCCAACTGATTTTTACAGGCTCAGTTTCAAGTTGAGATGCCGAACTTCACGTCATCAGGAAACTCTGCGAAATCTATGGGCTTATCTGCGCCCCAGCGGCGTAGGAAAGCTTATTGTCCCTGTTTGGTTGATTGTGCTGGCTCTGCTGGCTGCGGCGTGTCGCCAGACAGGTTCAGCGCCGGCGCAACTGCATCCCGGAACAAGTTCTTCGCCAAAAATCAGCGCCGATATCCACACTGAGATTGGTTTTGCCAGCCGGCAGAAATTTTTGGATCATTACGACAAACACGGCAGCGAATTTGGTTCGATCAGCAAAGATGATTATTTGCGACAGGCGCAGCAACTTCGTGATCGTCAGTCGGGCGGGGATGTGCTGGAGGCCGTCAGAGGCGACGGAGTTGTTACTCGTTTTGACAAAAAGACCGGAGCATTTCTGGCGTTCAATGCCGATCTGACCATCCGCACTTACTTCAAACCCAACGACGGCGAAGCTTACTTCCGACGTCAGAGCAAACGCAGTTCAAACCGTTCATCGAAAGGAGGCGATAATGAGTGAAGAAGTCCGAGAGTTTTTGCGCGAAAAAGGCTGCCCATTTCAGGTTTCTGAACGCGGGCTGACAGGATTGGTTGAAAGCTGGGAAAAAGTCGTTCAGTCGGTCGAAGCAGGTTATTCGCTGACTTTGGATGATTATCTGAACGACCTGGACGCGCGTCAGTTGCTGGAAGAAGCTTTGGAGGTAGCGTCGCCGACCGAACAGCAAAAATTTGAAGAGCGAATCCGTCAGGCCGACGACCAGTTGAAAGGATTGACCACGCGATCTGGAGTTTGTCTGTGGGGTGATGAACTGGCCGAAGAAGAAGGTTGGACTGCGAAAAAGAACTGGTGGTATTACGCCTGCCCGGTTGATGCCGATGCTGATCTGCTGGCTGAAATCGCTGAAGTGACGGGAACCACATAACTTTCAACGCGGGTGAGCACGTAAAAGCTGGTGGCCAACGCAAAAATTTCGTAAAGCAATTCCAGGTCATGACGGCTAAGAAAATTTGCTGAAACCAGATAACCCATCAGCGCGATTTCCAGGCCATGCGAATAAAAGATTAGCTGCGAATCAGGGGAACGAGTTTTCAGAAACTGCCGTGCTCGCCGCAAACGCCATAAACTCAGCGCAATCAAACCCAGAAACATCAACAACGCAGGCAAGCCGGCATCTACGGCAATTTGCAAAAATGAGTTGTGGGAAACCCGGACGTTTTCGGTTTGCTGGTATCGGCCATAAAGCTCCAACATGTTTCTGGGGCCGACGCCCAGCGCCGGATAATCCGCGATGATTTGCAGCGAAACTCGCCAGGCGTCGAAACGCATCTGAGCCGATTGGTCTGCCTCATTTGCCGTGCGAATTGTTCCGACTCGTTCGACGATCTGGCTGGGCAACAGCGCAAAAGTGATCGAACCAGCCAGCACGACGGCCAAAATTCCTGTCACCTTGTGCTTAGATTTCAGCGCCAGACCGAGCAGGACGATGCACAGACCAAGAAAGCCTCCGCGTGAAAGTGAAAACAGCACGGTAATCATCATCATCACCGACAGCGCGTAACAGATTTTTCGCAACCACTTATTTATTTCCGCACGCCCAACGTAAAAAGCAATTGGCGCGGCCACGTTCAACAACAGGGCGTAATCGTTATTGTCTTCAAAGGCTCCACCGGGGCCAAAAATTCGCGTCTGCCCTCCGGCCAGCAAAATGCCAACATTTGATCGAAAAGCCAGAAAGCCTATGGCTGCGACGGTTCCCAGCAACAACCATCTGGCGCGTTTTTCCGAATCCACCATCGCCGTCATCAGCAAAGCGATCAAAATAGTTTTGCTGAATTCGATCCATTTGCCCTGAGCCAGTTGTGGTGAATAGGCGAAGAATGTGGCCAGCGAAACCTGCGCCCACAGCAGCAGCATCAACGAATTCGAGATCAACTGCGGCGCTCGGCGAGTAAGTTCAAACACGGCGTATCCAAGCAGAGTCGCCACCGCCACGGCCATCGAAATCGGAGCGTTCGGCATGTAAGCCCATTCATGCGGACGCACGTAGGCGATGGTTACGTAACTGATTAAGCCTGTAAACGGCGCGAACAGCGCCAAAGGAACTGCCAGAAAGATTGCGCTGAAGATCAGGATTTGCCGCATAGGTTTGGGATCGAGAGACAGAGGGAATGAGGGATTGGGACTACAGAAACTGCTGTCTCTCGCCGTCCGCGGACTCCCTTGTCTCTCTATTCATCATTCGCTGCATCCCTCTATCGCTCTGTCCCTCTGTCCCTCCATCTCTCCGTCACTTCTTTCCGCGTGAACTGAAATTTGCCGATTGTTCTTTCACGCCAGCACGGTGGTTGGCTACGCGAGCCATGACGAATAGCAAATCAGACAAACGGTTCAGGTAAGTCAGTGAATGAGGATTGATCTCGTTGACTGCCATCAAGGCAACGATGCAGCGTTCGGCTCGCCGGGCGATGCACCTGGCCAGATGAAGCGATGCTCCGAACTGTGAGCCGCCCGGCAAAATGAACTCTCGCAGCGGTTCCAGTTCTTCCAGCAGAGCGTCAATCAGATGCTCCATTTCGGTGATGTGAGTTTCGTCTACGCGAGGAACTTGAATGGACAGCGGGCTGGCCAGATCAGCGCCGACAACGAATAACTCGTTTTGAATTTTGCCGAGTTCGTCGTCCAGTTGTTGATCCTGCAATCCGACGCGCGCCAGACCGAGCAGGGAATTCAATTCGTCAACGTCGCCGTAAGCTGCGACTCGCAAATCGTTTTTGCTGACGCGGCTGCCGTCCACCAGCGAAGTTTCGCCCGCGTCGCCGGTCTTGGTGTAAACACGTGTAATTCTCAAAATGATAGATTCCGTTTGATTGGTGCAGTACCGCGCGCGTAAACAAGCGGACTTTCGTGTGAGCCGCCGCTTGCTTACGCGCACAGTACTGATCCGTTAGGTGTTTAACTGAAAGTCTTTGAACTGTTCGCGCAGGACTTTCTTGTCGAATTTGCCGACGCTGGTTTTCGGCACAGCGTCAATGAAGATTATGTCGTCGGGCATCCACCATTTGGCGAAGCCCTTCAACAGGTGAGCGTAAATTTCGTCTTTGGTCACTTCAGCGCCGGGCTTTTTGACTACGCAAGCCAGCGGGCGTTCATCCCATTTCGGATGCAGAATGGCGATGACCGCGGCTTCAGCGACGCCTGGCACAGCCATAATTGCGTTTTCCAAATCCACTGACGAAATCCATTCGCCGCCGCTCTTGACCAGATCCTTCGAGCGATCAGCGATGGCCAGGTAACCTTCGGCGTCCAGTGTAGCCACATCGCCAGTGTCCAGCCAGCCGTCTGGGAATTTATCCGGCGTAGCTTCGGTGCGGTAATAAGTCGAAGCGATCCACGGCCCTTTGACCAGCAACCGCCCCATCGAAGTTCCGTCGTGAGCGACTTCATCGCCGCCATCGTTGACGATGCGCAGCTTCAAGCCCGGAGTGTAAATGCCTGCGCGTTGTTTGATGTCCAGTTTTTTTTCACGCGGCAAATCGTTCATCTTTGGTTTCAATCGGCAGACGGTTCCCAGCGGCGAAGTTTCCGTCATTCCCCAGGCTTGAATGAAATCAATGCCCAAATTGGTTTCCAGCCAGTCAATCATGGCTCGTGGCGGCGAAGAACCTCCGCAAACCATTTCGCGCAAGCTGGACAAATCGTATTTGCCGGGATTGGCTTGCAGTTCGTTGATGACGCCCATCCAGATGGTTGGAACGCCGCCGGTGAAGGTGACTTTTTCGTCCTGCAACAACTGGCAAACCGAAGCTCCGTCCATCGTCGGGCCGGGGAAAACCTGTTTCAGTCCCAGCATCATGCAAATGTATGGCAATCCCCAGGCGTTGGCGTGAAACATCGGCACGACAGCCATGACAGTGTCGTCACGCTTCAGCCCCAGCGCGTCAGGCAAACCGCCTGTGATGGTGTGCAGGTAATTTGACCGATGAGTGTACATCACGCCTTTGGGATGACCGGTTGTTCCGCTGGTGTAGCAAAGCCCCATCGGCGAGTTTTCGTCAATTTCCGGCCACGTGAATTCGGTTGGTTCGCCCGCGATCAATTCTTCGTAATCGTGAATTTTCGCTGACGCTGCCAGCGCGTCGGAAGCCTGCACGCCGGTGTTGTTCATGACGATGATGTGTTTGACGGTGGGAATCTTTCCGGCCAGTTTTTCCAGCAGCGGCAACAGGTCATCGTCAACGCAAATGATTGAATCTTCGGCGTGGTTGACGATGTATTCCAGATCGGTGGTTGAAAGCCGCAGGTTCAATGTGTGCAGCACGGCTCCCATACACGGCGTCGCGTAATAAACTTCCAGGTGGCGATACCCGTTCCATGCCAGAGTGGCTACGCGGTCGCCTTGCTTGATGCCGAGCTTGGTCACCGCGTTGGCGAATTGCCGCGCGCGTTTGTTCAGCTCGGCGTAAGTGTAACGGTGAGTCTTGTCACGCATCTTTGAGACAATTTCGTTGTCTGGATAGAGCATCGGCCCTCTATCCATCAACACTGACATCGTCAACGGTGTGTTCATCATCGTCATAGTTCTGGCGCTCCTGAAGAAATGGAATTGGTAGTGCGAGTTGGCGCAAAGCCTAATCGAAGGTTGAAGCATTTTCAACGAAGCAACGCGCCGCCTGATTCCAGATTTTTCCCGAATCGTTTATCGTGTACGTCATCAGCATTACCCACGGATTTCACGGACTATTTTTGGAGCGCTGCGCCTTTGGCGTAGCTTTGGAAGTCCTTTGGATCATGGCGATTTCCGGTTCCACCAAAAGATCAGTTGAGAAGTTGAGAATGCGACTAGCAAAGCTACGCCAAAGGCGTCGCACTCCAAATTTGGGAAAGAAGACAAATTTATGAACGCATACAACCGCACTCGGAAGCTCTGGCTTTTGATGTTCGCCGCCGCGCTGGTAGGCGCGGCTTTCTGGGCGAACGCAAAAGTTTCGGCAGACAACATCGCAGTCAGTTTCAACCGGGACATTCGCCCGGTCTTTTCCGACACTTGTTTTCGCTGCCACGGCCCGGACAAGAACGCTCGCAAAGCCGGATTGAGGCTGGACGTGCGCGCAGAAGCGACGAAGAAATCCCGCTCCGGCGCGACGCCAATCGTTCCCGGCAAGCCCGACGAAAGCGAAAT
>JBGAPB010000075.1:0-19648 GCA_044221525.1 Blastocatellia bacterium | reverse complement strand
GTGCCTTGCATGCTGAAACGGACTTCAAAACAAACACAGGCTTGGACGCCAGCTTCGTGAATGGCTTTGCGAATGGCGACGGCGTCTTCGTAATTGATGGCGATGGGTTTTTCGATAATCAGATGCTTTCCGGCTTTGGCGGCAGCAATGGCCTGTTCGGCGTGAAAAGGATGCGGCGTGCAAATATCAATAACGTGAATGTTCGGATCGGCCAACATCGCCGCGTAATCTGTATAAGCTTTAAGCGGCGTGCCGTATTGAGCGGAAATCGCTGCTTCGTCCAGTTCGCGGCGCGAACAAACTGCGGTGACTTTTGCGCCGGAGATGTGTTTGAAAGCTTCGATGTGTGCCCCGGCTACCCAGCCCAAACCGACAATGCCAATGTTCAACTGACTCATTCTCTAACTCTCCTTTGTGGTGTTTCGTAATTTGATGTTTGAACCAAGCGCCTGTTGCAGCAAAGGTTCATGCGGATAACCGTGCCCCAGATGTTGGCGAAAGCCTTCGGCAAAATCGAAGCCGCATTCGGCTCCAAACCGCGCGGCCCATTCGGCCATCTGGTTCAGGTACTGGTCAACTCCATGATGGGCGCGCAGCCAGTCGCGCTGAGAAGCGTGATGGCTGAGCAGCTCTTTTTTTCGTTCGATGGCGTCTGTGATGTTGACGTAAAACTGCGGCCAGCGACGTTCGCCCATGGCGTCAATGCCTTCAATCGGGTCTGCGTAATACAGCGCAGGAGTTTTCGCTGTCTGTTTTGCCGGAGCGATTTGCCGAGTCTGATAGAGCGGCATCGAAAGCGCGAAGCTGGATCCGCGAATCAGCCGCGAAGTCTCTTCGTGATCGAGCATGTAATCCACCGGCGAATGAGTGATGACGACATCGGGATCGAACTGTCGCATCAGTTCAACGACACGGCGTTGGTTTTCGGCATTGGCAAAAACTTCAACGTCCATCAGTTCAGCACAACCATACCAAGCGCCAAGAAAATCAGCGGCGGCTTTGGCTTCGGCAAACCGAATGCGAGAGATTTCTTCCTTGCTGTGCGTTGCCGATCCGCAATCCCCACTGGTCATCGTCAGGATTCCAATATCGCAGCCAAGTCGTTTAAGGTGCAGCAGCGTTCCGCCGACGAGGATTTCGGCATCGTCCGGATGCGCCATCGAAACCAAGACCCTTAGAACTCTTTCCAAAATTGGCCACCCCTGATTGTTATTTGTTTGAAGGCGCAAGCCTGTCTGCCTCAAGTGCTGGAAGTTTGTTCGCTGAGGTAGGATCAGTCAAGCTGACAAAATTCCTTTTGATGTTTGACGGAAAACCGGCAAAGACGCCGTCGCCCGGAAAAACAAAACGCGAGCGCATCGGAAAAGTGATGTGCTCGCGTTTTTGTGTTCAAGCTATGTCTTTCTTAAGCGATGATTTTTTTGGCTACGACTCCGGCAACGTCAGTCAGGCGGAAGTTGCGTCCGCTGAAGTTGTAAGTCAGCCGTTCGTGATCGAAGCCAAGCAGATGCAGCATCGTCGCGTGGAAGTCGTGGATGTGCATGCGGTCTTCGACGGCGTGATAGGCAATGTCGTCCGTCGCTCCGTAAATGTAACCGCCTTTGACTCCGCCGCCAGCCATCCAGATCGAATAGCCGTAAGGATTGTGATCGCGTCCGTCGCCGTCTTCAGAAACCGGAGTGCGTCCGAATTCTCCAGCCCAAATGACCAACGTGTCTTTCAACAAACCGCGCGCTTTCAAATCCTTCAGCAAACCTGCGATGGGTTTATCAACTTCGCGTGCGTTTTTAGTGTGCAGGTTGTAAAGCTCGCTGTGCTGATCCCATTTGTAACTGTGCGTGCATTGAATGTACCGCACATTGCGTTCAGCCAGCCGACGAGCCAGCAAACATTGCCAGCCGAAATCCGCCGTTATCGGGTCGTCCAAACCGTACAGCTTCTTGGTTGCGTCGGATTCCTTGTCTACTTGAAATGCTTCGGGGGCCTCGGCCTGCATGCGAAAGGCAAGTTCAAATGCATGGATGCGAGCTTCCAATTGCGGGTCGTTTTTGCGCAAGGCTTCGTGGCGGCGGTTGATGTTTTGCAGCATCTCCAGCTCGAAACGTTGTTCATCGGGCGATAGATGTTTTCCAATCAGGTATTCAATCGGCTCGTTTTTGATGTCTTCGACTTTCAAGCCGGAATTACCAATGGCCGTGCCCTGGTAAGCTCCAGGCAGAAAAGCCGATGACCAGTTTTTGGCTCCGCCGTGCGACAGCGTGGGTTTGATGGTTATGAAACCGGGCAGGTTTTGGTTCTCAGTCCCCAAGCCGTAAATCGTCCACGAACCCATGCTCGGACGAACGAAAGTCGAAGAGCCTGTGAAAGTTTGCAACATCGCCGCGCCGTGATCCACGCCTTCACCGACCATCGAACGAATGACGCACATATCGTCAACGCAATCGCGGATGTGCGGGAACAGGTCGCTGACCGGAGTTCCGCATTTGCCGCCGGGTTTGAAATCCCACAACGGTTTCATCAGCGGGCCGACTTTGCTGTCGGCAAAAGCCAAAGGGCGTTTGATAGGTAACGGCTTGCCGTTATCCCGGATCAGTCTTTCTTTTGGATCAAAGGTGTCAATCGAAGACGGCCCGCCGTGCATGAACAAAAAAATCACGCGCTTGGCTTTGGCAGGGAAGTGCGGAGCTTTCGGAGCCAGCGGATTTGTGTCCTGAGTAGCGGCCAGCAATTGAGCCTGTTCGGCCATCATCGCGGTCAGACCGATTGAGCCGAAACCCAATCCGGCGGCGCGAAGCCAAGCTCGGCGCGAAACGGGTTTTTCGACCTGGTTGTAAATCGGACTAAGCAGTTTATGAAGTTCGTTGGTCATAAATTCCTCAAACGCCAAATTGGCGTAAATGATGATCGCAATGCAAATAACCCCAACGCAGCCACTCAGCTTCGGTCAATCGGCCAAAGATCGGATGCGGCTTGGAGTCGGCGGATGATGGTTGGGAGAATTGTTCAATTGCAGTTTCAAGCTTTGCACGGTCGCGCTCGAAATCTTCCGGCGGAGTTCCGCCAATTTCCTGATCGAATTCCGGCATAGTTTTGATACCGTGAGGCCAGGGAAATGGGGAGTTTAGTGCCACCCATTTCATCACCGAACGCGAAAACCAGTTGTCTTTGGTTCCATTCGCTTTTTCACCGGTTCGGCATTTGAAAGAGTCTTCCAGATGGCAAATCGCTTGATGAGACGTCATTCGACCCCATTGCCGCTGACTGTTTGGGCGCAATTGTCTCAATCGGTTTAGTATTTCTGATTTGTCGGTTTGATTGAGAAAAGTCTTTTTCATCTTGCATCAATCCTCATCAATCCACATAAAGAAAGTCGTTTGAAGCCATCAACACACGGCACAAACTCTGCCAAGATTTGGATTCGGCATTCTCGCCGGGAGACCTTTGCTTAAACGCCGCGATGTATTTCAATGCCGATTCGATCTCTTCTTTTTCAGCTTTACGGTTCAACACTTTCAAGTAAAAACTTTCTACACGTGTTGAATCGTTCAGCGATGTGTCGGCCAACATGGCTTTAGTTAATTCCGATGAACGATCTGTCAGGAATTCGCTGTTCAGCCAGAACAGCGCCTGAGTCGAAACGTTAGTGAGCTGCCTTTTGCCGCCCATCGTAGTGGCGTCGCCGAAATCAAACAGGTTCAGCAGCGTGGGCAAATTTGCTCGGCGTAATGGAATGTATACCGTTCGGCGTTTCAGCTTTTCAGGGTTCAAACTCAATCGGCCTTGATTGTTTTCGCCATCGGTTCCGCGTCCTGCTTGCAGGCTGCCACCCATCGTAAAATCAATCGAACCTTCAATTGCCAGCAACCCGTCTCGCAGTTCTTCGACGGTCAATCGGCGGCGGTTGAATCTGGTCAGCAAGCGGTTGTCGCCGTCAACGTCCGGCCCCAGGGAAGGATTTTCGCTGGCCATTTGATACGCGCTGGATAGCATAATCATCCTATGCATGGCCTTGATTGACCACCCGCTTTTGACGAACTCGCGCGAAAGGAAGTCCAGCAGTTCAGGATGCGAAGGACGTTCGCCCATTTTGCCGAAGTTATCCGGTGTGCGAACCAGGCCTTCGCCGAAATGCCATTGCCAGATTCTGTTGGTCATGACGCGGCTGGTCAGCGGATGTTCTGCTTGAGTCATCCATTCAGCCAATTGCAAACGGCCACTGCCTGAAAAGCTCGGCCTGGTGTCGAATGCGGTCAGAATCGCCGGGAAGGCCTTTGGCGCTTCTTCGCCGGGGTTGTGGTAATCGCCGCGCACGAAAACTTTTTGGGCCACAGGTTCGCCGTCTTCAATGGCGCAAGCCAGTTCGGGTTCGGCGGGCGGGCTCTTTTTCAAAGTGTCAATTTCTTTTTGCAATTCAGCCAATCGCTGGTTTTGAGCTTCAGTAAATTTGGTTTTGTCTTTGGCCGAAACTACGAACGGGCCACCGGCTGTGAAGTAAACCGCCTCGAAAAAGCGATCATCGCCGGCCTCAAACGATGGTTTACTTGCGGGAGATTTCTTCTTTCCTTCCAGGATCACTTTTTCGCTTGCTCGCCATTTGGCCATTTCAGCCAGCCATTCGTTCAAACGAGTCTGAAACCGTTGCTGATAATTTTGCGCGACCTCAGCCAGTTTTTCCGGCGTAGCTTTGCGCCATTCCAGCAAGTGTTGCGGAGTCAGGTCAGCTGGTTTCAGCAAATTGACCCAGAGTTTCAGCGATTCGACAGGCAGCTTGGTTTGTTCGGCAATGTCTTCAGCCTTAGCGCCGCCGCCGTAAACCTTGTCCGCCGCCAGCATGAATTCAGCAACTCGCGGAGCCAGCAGTTTGGCGGCAGGTTCACGAACGGAATCAACGATCTCTTCTATCTCGGTTTTAGCGCGAAGTTCCTTGGCCTGGTGTTCGCTGCGGGCGGTTTTGTATTTTTCAAACTCGGCTTTGGTCACCAGCGGTTTTTCAAACACGCCTGAAACATGAGTCTCAGGCGTGCTGAAGCTGCGAGTCGAGGCAAAGACGTTGATCATCGAGTAATAATCTTTGGTCAGCAGCGCGTCGAATTTATGGTTGTGGCAGCGCGCGCAGGCCAGCGTCAAACCTAGAAACGCTTTTGATGTGACGTCCACCTGTTCGTCGTAAACATCGTAAAGCATCTTTGTCTTGTCTTGCTGGGCGACGGCTTTTGGCCCCAGAGCCAGAAAACCAGTGGCAATGATGCCTCGGCGATTAACTTCGCCACCGTCTTTGGCTGGCAGCAGGTCGCCGGCGATTTGTTCGCGGACGAATTGATCGTAAGGCAAATCGTTGTTGAAAGATTCGATGACATAATCGCGATACTTCCAGGCGTGTGGGTAACGATGATCTTCGTCATTGCCCGTGGAGTCGGCGTAACGCGCCACATCCAGCCAGTTGCGCCCCCACTTTTCACCGTAACGCGGCGAAGCCAGCAATCGCTCGACGACTTTTTCAAAAGCTTTTGGCGAAGCGTCGGCCAGAAAGTTTTTGATCTCGGCTTCAGTTGGCGGCAATCCGGTCAGGTCGAAAGAAGCTCGGCGCAACAGCGTCAGCTTGTCGGCGGGCGGAGCGGGCGTCAGATTCTTTTCTTCAAGTTTGGCCAAAATGAAGGCGTCAACTGGCGATTTTACCCAAGCCTGGTTTTTGACTTTCGGAACAGTCGGTTTGGCCAGCGGCTGATAAGCCCAATACTTCTTTTCTTCTTCGGTGAATTCGCGTGTGGACTTTGGCGCCGCAGGCTTTGCTTCGGCAATGGGTTCAGCTTTGGCGCTCGGCCAGGGAGCGCCCATTTTCACCCATTCGGTCAGCGCGGAGATTTCATCGGCTTTCATCTTGCCGGTTGGCGGCATCTTCAAGCTGTCGTCGTAGCTGATGGCTTTCAGCAAACGGCTCTCTTCCGGCTTTTCGTTATTGACCAGTGGGCCGCTTTCGCCGCCGCGTGCAAAACCTTCGGCGGTGGTCAGGTCAAGTTTGGCGACTTGTGCTTTCGGGTTATGGCATTTGGCGCAGTTGGCAACCAGTACAGGGCGGATTCGTTTTTCAAAAAACTCACTCGAGTCATTTGATTGTGCAGCCGAAGCCGGGTTGAAAACTGAACTTGCCGACAAAAGTCCTGCGATGACAAAGCCAATGGAAACCAGAAGTTTCAGCCGATAATTCGTCGCCGACATGGGTATTGCTCCTTGCTGTGTTGAAGAGATGAGAGAACCAACGGAATCTAGTGAAGCCGCGTTTATAACTGTGGCTTACAAATTGGTCAAGCCACTTTGTCTCTTGCGAAAAAAGCGTGAAGTTCACGCCTGTATCCAATAACAAGAAGTTAAGCCTTGTAGTGAGAATCTGCAAGATTGCATGGTCGAAACTCGTCAGTTCGAACGCTGGAAACAGTCGGCAGCTTAGGTCACTTAATCAATATAATGACTGTCAAAAGGCTTAAGCTCGCTGTTGTTTTGTCTTGCTTCAGTGCATAAATCGCCAGCAATTTTTCTCCATGAAGATTTTGCTCGGCTCGGTTACATCATAAATCCGAAAATATGGAAGAACACAATCAGGGCGGAAATTATTTCATAGCTATTTTTACAGCAGGGCGTAAGAATTACTCGGCAAGCTTTCAGGCAGTTTTGTGGCAGATAGAGGCGTAAAACTTCAAAGCCTGTTTTTTCAACTACTTATAGTTTTTTTTATTCGTAGGTTAGTTGTGGCACCATGGTTGCTCTAGCCTAAGTGGGGCAACGAGATACCAGGTGGTTAACTCCACTGACGGTGTCAAGCGGTTACCAGGGTGAGGAAGGTAACCGCACTTATCATAGGCGCTACAGGCAATCCCACGACTGTAGCGCCTTTTATTTTGCTACTACCGAGAAACCACCATCTTGGTCAGTCGCGCAAACAGACAGTCTCACGGATACGGTGGCCGGTGTTGGGTCTGTTTTTGTTGTCTATCTTTTCCTTACTCTCAATCTCCCAAGATTTTCATTTTTTCCCCGTTAGCTTGCTTGAAGCATTCAGTCGAAGATTTGTGAAACCGGCCTGTTCAGCAGACGGCGTGGTAGGCGTGTGATTACGTGCCTCGAAAGGGCTATGCGGTTAAGGGATGCGCCGCAGTACGTACTCATGCGCCGACCAGACCGCCTGCTGGCAACCGTGCCTGATTGACCTTGACTGACTTTACTGCCGTGCTATGTTGCGTGCTCGATTAACCATCTTTACTCAGAGCGCGCCTGATGCTTAACGAATACCGCCAACAATTCGCCAAATACCATTCAGAACTCCAACGCGAAGATTATCTCTTTCGCTCTGGCCGAAGCGCGAGCCGCGACCTTTCACACATTTTCAGCGAATACAGTGACCTGTTCAGACTTTCGACCGTGGATGAACTGCGTGCAAAGTTGGCCGGCACTGCCGAATATCGCAAAACCGAACGAACCAGTATCGAACGGTTGATCGCGTTTGCCCTGGAAGGCAATTTAGCCGCGCGCGTCAGAGACATTTCCGAAGAGATAGAAAGTTACGAAGCCGCAGCCAAGATTGATTGGGTTTCAAAGGTTGATCCAGATGTTCAGCGAATCGCTTTCAGCCAGACTGAAAAGTTGCTGGCGACGGAATCCGACCGCAAACGTCGCCGCGAGCTGTACGCTCGCCGAGTTGGCGTAATAAAAAGCGCTGAAGATTTGCTGGCCGAACGCTTCAACAAAATGCACTCTGGAGCTGTCGAGTTGGGCTTTGAAAACTTTCCAGCGATGCGCGGACAACTGAATTTCGACAAGCTGACAAACTCAGCCGCCAAGATTCTGGAAAAAACCGAAAGCCATTACGTTTCCGCGCTTGCGCCCATGCTGCTGCGCGAAGCCGACGTTTCAATTGACGAAGCGACAGCGGCAGACTTGCCTTATCTGCAACGGTATGCGCTTCGATGCTTTTTCACCCGCGAACAGATGCTGTGATTTACCGCGAACTGTTTTCCAACCTCGGCTTCAGCACATACGATCAATCAAACATTGAGCTTGATTCAACCGCTCGGCCTGGCAAACAACCGCGAGCTTTCTGTTCGCCAATTCGCGTTCCTGATGAAATCAAACTGTCGCTCAACTTAACTGATGGCCAGCAGAGTTACAGCGAAAACGCTGCGCGCCGCCGGGCAGGCTCAATTGGCGGCGTGGACTTCGCGTAATCTGTATCCCGAATTTCAAATTGGCGGAGACGCTGGAGTCGTCGAAGCCTGGGGAATGTTGTTTGAAAATCTGCTACTGAATGAATCCTGGCTGATGGGCACGTTCGGCTTTGTCGAATCGGCAGAGTTTCGTCGCTCGCTGGCCGTTTTGCGGACGATGAAGCTTCGCCAGCAAGCCGCCAAACTGATTTACGAAACAGAATTTCACTCCGAAAAACTTTCCAGCGGAGCAGGGCAGCGATACGCCGAACTGATGACCGACGCCGTCCGAGTGAAATTCGATGGAGCCGAATGTTTGCGCGAAGTCAGTGACGATTTCCGCTCGGCTGATTACCTGCGAGCTGCAGCCTTTGAAGCTCAAATGCGCGATTACCTGAAAACCAAATTCGGTTCGCGCTGGTGGGCTTCGGCGAAAGCTGGGGAGACGCTGATTGATTTGTGGAATACAGGACAGCGGCATTCGATGGAAGAGTTGGCGGCGATGATTGGGTTGGGTGAGTTGGAGTTTGAGTCTATGGAGACTACTTTATTTGTGCAGATCACTTGAGCCGGAGTTTGATTGGTTTGCCCTAACGTGGGTGAGATGTTGTTTGATGAAATTGACGGCTTGTAAAAAGAAGGCATTCTTGTGAGTTGTTTGATTTCGTTTGGCTTTTAGACAAAGTCTTAAGGACTACATTGAACGCGACAACACAAAAATGTTGAAGCAAAAGAGTTGATTTCACCTGATCTGCAATACACATCAGCCACGGCATCATTGCGAATGAAGAGCTTGAAAAATATCAACGTACCAGTAATGCATCTTCCACATTAATCAGTTGATTTGGAATCTGAAATTTCAACAAAAAAAAAGTTGAGGCGAATAACCAGTCCGTCGTTTCGTGGAAGCTTGCCGTTGAGCAACTCACAGAGAATAAGCAGGTAGTCAATATACTCTTCAGTAACGATGACTATTACATTTTCAGTTGGTATGAGGTCGAAGGTCGCAAAGTCATTCCCAAATACCTCAAAATTATCCATATGGGATATGGATTTGTTGCGCTTGGTTTAAGTGGGGTGATCTGGTTACTTGGTTGGTGGGTGGTACGAAAACTCTATCGGAAGTTCCGCGTTGAATAATCAAACATCTATGACACAAAAAGTCCACGTTGCACTCGACGAACGAAGTTATGACATCACCATTGCTGACGGCGCATTGAAGCAGGTCGGCGAAATTACACGAGCGGCGCTCGGTGGCAAAACGCGCAAGCTGGCAATTATCTCGAATGCTCGCGTCCATGGTTTTTATGGCAAAGCCGTCGAAAAGAGTTTGAAGCAGGCAGGCTTTGTCACGCTGACGCATTTGATGGGCGAAGGCGAACGAGCGAAATCGCTTCAGTCGGCGGAAAAGGCTTTGGCGTTTATGATCGCCAATCGCTTTGAACGCAGCGATGCCGTTGTCGCTTTGGGCGGCGGAGTTGTCGGCGATTTGGCCGGATTTGTCGCGGCTTGTTATCAGCGCGGCGTGAATTACATTCAGATTCCGACGACCTTGCTGGCGACAATTGACAGTTCGGTTGGCGGCAAAACGGCGGTCAATCATCGCTTGGGCAAAAATCTTATCGGAGCCTTTCACCAGCCGCGAGCCGTCATTATTGATCCGCAAACCCTGGCGACTTTGCCGAAACGCGAACTGCGCGCAGGGCTTTACGAAGCTTTGAAATACGGCGTGATCTGGGATCAGGCGTTGTTCGATTTGTTGAGTGAAAAGCTGGCAGACATTTTCGCTCTCGACGCAGATTTGCTGACGCGGATCATTGCCAGGTGCTGCGAGATCAAAGCCGAAGTCGTCGCCACGGATGAACGCGAATCCGGCTTGCGGAAGATTCTGAATTTCGGCCACACAGTCGGCCACGCTTTGGAAGCGGTGACTGCTTACCGGCGATTGAAACATGGCGAAGCGGTTGGTTATGGAATGCAATGCGCCTCTACCATTTCAGAGAAAGCAGGTATAATCCCGCCCGCTGACGCCGCCGCCATCAGATTTGGAGTTGATGAACTGAGCCGGTTTGGCCGCATTGCAAAACTGCCCCGCATTGATGACCTGAAAGTGCAAGAAATCGTCGCCGCTATGGCGCACGACAAGAAGGTTGCACAAGGAAAGCTCCCCCTAATTTTGCCAACAAAGATCGGTGAAGTCGTCGTCCGCGACGATATTTCACCGGCAATTATTCGCACCAGCGTGCGCGAATTGTTGAGTAACGATACGAGAGGTTGAAACACGAATGAAGATGAATAGCTTTGATCGCGAAAGAGCTTCTACCGAACGTGGGGCCGGGCGCTTAATGGTTTTATTGTTGCTGGCTTTTGCCGCGGCGATTGTTTATGTCGTGCTGATTTATGTGCCTATTTATCAAGGCAATCAGGCAATGCAGATAGCCACGGCGGAGATTTTGCACCGCGGAGCGATGCAGAACCTGAAAGACGACGACCTTCGCGCGCAGTTGAAAGAGAAAGCGCGCGAATCCGGCTTGCCTGATAATCATCGCGTCGAACTGTGGCACGAAGGGCGAGGGCTGGCGGCAAAGATCAGTTACAAGCACCGCGTTAGCTTTCTAATTTACGGTTACGACTGGCCATTTGAGATCAGCGTCAAAGACCCCGGCTTGTAATTTGGCGCGGCCGGGGCATTTGGTTTGTTTTTCTTTCAGAGTTTCAAACAAGATAAACCTTTAACTTGCTAACTTATACGCTGGTTGTTTAGACTGCGCGCTGTCAGCGAATCCCCAATTTTTTTTCTATCAAATGATCTTCAGTTAAGCACCTCTGCTTTTGAGGCTGCTTTGTTATGGGTGTCCAAGCCCGGTTTCCAACCATTCACTTCTCAAGGAGGAAGTTAGTTATGGCTAGTTTCGAAGAGTTGCAATCAAAATATCAGGCTGTTTTGGATAAAGGTCACGATGTTGGCCTGAGTATCCAGAACGTGAACTTGGAAGGCGACAAGCTTCTTATTCGCGGTACCGTTCCGGCGGAACATGGCAAAAACGTTTTGTGGGATGTGATTAAAGGGATTGATGCCAGCGTCTCAGACGCGATTATTGACATCAATGTTCAGTCAGGTTCGACCTATACCGTTGTTTCCGGCGATACGCTGTCGAAAATTGCCAAGCGGTTTTACGGCGATGCCAATCATTACCACGCTATCGCTCAGGCCAGCGGGATTTCAAACCCCGACCACATTGAAGTCGGTCAGGTTGTGACGCTTCCATAAGCTTCAAATCTGAAGTCCAAGCAAAAAAGCAGTGGCGAGTTGCAAAACTCGCCACTGCTTTTTTGCTTGGACTGTCACCGCCAATTAAGGCATTGAGATATTTAGGTCTTTGCCGAAATTGAATTGAATGCGTTTGCGAGTTCGCATTGCTTTCGAGGCGGTTTGCGAAAGCGAAGTAACCAGTATTGGCATTGCAATGGTTGCATCGCATCGAACCGTAACAGACCGGTTGTTTTTTGCCATTTTGCCGAAGGATTGTGCCTGGTCGAAATCGGCGCCGGAATATCCACCGTAATCAGCGGAATCTGTAACTATCTGAACGGCGAACTTGTGGCCGCGAGTAGTGTTATGCAACATCGCCGCCGCCGTTTCGCTTTGCTGAATGAAGGTTTTCGGCGTGCCTCCACCGAAAAGCACCACGCCGGTTGAGCGCGATTTGGAAACGATTTGAGCCATCTCAACCACGTCCTGAATCACGTCGAACTGGAACTGGCTTTTCTTTTCGATGCGGCTCAGCCCGATTGAAACGCCAAAGGCGCTGTCGGTGATGGCCGGACAGAAAATAGGCACGCGAGATTTGAAGGCCGAAGTCAGTATGCCGTCTTCCGTTGCAATCTCGCTCAGTTCGCGTCCGAGCAGGTGCAGAAATTCGCGCGTCGAATACGGATGCGAGTTGTCCAATTCTTTGGCGAATCCGCCGATCCATTCATAAGCTTCGCGGAATTCTTCTTCAGAGGCGAAAGTGTCGTAAATGCGGTCAACGCGCTCTTCCATCAATTCGGCGTCGCTGATCTTTGGGTCACCGATGTAATGATGGCGCCCCAGAGTTTCGTGCAAATCGTGGAAGATGTTTGCGCCCGTGGCTACCAGAACATCAATGCAGCGATTCTTAATCAGGTAGGCGACCAGCCGGCGCATTCCCGCCGGAACCATTGCACCGCTCAAACCCATAAACACGACTGCGTTTTCCTGCAGCATTTGCAGCCAGACCTGATGAGCCAGCGCCAGATTGCGGCCCTGGAATGAAATCTTTTCCATCTTGTCCAGCAAGCCCGGAACACTGCGATCACGATCAACCTGCAAAGGGTCGGTCGGTTTGGTCAGATACTTTGCGCCTTTAATTCTTCGGATCATTGTTTTTCCAGATTGGCCGACTCGTGATTATGTCCGTTGGTGTCCAGATACGTGTAACCTTCGAAATGGCTGTCGTATTCGTCCATCAAATGACCAGCATCTTCCTGAGTCAGCTTTCCTTTCTTGATCTGTCTATCGAGCAGGGAACGGAAACCGTCCTGCAGAAACTCTTTTTCATATTTGGCGAATAAAACCATTTCGCCAACGGTGGAACCGTTGATGACGCGGCTGATGTGATATTCGCCGTCGCCGGAAATGATTACGTGAGCTTCGTTGGTTGTGCCGAAAAGATTGTGGAAATTTCCCATAACCTCCTGGTACGCACCGATCAACATCATCCCCAGATAATACGGTTCGTTGTTTTTCAGGTCGTGAACTTCCAAAACTTCTTTCACGTCGTGAAGATCAACAAAGCGATCAACCACTCCGTCCGAATCGCACGTGATGTCGCACAGTGTAGCAGTATCGGTCGGGATTTCGTTCAATTTATGAATTGGTATGATCGGGAAAAGCTGATCAATTCCCCAGTGATCCGGCAAAGAACGAAAAACCGAAAAGTTGCATAGATATTTTGCCGACAACAACTTTCTCAGGTCGTCGAATTCTTCGGATTTGATCTGAGTGTGTTTAGCAAAGTTGTTGGCACGGTCACAAACTTCCCAAAAAAGAATTTCACCCTTGGCTCGGTCTTCCAGGCTAATGAAGCCCAGATCGAAAAGTGTGAACAACTCTTCTTTATGCTCAAGCGCGTCGTGGTAATACTCCAGGAAGTTTTTGGCGGTCATCATCTTGTACAGGTCATATAGTTCTTTGATGACCTGTGCCTCGTTGCCGGTCATCGTCACCTTGTGAATGCCCTGCACGGTTTCAATTTCGTCAATAATGTTGGTGACCAGCATTGCGTGATAGGCCACAAGCACACGCCCCGATTCGGTAATGACATTAGGTTCGGGAACGTGTTCTTCTTCGCAAACGGTTTTGATCATGTAGATCACGTCGTTGGCGAATTCCTGCAAGGTGTAATTGACCGACGATTCAAAACTGGTTTTGCTGCCGTCGTAATCAACGCCTGCGCCACCGCCCACGTTCAGATGGTCAACGTCAATTCCCATCTTGCGGATTTTGGCATAAACACGCGCGGCCTCTTTGACTCCGGCTTTGACTCGTTTGATCTGGGTGATCTGCGAACCGATGTGAAAATGCAAAACACGCAGCATGTCCAGCATATCTGCGTCACGCAGTTGTTTGATCGCGTGCAATAACTCTGTGGTCGTCAATCCGAATTTTGATTGTTCGCCGCCGGATTTTTCCCAGCGTCCTGAACCCCGCGTGTAAAGCCGCACACGCATTCCAACCATGGGTCGAATGCCCGTTTGCTGCGCGCGCTCTATGACACGCGGCAACTCACTCAATTTTTCAATGACGATGACGACGTTTTTGCCAGCCTGAGAGCCGACGAATGCCAGATCAATGAAATTGTTATCTTTGAAGCCGTTGCAAATCAGCAAAGAATTCGGCGACTGATCCAACGCAATCGCGGCATATAGCTCGGCTTTGCTTCCGGCTTCCAGACCGTAATTGTATTTTGAGGCTTCTTCCAGGTAAGCCTCAATCACTTGCCGTCGCTGATTGACCTTGAGTGGAAAGACCGCTCGGTGTTCGCCTTTGTAGCCAAACTCTTTCATCGCCGCACGGAAGGACTGGTTCATTTTGCGAACCTGGCTGGCGAAAATTTGCGGGAAACGAAGAATAACCGGCAATTTGACACGCCGGGCTTGAAGATCGTCAACGACCTTTTTGATATCAACGCTGCGGGAGTCGCCATCGGAAGGCCGGGCAAGTAAATGACCCTGCGAATTAATTCCGAAGTAACCGGCTCCCCAGTTTTCGATGCCGTAAGTCTGAGCAACCTCAGCGATGGCTGATTTCATTTCTGACCGTTCGTAGACCTCCTCGTCTTAAAATAAAAAAGAAGTCTTCGCCGGACTCGTTCTCTGCTGTCAGGGCACACTGCCACGCTGGTTTTATCAGCTAAATGGTAACCTGAAGGTTTAATTCAACAGGTCTTGTTCCAAGTCTAACTTGATGCGGAATCAGAAGTTGTCTAGCGAGGAACGGAATGTAACAGATAGGTCTGAGGCTGTCAAAAACTATTTTCCGTCTGGTCGTTGGCAGGTTATCTTACTGAAAAACAATAGGTTGTGCCGATTTTGTGGTCGCTAAACTGTTATTGCAAGTCAGAGTTTTATCGGCTCAAGTATGCTGGTATAACCAATATAGCAGGCCATGTTGATAGTAGTCAGATTACGGCTTTGACGATTGGTTCCGGCGCAAGCGGAGCATCTGCCATCCGATAAGCTGCCAGCAATCTCGCCCGCATTTCTTCAAGCTTCGACTCGTCGTTGAAGTGAGCCGTCGCTAGCGGGTCGCCAATTTTTACTTCCTCGCCAAGCTTGGCATGCAGGTGCAAACCGACGGAGTAATCAATTTTGTCTTCCAGTCGCCGCCGCCCGCCGCCCCAATCCATGACGATTCTTCCAATTTCATCGGTTTCGATTCCTGTGACAAAGCCGGAGCGCGTGGCTGTAAAGGCCTGTTGCTTAGAGGCTTGGGGCAGCAGTTTTGGATTGTCGCATACGCGCGGATCGCCGCCTTGGGCAGCAACGACGGCTTTGAACTTTTCCAAAGCCGCACCTGAAGTAATGGCTTGACGAGAAAGTTGGCGAGCTTTTTCCAGATCGGTTTCAACGCCGCCGACCAAAATCATGTGTGCGGCCAGTTCAATGTTCAGTTCGGCGAAATCGCCAACCAGATTGCCTTGCAGGCATTCGATTGCTTCAAAGGTTTCGACTGCATTCCCCACCCAACGGCCAAGCGGTTGGTTCATGTCCGTGATCAAAGCGGTGACTTGTTTTCCCATTCGTCGGCCAATCGCGACCAGAGCCTCAGCCAGTTTTTTCGAATCTTCAAACTCGCGCATAAATGCGCCGTTGCCGGTTTTCACGTCCAGCACCAGCCCGTCAATTCCTTCGGCCAATTTCTTGGACATAATCGAAGCGCAGATGAATGGCCGAAAAGGAACCGTCGCCGTCAGGTCGCGCAGCGCGTAAAGTTTCTTGTCCGCCGGAGCGATTTCTTTGGTCTGGCCGATCAGCGACAAGCCGCATCGGGCCAGCACGTCTCGGAATTCATCCAACGAAAGGTTGGTGCGGAAACCCGGAATAGCTTCCAGTTTATCTAGCGTTCCTCCGGTGTGAGCCAACGCACGGCCAGAAATCATAGGCACAGCCACGCCGCAAACTGCGGCAATCGGAGCAATGACCAGCGAAGTTTTATCGCCCACGCCGCCGGTTGAATGCTTGTCCACTTTGGGTAGGGAGACGTGATCGTGAGTCAGCACGTCGCCGGAATAAAGCATCTCTTCAACCAGCGCGACGGTTTCGGCGTCAGTCAAACCGCGCAGAAATCCAGCCATCAACCACGCAGCCATCTGGTAATCGGGAATTTCATCGCGCGTATAGCCGCGAATCAAAAAAGCAATTTCGTCTCGCGTCAACTCCTTGCCGTCGCGCTTCTTTTCAATCAAATCCTGTGGTCGCATAAAACTTTATTTTTCTGATTTCAGCTTTTCGATCAAATCCGGCAATTCGAATATGTTGGAAAGTTGCAGGAAATCTTTGCCAGACAACTCCTCTTCGGGGACGATTTCATGTTCCCAGGTAGTTGTGTAAGGAATGTGAACCGCCTGTCCACCGATTTCCAGCACCGGCAAAATGTCTGATTTCATTGAATTGCCAACCATCAGAAATCGCTGCGGGTCAAATTTATGTTTGGCGGTTAACGCTTGATAGGTCTCGGCGGTTTTGGCTCGCACGATTTCGATTTTGCTGAATCTTTCAGCCAGGCCGGAGCGAATGATTTTGGCTTCCTGTTCAAACAGTTCGCCTTTGGTAATCAACATCAAATCGTGAGCGGCGGAAAGCCGTGTAATTATTTCTTCAACTCCTGGTAATAGCACGACTGGCGCTCTGACCATTTCGCGGGTGATTTCAATCATCTGGCCAATTTCGGTTCCGCTGATTCGGCCTTCAGTCAGTTCAATGGCCGTTTCGATCATCGAAAGGGTGAAGCCTTTGAACCCGTAACCGTAATGTTCCAGGTTGCGGACTTCGGTTTCGTACATTCGCCGCTCGATCCATTCGGCGTCGTGATATTGAGCCAGAATTTCAATGACGCGGCTTTGAGTGTCGCGGTAAATGTTTTCGTTGTGCCAGAGCGTGTCGTCAGCGTCGAATGCGATTACATCAAACATAGGTTACTTCTCACTTCGTGACTTCAATCTTTGCCAGATAGATCGAAGTCTTGCCTTCGTGCGAACTGTAATAGCTCATCCACAATTTGCCATTGTGCCAGACCAAACCCGGATAACTGTTGTCACCCTTACTGGGCAGTTCAACAATGTCGGTCATTTGCCCGGAAGCCAAGTCTATCAAACCTACGCCGGTTCGTGTGATTTTGTCGCCGTACAGCCTGCCTCCGGCAATTAGCTTCCCGTCTGGCAGCTTTCCGTTTGGCAAACGTAATACTGCCGGGCCGCCGAATTTGTTCTGCCAACCATTGACGATCAACTGCGTGGTTTTCCAATCAGTGAACGGAGAGCGAGATTCGGCAATGGTTGCTTTCTGTTCGCTGTCCACGGAACGAAGCACGACGGTGAGATTGTCTTTGTTATCAAATGACAGTGCGGCTTCGTTCAAGCCTTCCAGGTCTTTCGAGATTCTTTCGTAATGAATGCCGTCGCGGCTGCGAGCGATGATGGCGTAGTTGCGGCGTGTTCCAGTTTCCCACGAATACGCCGCGCCGTAAGCTGTGCCTTTGTGCCAGATGACTCTCCACAACCAGCTTCTGGAATTGAAGCCTTCAACTTGTTCCAGCTTGCTCCACTGTTTGCCGTCTTTTGAAAAGCTGACGAATGAATAAAAGTCCGCTTGTGGATTGCGCGAAGGATCGGCGGCTCCGCAAACCAGCATGAGCTTGTTTCCTGGAGCGATGGAAAATTTGGCGTCGCGCAAATCTCTGCCTGGCATTTCAATCAAGGCGGCAGATTCCCACGCCTCACCGTCGCGCGAAGTTAGCACGCGCAATTTGCCTTCACCGTCGGCATGAGCCTTGCCTTCGCGGAAGATGCAGAACCAGCGATTGTTGAAACGAATCAAGTCCGTGAAGGCGTTGTGTTCGCCCTGGTCCCAGATTTTTTTGACTGAAACTAACCTGATAACAGGCTTAGTTTCAGGCGAATGAGACTGGAAATTGAAAAGCAAAAGGGATGAAATCAGTGCCAACATGCGATTTTCTCCGATGCAGAGCCTTACAGCACGGCATAGATCATGTAGTTAAAATAAAGCCCGCTGAGAGTAATCAGGAATGGCCATACTCGCACCACATTTCCATACCGTTCAAAGCAGAACTCATAGACATAGGTTAGAGCGAAGAAACCAATCATCTCCTCAATTAGTTTCGCGCAGTCTCGATAAAGCCTGATGTTTGTTCTAAATCGGCCAAACAAGAAAACCCAGGTAAGAAAAAGTGTGCATCCACTAACAACGGCAATATTCGGTCGTAATGGTTGAGGAGTTTGGCTGAGTGCTCCTAGTGTCAAACTGATTGGCACAAAGAATGCCCCAATTTGCCAAGCAATTTGCTCATAGAATCGCTCATTTTCGACGCAGATTTTATGTTGAGCGACAAGGTTTTTGAGAGTTTCTTCTTTACCAAATAGGTCAATTGAATCATCAAGACGATTCTTGATTTCTATTCGGAGTTCGTCTTCAAGCTTACATCGCTCAAGGCTTATCAGTATGTCTTTTATGTCAAAGGCGGCCTGCGCCTCATTGTTAGTCCGTGGCGGGACGAAGACTTTCGCATTTTTCTTTGTATCTCTGACTGCAAAATAGAAGAGAACAAAGTAAGCGATAGCGCAAAAGAGAATGATCACAATGCGAACGGTCATTCCTGCGGAAGTTATCAGGGAATTTGGGTATGCCTCTGCTTTGAGATTGAGGATATATGCAAACAGCAACGAGTTTGCCAGCGTTGCTAATAATCTCCCAAATGCGGTCAAGCCTTCCCCTGTCGTCGCGGTTATTCCAATATCTTTTTGACTTAGCCCCATCATTCGAGAAATTGACTCTTTCATTTGAACAATTTTGGGAGAGATCATAGGAGTCTTGCACTCAATAGTGACCGCAACGTGCGTGAGTTGGTAGCCCTCAAGATAGCTCAAGGCGACCTTAAGGTATTCCATACTGTCTGTGATCCCCTCACGGCACATCGTGTCGCTGACCTTGCCAATAACGTTTACACCGGTAATGCTTGAAACCGCGTTGGTAATGGAGTGCAGCACCACATCCGCATCGCTGTTTCCTTGCAAAGGCAGCTCGCCTTCAAAAACGACACCGCCCAACACCAACATCTTCCCTTCAGACGTTGGATCGAACCGATGGCTATCTTGTCCAATACCTACCTTAAACATAGTTTTTTTCGATGAGTGTGGGGTTTAGGTTCATTTCTTTTGCGGCGGTTTCCAATTAGTCAGCGGGCGCATCATTCCCGGCGAGTTCCATTTGACGACGAAGTAAGTCGCCGGAGTTTCGCCGACATTGCGAATGGCGTGAAGCTGGTTCGACGATTGAAAGATGACCGAGCCGGGGCCGGCTTTGCGCCGTTCGCCGTTGACCAGCGATTCGACAGTTCCTTCTTTGACCAGAATCAATTCTTCGTCAACGTGTTTGTGCGGTTCGTGCGGAGTCGCCCCCGGATTCAGCGTGGTGATGTGGCATTCCAGTTCGTCCAGCGTCGGGGTTGGGTTTTGGAAGACCTGGCGAGCCGCACCGACTTTGGATGGTTTGGCCACCATCTTTTCCCATTCGAACACCGACGAAGTCATTGTCGGCGGAACAGCTTTTTCCTGAGCGGCGCTGGTGAAGAGATTCGTCAGTTTGACGCAACCGAGCGTGACGACTACTGCGAATATGGCGACCAAACAATC
>JBGAPB010000074.1:0-23657 GCA_044221525.1 Blastocatellia bacterium | reverse complement strand
GCCCCTGGGGGACCATCAACCAAATTCATAGGGCCTGATACTATAATGGCTAATGGGGTAAACGTTGTGCTGGATATCAATACATATCCAGCACTGTATTATGGCGAGCAGTTCAACGCTAAGTTGCTATCTGTAAGGTCAGGCAGTAACATAATTTTAAATCCTCCACAACCGTCAATCATTCACAATGGGGAGCATCTCTATCTAAATGTTGGTGGTCGGATTTACTCTCGTGACTTTGATGTAAGGGTGGAATTCAGTCGTTCCAGTGGCCAGGACAAAGCTGAAGTGCTGTTTCAAATTAAGCGGCCACCAATCGTAGGTGCAGGGGCCTACACAATTCCTGTGTTACCCATAACAATAGTTTACGAGCCACCACAGGATAAAAACAATAAGAACACTGTGACATACTCCTCAATGAGATCTATAGGGACTACCTTAAAAACTTCCATCGTGAATGAGAATAGTGTAACCATTCCCGTCACGCCTCAGTACTCGGACGTCGAGGGTTTTAAGTCAAAGCTTAACTCGTTGAGCGCAGCATGTGGAGCTGCGAGTGCTATGTACTCAAATCCATACACAGCAACTGCAGCGGTAGCACTTCTAGCTATCGCAAATGGCCTTGGTAGTTCAAGTGAAAGCAGGACTGATGGTTCAGGCGTTACAACAGAAAATGGCATCACCTTAGAATGCTTAGATACAGATATTTTCCCAACAGGTTTACATAAAGGGCCGGGTCTAGGGGATCGCATTATTACTGCACGTAACGCTCGCGTAGCTTGGTTGGCGGATACAGAAGATGGCATTACCCTTTATTTATTACCTGGCTCAATAAAGAAGCCATTTTTGGTCGCTGAATTGCTCGATGAGTTAGGCCTACTTAACAAAACAATTATGACCCCTTCAAGTCAGCAAATCATTCGCCCCAAGGTAATCAAAGATAAACTTGGACAGGTAGTTGTCAAAGGATCCCCGCCGTCTCCCACTTCCAATCTTACTACTTCTTCAGAAACGGTTTCAGGGCTTGATCGTGAGACCGTCAGAGCCCTAGTAGCGCTTGATCCTTTTGCGTTTGGAGGGCCAGATGCTGCTTTAGATCCTCAGCGCTTTGTCTGGAAGGCCAGCTACGAGCCGACATCTGGAAACAATTCGTTCATTGTAAAACATAAAATCGAACATGCGGACGGGAATGCGGAAAGTAACTTTACGGTTTTGGCGAAAGACCAGAGCCCCGGATGGCTGAGTTTTCTAGGGCTAGGGGTTACTGAAGAAAAACATGTGAAACACTCTTTTACCGCAACACAATCTAAAAATACTAAGGTTGGGGAAGAAAGAGAAACTAGAGTGGACTTTTTTGCCGAGATAGGTGAGAGCTATGGTATTGAAATATACTATGACCGCGTTTTCGAAACATTTGCGTTTAAAAGAGCTCCTCTTGCTAGCAAACCAGTACTTTCTGGGCAGGTTTATGATGCTTCTGGACAACCAGCTGCAAATCTGCCGGTAACATTGTTGATTAATGAAAAGCGTTATTCTACACAAACTGACGTTGCAGGAAAGTACTCTTTCAGGGCTATCAGTATTCCATCAGGAAAGGGTTCGCTTAAGATTGCAAACTTAAGCCGCCAAATCACACTCAAAAAAAGTATGACACTTAAAGTTCATAAAATACACTTGTCATTGATCACTTCAGAAATTGAACCCGTTTTCAAGCATCCATAAGCCATTTTAGAGTGTATTGTAGAAGCCCGGTTGCCTCTTATAATACCTCAAAATGAGCTAGCAACTCTTTCTAATGGATTTCAGCCCCTTGGGTGCCGACCTAGCTGGGGGTAGCATCGCAAGAAAGGCTTACAATTTTATCGCACACGCAGCTTCTCGGCTCAATTCGTTCATCAAAGCCGGACATTTGTGTTCATCCACGTGAATCAGTGTTTATCCATGGCAAATTAATCGTCTCAATGTTGCGTGCTCTGATTTAGCATAAAAATGCACCATCAAGCGTCAATCCAATGGTGAAATTTCAGGCTCCTGTAAAGTTCAACAACAACCAACAATGAACAATCCCAACTTATCAGTGCATCAACCCCAATCCGCAGCGCGCAAACTCGACTTATCAGCGCGTCAAAACTAATCCGCAGTGCAACAAAGACAATCCGCATCTACAAATTGTCATTCTTTCAGGCGTAAAAGGAAAAATTTTACTGTCTCAAAGAAGTCCAAAAGCCGCTAACACTTGGCAAACAGGGCGATAAACGATTTGGGCGGTGTATTATTTGTAAATGGCGGCGGCGAAACTGGATATGAGCGGTTCTGCTAACGGTTCAACGCTTCAATTTCTCGTTTGGCAATGCTCAGCAAGGGAAAATCGGCGTCGGCTTTTTTCCAGGTTTCCAATACTCGTTGATACGCGGCGAGAGCTTCGTTGCGATGGCCATTCTTTGCCAACGATTGAGCCAACCCGAATTGCGCCAGCGGGTACAGCGCGGACATCGGTGCCCAGCCTCTGTGATCCAGAATCGTTTGGAATTCGGCGGCGGCTTGGGCGGCTTTTTGCTGGCGCAAATAGCATTGGCCGAGCAAATAATTGATCCAGAATTCGGCAGCGGGCTCGGATTGGCGAGCGGATTCCAGCAAGGATATGGCGTCTGGCAAATGGCCTTTGCCTAATTCGATGGCTGCGCGAACAACGGGCAACCAGACGGTTTGCGCTAAAGTCGCTTTGGGATATTTGGCGGCAATTTCCTCTGCCAGCGTTTGCGCCTTTGCGGTTTCGCCACTCACAGCCAGAGCGATTGCTGCCGATCTCAACGAAACCAGATTGCGGCTGAATGCCAAAGACTCTGCGGCTCGCGCTTGAGCCACGGCGGGCAATCCCCAAACTGCCGCGTTCAAAGCTTCTTCGCCAGAAAACCTGGCGGCAAGCTCGCGGGCGGCGGCTTGTTCGGTCAATTCAATCGAACGCCGGAACAATTGCTGCGCGCTTCGCATCTGACCGGAAAACGAAGCCGATTCCGCCTGCCGGTAAAACACCGCAAACTCTTCTAGTTGACCAGTTGCCCACTGCGTTTGTTTCTGCGCTTCGGCGTCATCGCCGTTGATAAACGCAAGCTGCAATAAACCATCACGAATATCCGGGCTATCCACTTTTTGCTGCATTGCCTGCTCATAAGCTTGTCTGGATTCAGCAAAGCGATTCAGCCGAATCAAGGCTTTCCCCAACAACTCATGGCCGAGTGGCGGATTCGGATCAAGCCGGACAGTTTCGCTGGCTGCGGCGGCGGCTTGCTCAAATTGCCCCATCATCAATCGGGTTTCGGCGACATCGGCTTTGGCTCGCCAATCCTGCGGATAGGTTTGCTGCCACAGGTCGAGCGTTTCCAAGACTTTGTTGAGTTCGCCTGTAACCAGTTGAAAGTAAAAATACTTGATCAAAAACTTTTCCAACTCGCTGGCGCGGTCTTTTAGTTCAAACCCTTTTTTGGCAGCAGCAGCGGCTTGGTCAGGTTGACCAGTGTACGAATACATCGCCGCCATCACCGCGTAGGCAAATGCAAAGTTCGGATCAAGCTCAACTGCGTGCCGGTGAAACGAAATCGCGCGCAGATAATGTCCTCGGTATGACTGTTCGCGTCCAAGCGAAAACGCGCGCAAAGCTTCGAGCGACGAAGTCGTCAGTTCCAAAGGCGCGTCGAATTTCTGAATCGAAGGCAACGATTCGCCCAGCTTTTCGCGCAACCCCGAAGCGGCGCGTCCCAATGCGTTGAGCACTTTTTCTTTGCCGTCGGCTTCCACTAATTCACGAGCGACGACTTCGCCTGAACGGGCATTGATGGCTTCCAGCGTAATGACGTAAGTATTGCCCAGCGGCGCGATCGAACCTGTCAGCAAGACTTTGACGCCTTGCCGCTGGCAGATTTCTCGCGAAACGTCCACGGTTAATCTTTCATCCGGTG
This sequence comes from Blastocatellia bacterium, assembly GCA_044221525.1. Taxonomy (GTDB): domain Bacteria; phylum Acidobacteriota; class Blastocatellia; order RBC074; family RBC074; genus RBC074. Next base: position 19,701 of record JBGAPB010000074.1, on the reverse strand, counting down.
CGCGTCCCATCAATCGCAAGGTCTGGCGGGCTTTGGGTTCGGGAAAAATGTTGATGAATGGCGATTGCGCCAGCGCAACGGTCAACCCTTGTTTCATCGTTACGTCAAATACCGTTTCGCCAGTCGTATTGCTGAAATCCGCCAACAACACCCAATCTTTGCTGGTCAACGCGGTCATGTCTCGTTTGCTGACTTGCAGATAGACAATCGCCGAAGCAACAACCAATATCGCCAGGACCGCCAACATCACCAACCGTTTTCGCTTTCCTTTCTTAGCCGGATTCGCGCTGGTCTTTACTGAAATTTCGCGTTCAACCGTGGACTGAATTTCCAACTGGCTTTTCAGCATTGACAGATCGTCAAGTAATTGGTGGACGGATTGGTATCGTTTGTCGCGATCTTTTTGCAACGCTCTGGCAATAATGGTTTCCAGCGTCGGCGACACGGCTGGCAGGAATTGCGAAATCGGCGCGGGGCTGCTTTTCAAAATCTCCGCCATCAAATCGCTGGCAGTTTCTCCTAGAAAGGGCTTTCGTCCGGCCACCATTTCGTAAACCATCACGCCCAGGCTGAACACGTCACTGCGTTCATCCACATCCAAACCGCGAACTTGTTCCGGCGACATATACGCGACCGTTCCCATCACGATTCCGGGTTGGGTCACGAGTTCTTTTGTCGCTGGAATCTTGTTCTCACCGGAGTTTTGCTTGCTCAACTTGGCCAGGCCAAAATCCAGGACTTTCACCAATCCGTCCGGCCGAACCATGACGTTTTCGGGTTTGATGTCTCGATGAACAATTCCGGCGGCGTGAGCTTCGCGCAACGCCGAAGCAATTTGCCGGATGATGTTCAGCGTTTCGCCAAGCATCAACGGTGCTCGGTTCATTCGCTGGCGCAGCGTTTCACCTTCGATAAATTCCGTGGCGATAAAACTCTCGCCTTCGATTTCGTCAATTTCGAAAATGGTGACAATGTTTGGATGATTGAGCGCCGAAGCTGCGCGCGCTTCCCGTTTGAATCGTTGAAGCCGTTCCGGATCGCCCGTGGATTTGGCATTGAGCAGTTTCAACGCCACTTTGCGCCCAAGCCGTGTGTCTTCGGCCAGATACACGTCTCCCATCCCGCCTGCTCCAAGCAATGCTTTGATCTGAAAATGGCCGAGCGTTGTTTCTACTTTTCGATTATTGCCTTGATTGTTATCCAGGCTGTTTGCCCATTCCGATGCGACCAATGCGGGCAATTCAAGATAATGTTGAGCGGCAACGTCTGCTTCGACTAAGGCTTCGACCGCGCGGCGCAGTTCCGAATCAGCGACGCAAGTGTGATCGAGCAATTCGGATCGCTCCGTCGCGTCCATGTCCACAACCAGATTGAATAGCTCTTCAATCTGCTGCCATCGTTCAGGCGTCATAAAATTGAGATTGTGATTCAAGATTGGCGGATGTTTTCGTTTTTTGGTTCAAGCTACGGCGGAATCATTCAGTTGGTCATGCAACCAGGCTTTGGCCAAACGCCATTCGCGCATCACTGTGACTTCAGAAACTCCGATGGCGTGGGCAGCCTCTTCAACCGACAATCCGCCAAAAAACCGTAACTCGGCAATCCGGCTTTTTCGACTATCGAAACTGGCCAGATTGTTTAAGGCTTCATCTAATGACAGAAACTCTTCCAGGCGATCTTCTGAAACTTCAATGGCGTCTTCCAACGCAACCGGAGCCTTTCCGTCACCGCGCTTTGCAGCGCAACGCGACCGGGCGTAATCCACCAGAATCTGGCGCATCAATTGAGACGCCACAGCAAAGAAATGCGCGCGGCTTTGCCAATGCATTTCGCGTTCGTTGACCAGTTTCAAATAGGCTTCATTGACCAGGGCGGAAGTTTGCAATGTATGTCCGGCATGTTCGCGTTTCATGTACCGATGCGCCAGCCGGTGCAATTCCTGATAAACCAGCGGCATCAATCGGTCAAACGCGACGCGATCTCCCTCGCTCCAAGCCTTTAACAATTGAGTAATCTCTTCCGCCGAAGCTTCTGCCATTGATCCTCTCTTTTCGCCCCCTCATCTAATTTATTGCCCAGACGAATCTTATCGTCAATGGCGAAGTCTGTCTTCTTCCCACGTGCCATTCCAAAAGAATTTTCAGAATTGATGATAGGTCTATCCCAGCTTTTCCGCATAAGTAGGTGAAGGAGAAAAAGCAAAACAGTTTCGAGATGTTGCTTCTCTAAGCTGAGCCGGGGCTCAGGCTGAAAAAGGAGGATTTATGAAAAAGGTTTTCTACACAATTTTGATGCTACTGATGATTGTTGTCGCCACAAATTTCGCGCTGGCTCAATCCGCTTCAGAAAAAGAAGTAAGGCAGACAGGTGAAAGCAATAGGCCAATCGGTTCTGACAATCTCTTTGACCAGATCAAGGAACGACAGCGCAAGGCCATCATCGGCAGTTGGCAAATCACCGTCAGCAGCGCTGCGTTATCGCTGGAATGGCCAGCGTTGGGCGCTTTTGTGGATGGCGGAATTTACAAAGGCGATCAGGTAGGCAACGTCACCACCGATCCGATTCCTGTGTTGGGCGGTTCGACCATCATTCAAACAGATCAATATGGTTCCTGGACTCATGTTAGCGGCAGGCAATTTGCGCTGACCTTTATGTCTTACCTGTACACAGGTTCCTATGACCACAGCGTTATGGGAATGGCCAAAGTCCGCGCCTTAATTACCCTAAATGAACAGGAAGATGAATGGACAAGCCAATTCACAGGCGAGCTTCAATATCCGGGTGGACACGTCTTCAACACGTCTGAAGGCAAGATCGTCGGCAAACGAATCAAGACCGAATCATTCCCAGAAATCATCAACCCTTAACCACTCACTTTAGGAGGTGTGTAATGTTTAAAAAGACATTCTTTGGTTTCTTGCTAATTGCGATAATTGCGATCACGAATTCGATCACACTGGCTCAATCGCCCCAGTACGGCAGCGGCTTGATAGATGTCATTCAACAGATGCAGGAAAAACAACGAAAAGCCCTTACTGGCTCCTGGTTTGTCACGGTTAACTCGACAGCCAATCAGTTCAATCCGTCATATTCGCTGCTGGCAATCAATGAAGGAGGAACAGTCATAGCAGTGCAACAGGGAGACGTGACCGCTTACCCCAATGCCATGTGGGGTGTCCCAGTAATTCAAAGTTCCAAGCTCGGCTCCTGGGTCCACAAGGGCGGGCGCGAATTCGCGCTGTCTGAATTTTCTCTGTTTTACTTTTCAGTGATACGAGATTCGGAACCCCGTTTGTATTTGGGAATGATGAAAGCCTGGCTGGCGGTTACGCTCGACGAAACGGGCAATAAATTCACAGCCACCGTCACCAAAGCCGAACGCGTCAATCCTGCAGGGCAGATCATTCCTTTGCCTCCGGGCGGCACAACAACAATCGAAGGAGTTCGAATCACCGCAGAACCACAGTTATAACAAGGAAATGTAAGCTCAATGATTCAAACAAGGCAGGAAAGTCTACCTTTTGGAGACACAATTTATAACCAACTGTGCAATCTAAGGACAGACACTGTTGACTCAAAGGAGGAATAAAATGAAAAAGTCAATATTTGCATTATTTGTTAGCTTAGCGATGTTCTCAACTTTGACTGTAAGTGCCGAGGGAACTTCTGAGCAAGTGACCCATGAAATGGTGTGTCGTGGTGGTGGGAGTTTGTATTTTGATTACACTCCTTTTTCCAATTTTTCCAATCAGCCCCAGATTTGGATTAGGTTTAACCGAAGTACCACGGGTGTAGGCAGCAACTGGGAGAATGTTAACTCATTAAGCCCCGGACAATGTGCCTGGTTAGATCGTGGAGTGTCTGCTGGCGAGCCAGAACAGTTACTTGTTTTATCACCACTCATCAAACCCAATAGCTTTTCCATTTCTTGGACAGGAGGAAAAGTGATGGGCATTAGCTCGGAGTTAACCTACATCAATGCCTTGCAAAGTGCCGACACCTTTCAGTCGTTCTTTGTCTACAACGACCGCAAAGGTAACTTCATCGCTACAAAGGTCGGTCGTTCGCAGTAAATGGGCTGTTTAGTGTGTGCACAAAAAACAACGATTTCGGTCTTACCTTACGGAATGTCTTTTTAGCGGTTTACGGTCTTACTGCTTTAAGTATCTGACAAGGAGGAGTTATGAATGTTATTCAACCCAAACCGTTCCGATTAAAACGGCTAGCAATTTTTTCGTTAGTAACATTGATCCTGCTGTTTGAGCCAGCGTTCGCTCAGGAACAAAATGTCAATCGCCCAGGAAAGGATTACACATCCTTTGTTCTTCAAGAAGCAAAACCGGAGCTTTGTCAGAAGGCTTGTAATGAAGATCCTCGCTGTAAAGCTTATACGTATGTCAAACCCGGTCTTCAGGGCGCGCAAGCCCGGTGCTGGTTAAAGTCGGAGGCTCCGACTTCTGTCACTGATGAATGTTGTATTTCAGGGGTAAAAAACACACAGTCAGCATCGGTTACGGGAATTAGAATTCCAGATGGGTTGCCGGCTAATGACCGAAACCCGGTTGGTATTTTACATGTGCCAATCCCCGACCCGAAGAGCGTCGGACAAGATCCTTCCCGCCGCCGTCAAGCGATAATGACCAGAGAGGAAAATGCGAACCGACCGGGCAGCGACTACAAGAACTTTGCACTGCGCAATGGCGAAACCCAAAAGACCTGCGCCGATGCCTGCCTTAACGACCCTAATTGCCAAGCGTACACATTTGTGAAAGCCGGAGTCCAAGGCCAAAATGCCCACTGTTGGCTGAAAAATTCCGTACCTGCGCCCATTGACGATGTCAGAACGACTTCGGGGATAAAAAAGATTCAGGAGGAAATCAAATTTGATGAAACTGTTACGCTCCTCCCTGAAATGGTTAATCATTTGCTGTGGTCAGCCGAAACAGGTCCTGCTGTTAGGGCAGGAGTCAATCTTCCAGGCAACGATTACAAATCGTTGGTCATTCCGTCTAGTCAGGATCAACTTCCCCAGACCTGTCAGAAAATATGTCTTGGTGATCCGAAATGCGAAGCCTGGACATGGGTGGCACCAAGTGTTCAGGCCAGTAATTCTATGTGCTGGTTGAAGACAATTGCTTCTTCGCCGGTCGCTCAAGAAGGTTGCATTTCAGGTATTCGCCTTAAGCGCAAGAAAATCAACCAGCAACCAACATTGCCGACAACTCGGCTCACCGCGCAGGAGGTGAGAGACCAGGCCCGTGATTTTGATGCGCGATGGAAAACAGTAGTGAAGCAAACTCTTGGGGATCTCAACATGCGATACAGAGATCAACTCAAGCAGGAAACACTTAAACAAGAACAGTTGTATGCTCGCTTGGCCATGCAGCAAAGAAAACCAATGACGCTACCTGACCCATTGCCCAATCCCTCATACCAAGTCACCGTTCAAAATGGCCTAGCGAGTGCAAAATTGAATGGTAAGCCTATCAGTCCGTCAAATGCGTATTCTGGGTTGCAACTTCCTGAGATGCAGACCGTTCGGGCAGTAATTACTGATCCTGTGATACAAAAATCAGCAAGGCCGTTCGATGTGTATGAAGGCCGATATATCATCATCTACGGTCAGAACTTAGGCACATGGGCCGGGAACGGTGAGGTCCGGATCGAATACCAGCCATATCAGGACGAAGACTCAATTCTTTCAGGGTCCAAGAAACCGTCAGTATGTCATCTCATCCTTGAACCTTATAACGGTAGCTGGGACAAAAGCTGGTTTGATGACTTCATTGTCGCACGCGTTCCACAATTACCGGTCAAACCCGAGTCGAGGGCACAACTTATCATCTGGAAGGATGGGGCACGGAGCTTCGTGATCAAGCATGATATCAACCTACATCTTTTGGGGCCTGTGTTGCAGTATCTTAATTGGGTGCCTGCGGACCAAGGGCACCTTGCTTCCGGAGCCCGAGTCTGGATTCACGGAGCCGGTTTCGGGCTTGAGCAAGGTAAGATCAAGGTTACCACTGAAGCAGACGGTGGCTTGAGTTACGATCTTATTGTTCCGCCTGGAAAATGGAGCGAAAACGTGATTGAGGCAATAGCACCAGAATTTCCCCAAGAGGCAGTGATTGAGGGTGATATCCACGTGTTTGACGCTGAAGGCAATGATCAGGCTAAAACAATAATTAGGTTTGGCCCGCGCATGGCTGATATCTGGATTTCCGGAAATGAGTTCCTGGAACTACACAAGCCTCAAGGGGATACAGCAGAGATTGGGACGGGTTCATTGACAGCGAAAAACCAAAATTTCCTGGCTGTTACTCACTATCCGGGATGTGGGTTTTGGCGCACTGGCGAAGATGGCGACGATTACTTTTTCAATAAAATGGCTCTCCCATCTAACATCAAGATTACTGGATATTATTTTTTAGGAGTAAAATACGATTCTTGGGAAAATGATTTAAATTTTGGACTGGGAGAGTTCGAAAACCTATTACTCAATCCAGTTCAATTCGCGATTGATACAACTTGGATGGCAATAGGTTCTACGTTTAACTCTGAATTCGGCTGGTATCAAGTCAATATGGTAACCTCACCATCACCTGACCACCCTCTTACTAAAGTGAACTATCACACTACTTGTTGGGGGCCTCATGATGGCTTGCCGATCAAATATCTCGTCTCATTCAGGTTGAGAGGTCCCGAGAAAGAAGTTAATAAATTGGGGCAATGAAACCTTATCTGTGTAGCTTTGCTTGCGATTGTTTCAAATCAGCTCCTCTTCAGCGTTCGTAGTACAGAAAGTCTGTCTTCTGAAGTGTGATTTAGTTTATCCTGGCAGGGGGCAGAATGAAGCACTGACCAAGTGTTGATATAGTCACAGACAACAAGACCTCGGATGTTTTTCCAACGCCGAACAAAACAAAATGCCGATGCGAATCATTCAACGCATCGGCATTTTGCTGATTTCAGTGCTGGAACGATCAACCGCCTGCAATAGCGGGAACGATGGAAATTTCGGCTTTTTCGCCCAGGCCTCGTTGATAAAGCGGCGCAGTTCGCCGTTGGTTTCACACAACCGAGCTTGTATGCCGGGATAAGCGGCTTCGAGCTGGTTGAATACGTCGCCGATGGTTGCGCCCTGCACTTCGACCAGTTCAGTGTCTTTGGTGAACTTACGCAGCGGCGTTGGGATGATTACTGTTTGGGACATGAGTTACTCCTTTGGTGCTAAGCGGCGGCAGTTGCGGCGCGCGTGAATCCAGCGGCGCTTTCAAACGCCGACAATTTCGGTTCGATGGATTTCAGGTCCTCCAGCGTCAACGCTTCCTGAGTCTTCAATCCATTGCCAGTGATGGCGATGACGATCCGATCTTTGGCGGTCAGTCGGCCTTGTTCGATCAGCTTCTTGGTGACTGCGAGCGTTGTACCGCCTGCGGTTTCGGTAAAGATGCCTTCGGTTTCGGCCAGCAATTTCATCGCGCTGATGATTTCGGCATCCGTAACATCTTCTGACCACCCGCCTGTGTTCGTAATGACTCCGGTGGCGAAATACCCATCGGCCGGATTTCCAATGGCCAGCGATTTGGCAATGGTGTCCGGTTTGACCGGGCGAATGTCGCGCGTGCCAGCTTTGACGGCGGCGGCGATAGGATTGCAACCCGTGGCTTGCGCGCCATAAAACCGCGTCTGTTTTTCTTCGATCAATCCCAGCTTCGACAGTTCGCCGAAGGCTTTGTAAATTTTCGTGATCAGCGAACTTCGACAGTTCGCCGAAGGCTTTGTAAATTTTCGTGATCAGCGAACCTCCGGCCATCGGAACAACGACGGCGTCCGGAGCTTCCCAGCCGAGCTGTTCGGCAATTTCATATCCAAATGTTTTCGAGCCTTCGCCATAAAACGGTCTGAGGTTGACGTTGACGAACGCGATTGGATGGCGGCCTGCGATTTCGCTGCACAAACGGTTCACGTCGTCATAATTGCCTTTGACCGGAACGACGTTCGCGCCATAAATCTGCGTGGCGGTGACTTTGCTTTTTTCCAGATTGTCTGGAATCAAAATGTACGCGGGAAACCCGGCGGCGGCGGCATTGGCTGCCACGGAATTGGCCAGATTTCCGGTGGAAGCGCAGCCGACGGCTTCAAATTTGAATTCACGCGCTTTCGACAGTGCGACGGCGACTACACGATCTTTGAACGACAGAGTTGGATGCTGCACGGCGTCGTTTTTGATGAAAAGCTCGCCCACACCAAGCGCTGCGGCTAGCCGCTCGGCACGAACGAGCGGTGTACATCCGGTGTTCAATCCAACTGTCGGTTCATTTTCCAGCGGCAACAATTCTCGATACCGCCACATGGTTTTTTCACGCCCAGCGATCTCGTCGCGCGTCAGCGTGGTTTTAATCGCATCGTAATCGTAATCCACTTCCAATGGACCAAAACATTCTTCGCAAATCGCAATCGGTTCCAACTTGTACGGAGCGCCGCATTCACGACATTTCAATCCCTTCACAAAACTCATTCTCTGTTCTCCTCTTTTCCGGCAATCCACCGGGGCTGTGATCAAACGTAAAAAAGCCCTGCGCTAAAGATAGCGCAGGGCTTTTTTGATAATCTGATTCCCGCAACTCTTTAGCAGTTTTTTGAGTGGAGCAATTCGCTGTAAATCGCCACTTGTAATTTTCAAGGCGCCAAATTGAAAAAGCCTCGCGCTTCAAAATAGCGCGAGGCTTAAAACTTTTGTCTTTTCCCTCGGGCCGTTTAGCGCTTTGTTTAACGTGGAGCAATTTGCCTTAAATCACCACGAATCAATTTGACGAAGCAGACAATACACCGGGTACAAAAAAACTGTCAAGCATGTGGCAAAAGAAATCTCTTTACGATCTGAGCCAGTACAACCAGCGTCAATTCTTTGCTTGAGCCACTGTGACTTTCGCGCGACTGAGCGGACAAATATCTAATGCCTGTGAAAGTTCGGTAGAAGCCGACCAGTGTCGGCATTCCAAATTTTCACAGAATTGTCATTGCTACCGGTAGCCAGCCTCGTCCCATCCGGTGAGAAAGTGACGGCACGAATCTGATCTGAATGGCCTTTAAGTGTCAACAATTCCTGCCCCGTCACCATATTCCAGACTTTGGCGGTTGCATCCAAACTGCCGGTAACCAGTCGTTTGCCATCGGGGGAAAGTGCAACGGAAAAGACGCCATCGCCATGCCCTTTGAATGTGTTCAACTCTTGCGCGGTCATTGCATCCCAAACTTTTGCTGTCGTATCCCAACTGCCTGTGACCAGATGTTTGCCATCGGAAGAAAACGCGACCGAGTACACATCGCGCGTGTGACCTCGCAACGTGAACAATTCTCGCCCCGTGAGCGTGTCCCAAATCTTGGCAGTGCGATCCACACTTCCAGTCGCCAACCACTTACCATTCGGCGAAATCGTTATGGAGGAAATACTGCCTACATGCCCCTTGAATGTCATTAGCTCTCGACCTGTCGTAGCATCCCAGATTTTGCTGGTGCGATCCCAACTGCCTGTCACAACTCGCTCGCCATCAGGCGTGAAGGCTACTGAAGAGAGGCTTGAGCGATGTCCTATCAGCGTCAGCAATTCCCGCCCTGTCCCCACATCCCAAACCTTTGCGGTTCGATCCCAACTCCCTGTGACCAGTCGCTTGCCATCTGGCGAAAAACCAACCGAAGAAATATCGGCAGCGTGCCCTTTGAGTGTGATTAGTTCATGGCCTGTAACCACATCCCACAACTTTGCAGTGTGCTCCTTCCCGCCAAAGACCAACTGTTTGCCATTGGGTGAAAAGGCGACTGAAAGGATGCTGCCAGCGTTTCCCTGAATCGTGATCGGTTCCTGACCGGTCGCTGCATCCCACACCCTGGCAGTGCGATCATCGCTGCCGGAAACAAAGCGTTTTCCGTCTGGCGAAAACGCAACTGCCCGCACATTATCGGAATGCCCTTTTAGCGTCAGCAGCTCATGCCCTGTAAACACATCCCAAACCTTCGCCGTAGTGTCCATACTGCCAGTGACCAATCGTTTGCCGTCAGACGAAAAGGCAATTGAAAAGATACCGTTCTCATGCCCTTTTAGCGTACGCAGTTCGTGGCCGGTCATAGCGTCCCAAACTTTGACGGTGTGGTCCCAACTGCCAGTCACCAATTGTTTGCCATCGGGCGAAAACGCAACGGCATAAACGTCAAGCGTGTGACCTTTCAGCACCAACAGTTCCTGCCCAGTCGTTGCATCCCAAACCTTTGCCGTTCGGTCCAGGCTTCCGGTCATCAATCGCTTGCCATCAGGCGAGAACGCGACGGAGGAAACGCTGGCTGTATGCCCAGCAAGCGCCAGCAACGTCTGTCCCGAGGCCACATCCCAGACTTTGACGATCCGATCCCAACCGCCCGTTACTAACCGTTTACCATCAAGCGAGAAAGCCGCCGAAGAAACACTCGAGCTGTGCCCATTGAGTGTTAGCAATTCTCTTCCCGTCGTCGCATCCCAAACTTTAGCCGTTCGATCCCAACTGCCAGTGACCAGGTGTTTTCCATCCGGGGAAAAACTGACAGAAGAAACATCCGCCTCATGTCCTTTGATCGTGAGCAATTCCTGCCCGGTGATGGCGTCCCACAGCTTGACGGTGTGATCTCTGCTTCCCGTGGCCAACCATTTACCATCAGGCGAAAAAGCGACTGCGTTGACCGCAGAAGAATGGCCGCTCAGGTTCAGCAATTCGCTGTGAGCCAAGCGCCAAAGATAGTGCCACTCGAATCCACGCATGTCTTCGTGTCCGTTTTTAGGTAGGTAAGCTCCCAACAAATCCTGCATTCTCCCCAGGTTCGATTGCTCCCATGCTTGTTGCGCCAAACTCATGTTCGCGCCATACAGCAATCTGCTCTTTGATAATTCTTCCTGTTCCGCCCTCAATCGTTGTTGGTCGGCAATCAAGCGCTGTTCTTCGGCACGATTGGAGTTTGCTTCGGCCAACAAGCGTTGTTTTTGTTCCGCAGTGCGTGCCTGTTCTGCCAAATCACGCTCTTCTTCGGACATGCGTTCGGCGGCCAGAGCTTTGTCTCGTTCGCGGCGAATGCGAGCGGATTGCGCCGCCATAGTCAGCGCAAAGCCCAGAAGCAACAGAAACACAACGGCCAACAGCAGAAATGGCAGTTTATGCCGCGCGACCAATTTTCGAAGTTGGTAAAAAGGATTCGGTGGGCGAGCGTGAATTGGCTGGTTGGCCAAGTAGCGAGCGACATCTTCCGACAGAGCAGTTACGCTTTGATAACGTCGAGCCGGGTCTTTTTCCATCGCTTTGAACACAATGGTTTCGACATCTCGATCTATCCGCTCACTCTTTTTGCCAAACTGACTAGGCTTCTGGTCGAATTGGTTCAGCGGATTCGCAGAGTCTTCACAAATGATGCGAATGGCTTGAGGCAATGTCGCGTGTTCAAGTTCATAAGGAAATCGTTCCGTCAGCAACTCATACAGAATCACCCCCAGCGTGTAAACATCCGTGCGCACATCGGTTTCACCAGGCTCTCCGTGAAGTTGTTCGGGACTCATATATGGCAATGTGCCTTTAATCTGCCCGGCACTGCTCAATCCTGATGCGGCGGCAATGCCTTCGTCCGTAATGCGCGCCAAACCAAAGTCTAAAATCTTAACTTCCGCTCGACTCAAACTGTTGTCGTCCAAATTTTGTTTTTCCGGTTCATCGGCAACCAGAATGTTGGCCGGTTTCAAATCCCGATGAATGACGCTGCGTTGATGAGCATAACTAATCGCATCGCACACTTTCAGGAACAATTCCAGCCGCTGTTTGATTCCACTGGCTGGCAGCGTGCCCACAAGCCTGTGCCCTTTCACATAATCCAGAAGGGGAACTCCGCGCACCAGTTCCATCGCAAAAAAATGCTGCCCGTCATCGCTCACTCCTGATTCGTAAATAGCGGCAATCCCTGGATGTTTAAGCCGCGCCAACGCCCGCACTTCACGTTGAAACAGTTTGATTTGATACTCATCCACCAATCGCCCGCCACGAACGACTTTCAACGCCACCGGGCGACACGGACGTTGCTGCTCGGCTTCATAGACAACTCCCATGCCGCCTTCGCCGAGTTTACGAAGAATGCGATAGTGGCCGATGAAAACGGGGGAAGCGGACAATGATTCGGGGTTCGGCGAAATCGGCGTAATGTGTGGAAGTGAGAGATTCAGTGCTCCTTTGGCTTGCGCTTCAGGTTGCAATTGAGCGGCGATTTCAACCGCGGGCGTTTCGATAAACCTTTCAGCGCGCACATCGCAACGGATCAATGATTCCAGTTCCCGAAGCAACGCCTCATCGCCCACGCAGACTGTGGCCAAATAAGCTGAGCGCTCTGCCGCGTCACACTCCAGTGCCGCGTGATAAAGCTGCTCCAATCGCTGCCATTGCTCCTGGTTCATCGGCTCAGCCTTCATCGTCGCTCCTCCGTTCAAGTTCGTGCAGCAACCATGATTTCGCCAATCGCCAATCACGCAAAACCGTCTGCGGCGAAACTTTCAACACCTCAGCAGTTTCTTCCACGCTCAACCCACCAAAGAATCGCAGTTCCACGACCTGGCTCTTACGCTCATCAATTCTGGCCAGATCTTTGAGCGCATCGTCGAGCGCGACTAAATCCGGAGACTGCTCACCGGAAAAAGCCGCCGCTTCATCCAATGAAACTCGTTGCGCGCCACCACCCCGTTTTTGGTAACTGCGTTCTCTCGCGTAATCCACCAGAATACGCCGCATCAGTTGCGCAGCAATGGCAAAGAAGTGCGCACGGCCCTGCCAGCGCACCTTGTCCGCATCAATCAGTCGCAGGTAAGCCTCATTAACCAATACAGTGGTTTGTAGCGACACACCTCGTCCGGCGCGCCAGCGTTCCTGTCGCATGTAGCGCTTCGCCAACTGGCGCAGCTCTTCGTGTACCAGCGGTGTCAAGTGATCGAGTGCTGCGCGATCACCTTCTCCCCAGGCCACCAACCAGCATGTCACGTCTTGTACCGAGGGCGTCATCCGGCTCTCCCGGTTTAAGGGGCTAAAATATTTTCTTCCTCACCGTTGTAGTTTCGTGAGGCCAATCCCGCATTTAGTAGATGAAAGCAAAAAATATGACCGAGCGAATTTGCGACCTCGGTTGCTACACCAACCACAGCCGGGGATCGCAACCTTGCCTGCATAGTAAAACCAGTAATTGGTTTCAGGCAATGCGCCTGCGGAATAAACGCTCGGATTGGAAGCAAGATTATTTAGCCAAGCCCAAAAGGAGAAATACTATGCACAAAAGCAAAAAACATTTTCGTCGTAGCGTCCTCGCAGCCTTAGCCTTTGTCCTGGCGCTGTTCACTTCAACCTCAACGCCGCAAGCTCAATCTGGCGGCAATCCGCAAGTCATTCCACCAAACTCCAAACCATACGGTTTGACTTATGCGCAGTGGAGCGCGAAGTGGGAGCAATGGCTACTTTCGCTGCCTGTCGCCGGGAATCCTCAACTCGGTTGCCCGAACCCACCCAACGCAGGCCAATCCGGGCCAGTGTGGTTCATCACTCCACAGTTTGGAGCGCCAGCCAGTTGCGCCGTCAATGTACCGACCGGCAAGGCGATATTCGTCCCACTCATGGCCGTGTTTTTCGACAGCCTGAGTTTCCCTCCAACTCCCACGGCGGAGGAACAACGCGATCTCGCCCAGTTCTTTGCCAACCACATTGTTCAGTCCAGCCTGTTTTGCGAAATTGACGGCGTGTCTATGCAAAACCTGGCAAGATACAGATTTCTCTCTCCGCAGTTTTCTTTCACTGCTCCCTCCCCGTGGATTGGTGGCGATGTGGGTGGACAAGCTACGGCAACTGCCGACGGTTATTACCTGATCTTGCGTCCGTTGACGCCGGGCACACACACCATCCATTTCGGCGGCGCGATCCATTTATCCGTAGCCGAAGGCGATCCCTTTGATGCGGACATTGGAGCTGACATGACTTACTCACTGACAGTCCAACCATAGAGCGCGTGGTGCATACACAAAGCGTCGCTATCAATCAAAGGTTTGAACCTATCCAAAAGGAGAATCAATCATGAAACGGATACTGATCATTGCAGTTTTGGCAACAACCACTTTGACATTTACCGCCTGCGCCACAGGCGAGAAAACGGCAGCCACTTCAAGTCCTGCCACAGCGGCAAGCCCAAGCGAAAACGTCGAACTAGTCTTGACCCAGATCGAACAGAAATGGGCGGCGCTTGCGTCGAAGCACGATAAGACGGCATCGCTGGCGGCCTTCGACCAAGACGTTGCCGAAGACTGGAGCGCGATTAGCTGGGACGGCCAAACCTACGCGCAGTTTACGCGGGCGCAGGCCATCGCGAACATCAAGTCTGACGCCGGACAAGTCGAGTCTGTCACGGTGGATGGGATCAAGGTGCGAGCCAACGGAGACACTGCAATTGTGACTTACTACAGCAACGAGAAAAGTAAATTTCAAGGCAGGGACACCAGCGGTCGTTACTTCAACACCGATGTGTTTGTGAAGCGGGCGGGCCGATGGCAAGTCATCGCCGGCCATTCGAGCCGGGTGGAAGCCCCCAAACAATAAAACGAAAACGCTCACCTACCTGAAAGGAGAATCAACCATGAAACAAATCCTGACAGTGTTGTTGCTGATGCTCGCTGCTCCGTCTGTGGGCAGTTTCTTTTCAACCCAGGCACAGACGACCGCACCGCAAATGCCGCCCAAAGTGCTCACCATCAGCCGCGAAGAGGTCAAACCTTATCTGGACGTTGAGCATGAAAAAATGGAAACCGCCTGGGTCAAAGCCCTCGCGCAGGCGCATGGGGAAGTTCACAGCATCGCCATGACCACGATGTCTGGAACGAACGAAGCGTGGTTCATGTTTGGCTACGATTCGTTTGCAGCTTTCGAACAAGCCAGCAGGGAAGGCGAAAGGAATCCAGCCGTTAAAGCCGTACAAGACCGGTTTATGAAACTCGACCATCCTCTGCTCGGTGGCACGCGCGGCATCATCGCCACGCTCGACGAAGAGTTGAGTTACCGCCCCGCAATCATTTTGGCAGAGGTACGCTATTTCTGGGTCGAAACCTTTCGCATACGTCCAGGCCATTCCGCTGAGTTCAGAGAATATCGGCGCATCCTCAACGCCGCGCACGCAAAGGCCAACATTGACGAACATTGGGCGGTTTACTACGTGGAAGCCGGCTTGCCCACCGGAACCGTACTCATCTTTCACCCGTTAAAATCGCTGAAGGAAATTGACCAGTACTCCGGCATGCACGGCAAAGCTTACGCCGACGCTTTAAGCGCGGAAAATCAAAAGAAGATTCCAGAGTTGCAAGCCGCCTACACGCTCAGCGCCGAGTCGAACTACTTCGCCATCAATCCGCAGATGAGTTATGCATCGAAAGAATTGATTGCCGCCGACCCGGCGTTCTGGAAGCCGAAGCCTGCGGCCAAACCTGCCGCCAAAAAGCCAACGGAAAAGCCCGGCGGCGGACAATAGTTCAAGCCTGCGCGTAATTTCTGGTCAACGTTTTCAATAGTTTTAGCGCCAGCGGCGCGGCATGTTTATAGCTTTGACGCGCCGGAATTCCCAGGCTCCGTGAGGAGCGGCATCAGTCACAGGCCGCTCCTCACGGAGCTTAAAGAATGTGGATGGCCGTTGCTATAAACAGGTCGCTCCTACCGGAGCTAAAGCAACCGCCCAACTTTCACCATCGCTGAAGTAAGAAACCAACAGTAGCTACCCCAGAGGAGATTAGACATGAAACAGCTTGGATTTCTGATGATTTTGATGTGCCTGACCGCTATCGGCGCAATGGCTCAAGACGCGACCAAAGTTGACCCGAAGCATTACAAGGTCGAATACGAAGACGACAATGTGCGAGTGTTGCGGATCAAATACGGCCCGCGCGAAAAGTCCGTCATGCACGAACACCAGAATGGCAATTGTTCGATTTACCTGACCGATATGCACATCAAAGACACCATGCCGGACGGAAAAACCTCTGATGAAAAGGTCAAAGCCGGAACCGTTGAGTGTTCTCCTGTCAAAGCAGGCAAATTCGCTCACAGCCCCGAAAACCTGAGTGACCAGCCGCTGGAATTGATTTTGGTGGAACACAAGGTCAAGCCCGCCGCCGCCAAATCTGGCAAAGCCGCGAAGAGTCGCTAACGCTGTAGCGCGAACCGTCAGTCCGCACTACTTCTTTCAACACAACCATCCTAGAAAAGGAGATCAACCCATGAAACGAATACTCACAATCACCCTGCTGACGCTGGCGCTAACAGTTCTGGCGTTTAGTCAAACTCCAAACAAAGCCGAACAGGAAGTGAACAAAGTGCTGGATGAATGGACGGAAGTCAGCCTGCGCAGTGACGCCGCAGCGATGGAGCGCCTGCTCGCCGACGATTTCGTCATCACCTACATCAACGGCTACACCAACACAAAAGCCGAGTTTATCGAAACCTTCAAATCCGGCGCGCGAAAGATTCTCTCGCTCAAGGGCGAGCGGAAAATTCGCGTTTACGGCGACAGCGCCTTCGTCATCGGCGATATGACCGATGTCAGCAAGATGGGCGGACGCGACAGCCAGCTTTATTACCGATGGACATCCATGCTGGTGAAACGACAGGATCGCTGGCAGGTGGTTTCGTATCATTGCACGCTCATCGGTTCGCCGCGTAAACAGATTGAAGAAGAAATCACCAAAGCCACTGACGAAATGGTTGCCGCGCTGGGACGCAACGATGTTCCCACGATTGATCGGCTGTTCGCCGACAACTACGCCGTCATCCAAGGCAACGGCGTTCCAGCTACCAAAGCCTCGCTGCTGGAAGGTTTCAAATCCGGCAATCTGAAATACAGCTCGACCAGTTACCGCGACCTGAAGATCAAAACTTACGGTGACACCGCCGTCACGACTGCCATCCTGACAATCAACGGACACAACCCTGCAGGAGATTTCGTCATCAACGCCCCGATCACCAACACCTGGGTCAAGATGTCTGGGTATTGGCGACTGGTCTCAGGCCATATTTCGCCCAACATCGCGCAGAAGTAATTTTTCGTTTTCTGTCAGGAAGAAAACCCCTTCCTGACAGAAAACCCTAAGGTTGAAGCCATACTCAGTCTTGACAAAAAGATTCGCAAAGCTATGATTCCTGCGTTGTAGCAATCTGCAATGATTCATTCATATCAAACAATCTGCTGTTACTCCTGCATTTGTACCTGCTCTTGTTGTTGCCGGTAACACAACCCGGCGTCTTCACTTTTTTACAAACCCCAAACCTGCAAAGGAGAAGATTATGTCTATACGACTAGGCGATACCGCGCCCGATTTCACAGCGCAAACCAACGAAGGCCCAATCAACTTTCACGAATGGCTCGGCGATAGCTGGGGCGTTTTGTTCTCCCATCCGAAAGACTTTACTCCTGTCTGCACCACCGAACTTGGCGAGGCTTCGCGGCTGAAACCGGAGTTCGATAAACGCAATGTCAAGATCATCGGCTTAAGCGTTGATCCGGCGGATTCCCACAACAAGTGGGCGGAAGACATCAAGGAAACTCAAGGCCACGCGTTGAACTTCCCTGTCATTGCCGACGCAGACAAGAAAGTGGCCGATCTTTATGAAATGATTCATCCGAATGCCAACGACACCTTCACCGTCCGTTCGGTGTTCGTCATCGGTCCCGACAAAAAAGTGAAATTGACGCTGACCTATCCGGCCAGCACCGGACGCAACTTCCCGGAAATTTTGCGCGTAATTGATTCGCTGCAACTGACGGCGAAATACAGCGTCGCGACTCCGGTCAACTGGAAAGACGGTGACGATGTCATCATCGTTCCGGCTGTTTCCGACGAAGCCGCCAAAGAAAAATTCCCCGGCGGCTGGAAAACGCTGAAACCATATCTGCGCATTGTTCCGCAACCCGGCAAGTAAAGCACACCCCTTTGAGACAGGAGAAAGAGACAGGATTTACACGATGAAACAGGATTGGCTTCGAATTAGCTCAATGCTTTCATCTTGTTGAATCCTGTCAATCCTGTCAAAAGTTTTGTGTTCTGATCCGTTAATGTCGTAACACGAATGTCATCCAATCTGTTCAATTGCTGTTATGTCTACCCAAAGCGCCACTGCTGTTGTTGGTGTCGGCGCGTCCAGTTTGCCTGACCTCATCGGAAACACCCCACTGCTCAGGCTGAACAATCTCAATCCTAATCCAGAGGTTGAAATTTACGCCAAAGCGGAGTGGGCCAACCCCGGAGGTTCCGTCAAAGATCGCCCGGCGCTGAACATGATTCGCAAAGCCGAAGCGACTGGACTGCTGACCAAGGAAAAAACCATTATTGACGCGACCAGCGGCAATACGGGCATTGCCTATGCAATGCTCGGCGCGGCGCTCGGTTACAAAGTCGAACTGTGTTTGCCGCAAAATGCCAGCGCTGAACGCAAACTGATTTTGAAGGCTTACGGCGCGCACGTAATCCTGACGGATCCAATGGCCGGAACCGATGGTGCAATTCTCGAAGTCCGGCGTCGCGTGGCGGAACATCCCGACAAATACGTATACCTGGATCAATACAACAACGCCGCCAACTGGCAAGCGCATTACGAAACCACCGCGCCGGAGATTTACAATCAAACAGGCGGACGCATTACGCACTTTGTCGCAGGCCTGGGAACCAGCGGAACATTTGTCGGCGTCAGTCGCCGGTTGCGCGAATTGAAACCCGATGTACGACTGATCTCCATGCAACCGGATTCGCCGTATCACGGCCTGGAAGGCATGAAGCATATGGAAACTGCCATCGTGCCCGGCATTTATGATCCAACATTGGCTGACGAAGAATTGGAAATTATGACCGAAGACGCGCACGCGATGGTTCGCCAATTGGCTAAACACGAAGGCTGGTTCGTAGGAGTTTCGGCGGCGGCCAACATCTTCGCTGCGCTGAAAGTTGCCGAGAAGCTTGAACGCGGTGTCATCGTTACAATTTTATGCGATGGCGGAAGCCGTTATTTAAGCGACAAATTCTGGACAGAAGAATGAGCGTAAAACTAACTACAGACCATATCGAAACAATCAGGCAGCATGGCGAACGAACCTTCCCCGAAGAGTGCGGCGGATTGTTGTTAGGTGTGATTGAAAACGACGTGCGCGTCATTCGCGAAGTTCTGCCGCTGGAAAATATCCGCAAGGATTCGCGGCACAATCGTGTAGAAATTAGTCCGCTGGATTACGCCAAAGCCGAACGCGAAGCGGCGAAACGCGATTTGGGCGTTTGGGGGTATTACCATTCGCACCCGAATCATCCGGCGATTCCATCGGGGTTTGATTTAGACCACGCGCCTTTTATTGAATGGTCATATGTGATTGTTTCTGTGCGCGACGGCAAAGCCGAAGAAGTCCGCGCCTGGACGGTGCGCGAAGACCGTTCGCAGTTCGACGAAGAAGAGATTGTTTTGTAATTTCCGTTTGGCGAAGCTGTAGCGCAGGTTTTCCGACCCATGCAGCTAAAGTTAAGCAGCGAACCTGCCAGTGTTTTGTCATCCCAATTGCTCGGAATTGGGGGTGATTTTGTAGCTTTCAAGAGAGCGGGCGAACACTTTTCTTCTTTCGAGATATGATCTTCGCGTCTCTCGT
>JBGAPB010000073.1:0-19961 GCA_044221525.1 Blastocatellia bacterium | reverse complement strand
TCGCGTTCGATCAAAGGTTCGCCGCGCGGAAATCTCAGCACGGTTTCGCATGAATACTTTCATTGCTGGAACGTCGAACGGTTGCGTCCGCGCACGATTGAGCCATTCAACTTTGAAGACGCCAACGTTTCCGATGGTTTGTGGTTGGCCGAAGGCTTCACCCAGTATTACGGCAGCCTGGCGATGAAGCGCGCCGGTTTCAGTGGAGACGATGCCAGTTTTGCGCGGGGGATGGGTTTTACAATCAACTCCACCGTCAACGCTCCGGGACGCGTCTTGTTTGGCCCCATCGCCATGAGTCAGCAGGCTGTTTATTCAGACGGCGCTCCGGCGGCAGACCCGAACAACCTGATCAATAACTTTGTTTCGTATTACACATACGGCAGCGGCGTGGCGACAGGGTTGGATCTGACTTTGCGAACAAAGTTCACGGGCAAAACGCTGGACGGTTTTATGCGCGAACTTTGGCAGAGCCTGGGCAAGCATCAGAAAAATTACAACCCTGAAAAACCATACACGATATCTGATTTGAAAGCTGCGCTGGCCAGATACACGGGCGATGCAGCGTTTGCCAATGATTACTTCACACGCTTCATCGAAGGCCACGATGTTCCTGATTACGAAAGCTTGCTGGCCAAAGCCGGGTTTCAGTATCGGAAAGCTCGTCCAGGGAAAATCTGGATGGATGCTCAATTCCGCGAACAAGGCGGAGCACTAACCGTTGGCAGTCCGACTTTGCGTACCGGGCCAATGTATAAAGCGGGACTTGATCGTGGCGATAAGATTCTGAGCTTTGACGGTCAGGCGATTTCAAAATCTTCAGAGTTGCAGGCGATTCTGGAAAAACACAAACCCGGCGACACCATCTCCATCGAAGCCGATCAGCGTGGCGCCAGGAAAACCGTTCAGCTTACTTTGGCTGAAGACCCTGCGGTCGAAGTCGTTGCTTTTGAAAGCATCAACAAAGAAGTAACGGCAGAGATGAAAAAGCTGCGATCCGATTGGCTGGGTTCGCAAATTGGGCGCAAATAAAGTTTGGAGTTCACGCTTTAGCGTGTTGGATTTCAGACACGCTGAAGCGTGAACTCTGAACGGTTACTGGCAATGAAAGTAACTTTTGTTTTGCCGATGTACCTGAACTCGCCCTCTGGCGGCTTTAAGGTAGTTTACGAATACGCCAACCGCCTTTCCGATCTCGGCCATCAAATCGCAATCGTCCATCCAAGAAGCATTCAACCGCAGCCTGGTTTTATACAGGCGATCAAGAAAAGGCTTTGGCAATACAAACAGCGACTGGTAAATCGTCCACTGGTTTCGTGGTTCGCCGTGGACGCCAGAGTAAGTCTGTTGTTAGTTACAGATTTAAGCGAAGGTAACATTCCCGACGCCGATGTTATTTTTGCCACCGCCTGCGAGACGGCTTTTCCCGTCGCCGTTTACCCAGCCAGAAAAGGGAAGAAATTTTATCTGGTTCAATCTTACGAAACCTGGAATCAACCGGAAGAGTTGGTGTTGGCAAGCTGGAAGTTACCGATGCACAAAGTTGTTATTTCCAGTAACTTGTTTGAAGTTGCCGCCAGCATAGGCGAACAATGGAGAACAAGTCGTGTCCCTAACGGAATTGATTTCACAAGCTTTAAGCTGGTTACCCCGGTCAATCAAAGAGGGATGCGAATCGGAATGCTGGCTCATCCCAATCAGGCAAAAGGCACAAAAGACGGATTGCAGGCGCTGGAAATCGTCAAGCAAAGACATCCTGAGTTACAGGCGGTTCTTTTCGGAACAGAGCCGCGTTTGGATTTCATACCAGACTGGATCAGTTACGAAAGGCAACCTTCTCAGGACAGGTTGGTTGACCTGTACAATTCCTGCGCCATTTTTCTTAACCCAAGCTGGACTGAAGGTTGGGGGCTGACATCCGCTGAAGCGATGGCTTGTGGATGCGCTTTGGTGACAGCCGACAACGGTGGCGCGAATGAATTTTGCGTTGATGGTGAAACAGGGCTGATTGCGCCAATCAAAAGCCCTGAGTTATTGGCTGAAGGAGTTTTGAAGTTGCTTGGCAATGACGAATTGAGAACGCGTGTAGCTTTGTCGGGTCACAAAGCCATTCAACAATTTACCTGGGAGCGCGCGGTCAAAACGCTGATCGAAGTAATATCCGCATAACTCAATTAACACGTCCGCTGCTCCAATCGTCAAAAGTTTGTCGCCGGTTTGGGCGTTCGGGAGTCGCCTGGTTGTAACTGGTTTTGCCTTTTTCTTCGTTGCGGGCGAGTTTCTTTTGCGAATGCAAACCTTCCAGGATCAGTTCACAGGCGGCGATCAATGTGGCTTGGGAATCATTTTCCAGCCTTCCACTGCGCGCGGTTTCGATCAGGCTTCTGACCTTGCGCAACTGGCTTGTGGCTTCTTCGGCGGTCATTACGTCGCTCAATGCCAGTGATTTGCCGTTGTTGAAATGATCCATGACCAGCCGGAAATCTATGCCGCTGTAACGTTCCTGAAAGACTTCGCCGCAGGCTTTGCGGATCAAATCGCGCGCTATGCGTTCGGCTCCAACCTGCTCGCCTTCATATTCCAATTCCAGCTTGCCAGTGATGGCGGGCAGAGCGGCGTAAACATCGCTGATGCGGGGCGCAGCTTCGGTTTCTCCGTTTTGCAGAGCGCGGCGTTCGGCGTTTGAAACCACGCTTTCCATAACTGAAATCGGCAGCCGTTGGCTGACGCCGGAGCGTTTATCAATTCGTTTGTCGTTGCGCGCGATAAAGGCAATTTGTTCGACGACTTCAAAAATCAGTTCTGGGATTTCCAAATTCAGTTCATCGCCCTCGCGTTCGGTCCAGGCTTCCTGTTTGGTAATCGAAATTCCCAGGTCAACTGAGGCAGGGTAATGCGTTTGAATTTCGGCTCCGATGCGGTCTTTCAGTGGAGTAATGATCTTGCCGCGCGCGGTGTAATCTTCGGGGTTGGCCGAAAAAACCAGCAAGACGTCCAGCGGCAATCTGACGGGATAACCTTTGATCTGAACGTCGCCTTCCTGAAGTATGTTGAACAATCCAACCTGAATCTTTCCGGCCAGGTCTGGCAATTCGTTGATGGCGAAAATTCCACGATTGGCGCGGGGCAACAGTCCGTAATGGATGGTCAGTTCGTTTGAAAGCAGATGGCCTCCGCGAGCGGCTTTGATCGGGTCAACGTCGCCTATGATGTCGGCGATTGTCACATCCGGTGTGGCCAGCTTTTCAACATAACGCGCATCGCGTCCAACCCAGGCGATTGGTGTGTCGTCGCCTTTTTCAGCCAACAATTGTTTGCCGTACGCGCTGAGCGGTTCAAACGGATCGTCGTTGATTTCAGAACCCGCCAGCGCCGGAATTTCTTCGTCCAGCAAACTGGTCAATTCGCGCAGGATTCGGCTTTTGGCCTGTCCGCGCAAACCTAAAAGTATGATGTTTTGCCGCGCCAGCAATGCATTGACCAGTTGCGGAATGACTGTGTCTTCGTAACCGATTACGCCAGGAAAGAGGGTTTCTCCAAGCTGAAGACGTTTGATCAGATTGTGGCGAAGCTCTGATTTGACCGGGCGGCTGCGATAACCTGCCGCTTTCAATTCGCCTAGCGTTTGCGGTTTTGGCATTTGGACGAAGACCTCGTGTTGTTTGAAGTTCAGTTGAATGATCCAGATTCGATCTTATCCGCCGGTTGGTGGTCGCGCAAGCTGGTGTTTTGAAACGCAATGGAATTGAAAAAGGCTGCCCGGAAAGAGCAGCCCTTGATTCAAACAAGCAAGTTTGAACAGTTTAGTTTTATTGGTTGCGGTTCTTCATCAGATGATAGAGCGCGCCGCCACCGCCGCCGATCAATGCCCCGGCTGCGGCGCCTTTTTTGCCACCAGCCGCCACGCCTATGCCTGCGCCGATGGCCGCCGGAGCAGCAATCGTCAACGCGGTTTTCAGTTTAGAACTGCCGCGTCGTTTGGCCGGGTAACTTGCCGGTTTGTAGGCTGTCTGTTGGCCGTTGCGGTAAGCGACCGGGGCCGGTTGAATCGAACTCTGGTTCGCCTGCTGACCCTGATAAGCGTCGGCGTAACCTTTCTTGAAACCTTCGTTATAACCTTCACGGTCAGTGGCTACGACGTTGGAAGTTTGCCCGGTCTGTCCGGCGGCAAATCCTTCGTCATAACCCACCTTGAAATCCTTCAGGTAAAAAGCATCCGATTCGCTGGCCGCTTTGGGCGATTCGGTCATATTAGTCTGGGCCGTTTTGACTTCGTCTGCGGAAATTGATTTGGGTGAGTCGGTGATTCGGCCAAAAGCCATACCTGAAAACAGAAGGGCTCCGGCTGCACCTACAGCCAGTAATCGTTGTTTAATAGTCATCGTGTACCTCCTTGTAGTGTTTGAATTAACAATGAGGGGGAAGATTCGGTAAATGATTACTGGCAAACACAGTGCCGCACCTGGGCAGAGCGGGGATATCTTGATAAGTGCTGTGGTTGGCTAAGATAAACTAATCACCAGTTACATTTACCGGCGAAGCCGTGGCCTATATCGAATGCTGGTTTTAACAAACTACACGATACGGTTGACTGTCTGCCGTACATCATAAAGTCACGAAATAATACAAAGCCGCACAAGCGAGTTTTTTGCTGAAACCTTTTTCCGGGCGATGCCACTAACCCCGCGTCTAACAATTCCGAACGAATCAACATTCAACAATGGAGAGAGCTATGAACAAAAAACTTTGGATCAATTGTGTATTTGGTTTGATGGCTGTTTGCGCGCTGAGTTTCGTGGCGTTGGCTCAGGAAAAAAGTCTGAGCTGCAACGACGAAGGGAGAAATGGCGACCGCGTCGGTCATTGCATGATGAAAGAGCAAATGCTGGCCGCCACAGGTTCGCTGGCTGTTGACGGCAAAAAGAACGGTGGCGTTTCGGTCAAAGGCTGGGAACGTCGCGAAGTTTTGGTGCGCGCCAAAATTCAAAGCTGGGCTGACACCAAATCCGAAGCTGAAGCCATAGGTAATCAAATTCGCGTAGAAACCGCCGGCTCAAACATTTACGCCGAAGGCCCGTCGAATGGTGGTGATCAATGGTGGTCGGTCAGTTACGAAATTTTCGTGCCGATGAATTCCAGCCTGTCGCTGAAAGCTCACAACGGCGGTATTTCGATTTCAAACGTGCGCGGCCAGATTGAGTTTTCGACCTTGAATGGCGGCGTCGCCCTGAAAAATCTGGCTGGTCACGTTCGCGGCAATACCAAAAACGGAGGAGTGAATGTCGAGCTTGAGGGCAATCGCTGGGATGGAGAAGGCCTGGATGTGAGCACAACCAACGGCGGCGTGAAATTGACCATGCCTGAAAATTACTCTGCGTATCTGGAAACAGGAACAGTCAACGGCGGGTTCAAGTCCGACATACCGATTCAGGGCGAACTGAAAAAAGAGATGTCGCTGAATCTGGGTTCGGGCGGTTCGCCGATCAAGGTTCGAACGACCAACGGCGGCGTTTCGATCAAACGCAAAGCTTGATCTCTCTCCTGTCAGTTCCTCATTCTCAGAAAAGTTGGTCGTAAAGCCACAGAGCTTTTGTTTTGCTGATTCGGTGAAACAAAAGCTCTGTGACTTTTTGGCTGGGAATGAATAGACCTCGCCTCCAGCCAAAATCTTCTTGGAGCTACAAAATGCCGTGCTATACTCCGCCCGCTTTTGGCAAGCTTCAGCCTTTAGAATTCAGCCGCAAGCCAATCGCATACAACCAGTAAGCAATCTTTGAAAACGCTTTGCCCCTTTATCAATTTGTGTTCGGAATTATCTTTTAAGCAGTCTGACACGGCGAAAAGATCGTGGGTTCGTCGTTGACAGGCAAAGACGTTAATCGCTGATCAAACATCGGCATACAGCCGCAAGCTCCGCATCGGCCAGGAGTTTCAAGGAGGAATTTCATGCTCTCTAAAGACTGGGATAAGCGAAAACCCCAATACGATTTCATCATCATCGGCTCCGGTTATGGCGGAGCCATCAACGCCGCGCGGCTCACTGCGGCCAATCCAAAACCTTCAGTTTGTATTCTGGAACGCGGCAAGGAATGGGAAGTTGGCAAATTTCCCGACAACTTGCTGGAAGTACAGCACGCCGTCCGTCACGATGTTTTTAATCCCACCGGGCTATACGATTTTCAGATTTTCCCGGATGTGACAGTCATGAAAGGCAGCGGTTTGGGCGGAACTTCACTGATAAATGCCAACGTCGCCATAGTGCCGGACGAAGAAACTTTCCAACAACTGGCCTGGCCCAAAAACATCAAGCTGCCGGAACTGACTCCGTTTTATGACAAAGCCAGAACCATGCTGGGCGCGCGTCCGCATAAACGTGGGACAGCTTCGGACGCGAATGCATTTCTTAAAGTCAAAGGCCTGGACAAACGGGCGCAGGAAATCGGCATCAGGGAATACGCGCTGAACATTGTTGTAACTCAGGAAGACGGCAAGAACGCCGCGGGTTTTGATCAAAAGGCATGCGTGGATTGCGGAGATTGCGTCACCGGTTGCAACGTCGGAGCCAAGAACACGCTTTACATGAATTACCTGCCGACGGCTGCCAAACAGGGCTGCGACATTTTTACCAAGGTCGAAGTGAAGCGAATCGAAAAGCTTCAGACCGGCGGTTGGCGAGTCCACGGCGTGAGGCACAAAGCTTTGGGCTCCGATGATTTTACGCTGGACGCCGGCAACGTCATTCTTTCAGCCGGTTCACTGGGCACGCCTGAAATCTTGCTGCGATCTGAAATGCATGGGCTGTCGCTGTCGCCGAAACTGGGGACTCAGTTTTCAGCCAACGGCGATTTTTTTGCGATGGCTTACAACACTGACCAGCAACTAAACACCATTGGTTTTCCAGGCAAGGAACCGAATCACAAATGGGCCAAGCGCGGAAATGCTCCAGGCCCAAGCATTGTCGGGGCGGTTTATTACGGTTCGCCAAGCACTCCACTGGAAAAGCGGATTCTGGTTGAAGATTTTTCCTTCCCCAGCTCTTACGCGAATCTGGCCATGGGAGCGTTGAGGCTGTTTGGCCGCGCCGGGGAAGACATGGACTTCGGCGATGAGAAAGAAGAAAGGAAACGCCTGGACAAAGATCACGCCTGGAATTTGTACAAGGAAGACCACGGCGCGCTGAATCATTCCATGCTTTACCTGATTATGGGACACGACGACGCGCAGGGGACTTTGAATCTGCGACACGAAAACGGCCATGTAGAAATTGACTGGGACAACGCCGGGCGGCAGCAGGTTTTCAATCTTATCAACGAAGAAATTCGCCGCCACGCCCGCTCGTTGGGTGGAACCTTTCTGACCAATCCGTTGTGGAGCATCACGCCGAGTAAGAATCTGTTGACGGCTCATCCGCTGGGCGGCGCTCCGCTGGGCGATGATTATCAGCACGGCGCGGTTGATGAATTTGGCAGAGTCTTCGCGGGTGATGGCAGCGTTCACGATGGGTTGTTTGTCGCCGATGGCTCGTTGGTGGCAACGGCGCTTGGCGTCAATCCGTTCCTGACGATTTCGGCTTTGTCCGAACGAATTGCCGACCGCATCGTCCGCAATCTTGGCGGCGAAGCCTATCCACCGCGTCCGGCGAAAGTCGTTGTGCCTGACGTCAAGCCAACCGACGCGCTGACATACAAAGAAGCCGACCTCGAACGCATCTTCAGCCGAAACCAAACCGGCAGCATTGAAACGATGGCCAATGGCGGTGAAGTCAAAATTGACACCGACAAAGGCTTGATTCGCAACGACACCGTTTGGAAAGGCGTTTTCCCGCGCGGACACGTGCTGAACGCTTTTTCGACCGCGCTCAACGCCAGCTTCAAAAAGAAGTTCACCAAACAACCCGACGGCAAATTGACAGGAGTTACCAGCGATTCGGACGGCGGCATCAACGCGCTGAACACCCTGGAAGAAATCAACATCACCGAACGCAACGGCACGCTGGAACCTGGCAAATACATTTTGCTGAAATACACCGAAGCTCAGTGGCGAGGGTTTTACGACATTTTCAAAGTCATCAACGACGATTTGCTGATCGGTCGAGTTTACCTGGGGCATTACCCCAAAGGTCATCGCCTGTTCACTTTCCCGATGGTTCGATCTTATGGACTGGATCACATGACTGTTCCCGATCACAAAGCCATTTGGGATGCAGCCGCGCTGCCGACCAAAGAACAGTTGAACGGCTTGTGGGAAATGCGAATGGTCAGCAATGCCAACAACACCGGCGTTGTCGCCTTTCTGAAGTTCGATCACAAACCAGACGGACGCCTGGAAGCGCGCTATCAGTTTTTGGGTTTGATCGAAGGTCTGGCTGACCCGACTTTTGGCCAGGATCATTTCCGAACGGATGATTTCACGCCTTTCCACGACGAAATCCGCTTCGTCAATCAGGACATGCTGGTTGGTCAATACTTCACCGATGGCAGGCCTCCGCTGTTGCCGTTGTTCGGCCAGGATTCGCTGGGAGTTTTTCACCGCGAACAAGACGCCGCTGGCAACGTGCGCTTCGGATTCAAATACTGGCTGCGTCGCAGCACGCTGACCGACACTCCCGTTTCGGGCTTCCTGCGCCCGTTGCTGGATGTGCGTCTGCCGGAAAAGACCGGAATGGCGTTTACCGAAGAGATGAAAGGCTCTTACTTTGCTGGCTTTGTTCCGCCCGAAGGAACCGATGGTGACAAACAGATTGAAGCCAAACCCGCAGCCGAAGGCGTCGAGTGCAAATGGGATATGCAAATTTCCGCTCGTGATTTCAACGAGTTCATTGAAGGTTGGGATCACGAAGCGCGCATTGACGGAACTGTTCGTTTTGCCGACTTCAACGGCCAGGGGCAGATGATTTGCACGATCAACGGCACAAAGAGCTTCTTCAATTATCTGCGCGTCAACCCGGCGACTCAGGAAGCGGAGATGCTTTATCGCATCTACTTTTTTGCCGGGCCGGGTCAGGAATACTGCTTCCACGGACGAAAGTATTTGCAGAAAGACGGCGACGGCGGACGATCGGGCATTCAGGAAATCGTCCATGACTTCACGACGTTTTACGGACACCTGACCGATGTCACGGCGGGCAAGGAAATCGGTTCGGCGTTGATGAAGTTTCGCACTTTTGAAGATTTGGATGCGATTCGGAGTTTCGCCGAATACCTGAGTTCTTTCCGTGTGACGGGCGACAACGTCAATGAATTTGTGCAGGCGCAAGGTCGTCTGCGTTTTATGGCTCTGACCAATCAATTCGTCGCGCGCGAATACGATCTGGCCGGAGCTTTGTTGAATCCATAAATGTAAGTACTCGGGTGAATCATGGTCAGTTCTGACGATGATTCATCCGAGCTATTTTCCAATTGAGTTAAACATTCCAACAATCCAAATAGGAGAAAAGCCATGACCTCGAAGAAGAAATCAGCCAAGCCCAAGGCTAAACAGAAATCAGATTTGATGGAGGAATTAAAGCAATTCATTCGTACCAGAGGCGAAGAGTTTCTGAGAGACAAAAACATCTCGTCGGTAGGCATCGGGTATAAGTGGGAGCATGGGAAACCCACCAAAGAAATTTCCATCCAGTTCACCGTTGAGAAAAAAGCCTCAGCCGACCTGCTGGAATCTTTGGACACGCAGGAAATTCCAAAATCCTTCATTGTTGGCGGAGTTGAAGTTCCAACCGATGTGCTGCAACGAACATATCAACCCGGATACAAGATCGTCGCCGAAGCGGCAAGTTCGCCGCGCAAAGTTCGGGTTGATCCAATCAAACCCGGCATTAGCGTCGCCAACAAAAAAGTAACCGCCGGAACCATAGGTTGCATTGTGTTCGACAAAATGAACGGCACGCCGTTCGTGCTCAGCAATTGGCATGTGTTGAATGGTCCGAACGGACAAATCGGCGACGACATTGTTCAACCCGGCCCATTCGATGACAACCGCACCAACTTGAACCGGCTTGGCAAACTGATTCGTTCGCATTTAGGCCCCGCAGGCGATTGCGCAATTGCTTCGATTGAAGACCGAACCTTTGACCCGGAAATCCTGGAGTTGGCCGTCAAGGTTGAATCCATAGGCGAACCGGAGCTTGGCGATAAAGTTGTCAAAAGCGGTCGAACGACTGCGGTGACTCACGGCATCGTCACCCGCATACACACGATGACCAAAATCAATTACGGCGGTTCAACTGGCGAGCGCGCCATCGGAGGGTTTGAAATTGGTGTTGATCCAGCCAATCAGCCATCAAATGGTGAAGTGAGCATGGGAGGAGATTCCGGCTCGGTCTGGTTGTTCAAAACCAACCAGGGTAAACCGGGAAAGGTAATGGCCGGATTGCATTTCGCCGGCGAAGGCCCGGACGATCCAAACGAACACGCCATTGCGTGTTATGCCAAGTCGGTGTTTGAAAAGTTGGGCATCAGCGCAACGGCTTTGCCTGCCCCCCCAGTGGGCGATGGGGCAGCACCCGGAGTTGGCTATAACTCAAACTTTCTGGGTACACGAGTTGATCTGCCTAAGCTTTCACCCACCAAACTCAGTGATGCGTTCAAGCTCAATAACTCAGAGCTGATTCATCATACGCACTTTACGTTGACACAGAGCAAGTCACGCCGCTTTGCCATTTATGTGGCCTGGAACATTGATGGTGGACGGCTGAAAAAGCTCAGCCGTTCAAGTCAGAAATTCGTTCTCGATCCGTTGGTTCCAGCCGAATTTCAGGTCGGAGACAGCTTGTACAGCAACAATCGCTTGGACAGAGGTCACATCGCCCGCCGAGCCGATTTGATTTGGGGAGGCGACGCTGAAGCCAATAAAGCCAATAGCGATTCTTTCCTTTTCACCAACATCACTCCGCAGATGGATAACTTCAACCAGAGCGGGTTAGGCGGCATTTGGGGACAGATTGAAAACGCCGTCTTTGAAGAGGTGGACGTGGATAACCTGAAAATCAGCGTATTCGGCGGCCCGATCTTTCGCAGCGACGACCGCGTGTTTCGCAGTGTGAAAATTCCACGTGAATTCTTCAAGGTGGTGGTGTTTGTCGAAAACGGAAAGCTGAAAGCCAGGGCGTTCTTGCTGGCTCAAAGTCTGGATCAACTGGAAGTGCTGGATTTGAATCAATTCCGTGTCTTTCAGGTGGCGCTGACAGAAGTCGAAGCGCGCTGCGGATTCAAGTTTCCTGCCAACTTGAAAGCGGGTGACACCTTTGCCGAAACCATCGAACGATTGCCGGAAGCTGTCGAAAGACCATGGTTGGAATCTTTGACAGACATCAAGTGGTAATGCCTGACCGTGTGGAGCGATTGGCCAGTCGCTCCACACAACCATTTTTTTGAAGGAGAGAGCCATGAACAATGATCTGAAAAAACTTTATGAAAAGCTTGGATACACCGGGCCGACTGACGAAGCCGTTTCTTTTTCCGCCATGGGCCAGGAGCCTGCGGAATTGCCTTTGCTGGACAACGAAGGGCTGAAATTGCTGGAGGCAGAGCTGAAGGCTCACCCGCGGAGATTGCTGAACCGGGTTAGGGCAATGTGGGATTCAAAGATGACCCTGCCGCGTTTGCGCGAAGCTCTGGCTTTGGCGCGTCGCGCCCTGGATAAGCCGAAAGAAATGCTGGCCGAAGTCGAGGCTGCATCATTTGCTCTGACGCCGTTGCCGCCTGGATTCGATTTCCCCGGAATGAATGACCCCAACATTGAAATTAACCCAGAAGATCGAAAGTTCGAGAACGATGATCTGGCAGGGTTGCTTGGTTGGGCGCTGTTTGCCGGGCCGTTTGTGCTTTCGCGTCCCGACAAAAACGATTTCAGGCGTCACGACCCGAACAACCCAAACAGCTTCATTTACGATTTGCCGAATCCCGCGCCAGGCGCTCCGCTGGAAGTTGCTCTGTTTGCCGATTACGGCGTAGGCCGTTACTACTCCGATCACATTGCCAAGCAATTTCGGCAGCGACGCTTTCCTTACGCCATTCATTTGGGCGATGTTTATTATGCTGGTCGTGAACATGAATTCCGCGACTTTTTCATCAAACAGATTGACCCGATTTTGGATTTCACGCGAGTCTTCGCGTTGAACTCAAACCACGAGATGTACTCAAAGGGCAAACCTTATTTTGAATACATGAGTAAGCGTCTGGAAAGTTCTTCCGGCATTCAACAACAGCAAGGTAGTTACTTCTGTTTGCGGTCAGAGAAGTTTCAGATAGTCGGTATTGACACCGCATTTTTTGGCTCAGGCCGTTGCAAAGACGAAAAACATCTGGAATGGCTTGGCAAGGTTTTACGGGATGGCCGGGCGACGAATCGCGTCAACATACTGCTCAGCGCCGATCATCCTTATGAGTACGGAAACAAGAAACTGACTCCTTTGCTTGCCAAAGACTTGAAAGCGCTGGCGTTGGATGAGCGGCTGGTGGACTTGTGGTTTTGGGGCAACACGCATTATTGCGCGCTGTTTGATCAAAAGTCGGCACCGACGGGAGAAATTCCAGCGCTTCCATTTATTGGCAGTTGCATTGGTCACGGCGGTTATCCTTATGACATTTACAGTCGAGGTAAATTCGAACCCGCGCCTATGATCTTTCTGGAAGAGCAGGCGCGCTTTCCTGCCTGGACTGGTATTCGGCAGGACAAAGGCAACAACGGTTATTGCGTCTTGCAGCTAAAAGCCGACGGCTCGATTGGTTTGCGGTACATTGACTGGATGAGCAACCAGAGGTTCGCGGCTGATTTGTCACGCGTGCAGGCTGGTAAGCCGTTGACGTTGACAACCGTTACTGCATAAAAATGAAATTGCGAGCCGCAACTGATTTTGCGGCTCGCAATTCATAAGCTCAACTCTATCAAGAGGGTAGGGCTTTTCCAGCAATTTACTTCCAGACGATTCTGCCGCCGACAATTGTTGCCACTGGAGAGCCTTTTAATTCCCAGCCATCAAATGGAGTGTTGCGGCTTTTGGATTGAGATTTTGCCGCTTCAAATTTGATCTGCTTTTCGGGATTAAAGATCGTCACGTCGGCAATCGCGCCGACTTTCAAAGTTCCACGATCAAGTTTGAACAGTTTCGCCGGATTGGTCGCCAGCAGTTCGATCATCCGCGTCAGAGAAATCACCCCACGATTGACCAGCCGATCCAGCGTCAAACTGACTGCGGTTTCCAGTCCCGTGATGCCGTTCGGAGATTTGTCGAACTCGTACATCTTTTCGTTGGCGTGGTGCGGAGCGTGGTCTGTGGCGATGGCGTCAATTGTTCCGTCGCGCAAACCTTCCAAAATCGCCGCAACATCATCTTGCGAACGCAGCGGCGGAGCCATTTTGAAGTTCGTGTTGTACTGACTCTGGAAAACGTCTTTGTCGGAAAGCACGAAATGATGCGGAGTGACTTCGCAGGTGACGTTCAGTCCGCGCGCTTTGGCCTGGCGAACCAGATCAACCGAACGCGCCGTTGAAATGTGCGCGATGTGAATGTGCGCTCCGGTCATTTCGCCCAGCAGAATGTCGCGCGCCACGTGCAGGTCTTCGGCAGCGCCGGGTAAACCTTTCAATCCCATCAAGGCGGAATACTCGCCTTCGTGCATGGCCCAGCCCGAAGCTCCGCAACAATCTTCGCAATGATCCACGACTGGCAAGTTGAAGTCGGCGGCGTATTCCATCGCTCGGCGCATGATGCCGGAATCCGGGACGGGCTTGCCGTCATCGCTGATGGCAACGATGCCTGCGGATTTCATCTCGCCGATTTCGGCAAGCTGTTCGCCTTTTGAACCTTGCGTGATTGCGCCGATGGGAAAGACGTTGGCCAGGTTTGCCCTTCGAGCTTGTTCGACGATGAAGCTGGTCACCGACGAATTGTCGTTAATCGGCTTCGTGTTCGGCATGCAGCAAACCGAAGTGAAGCCTCCGGCAACGGCTGCGCGCGCGCCGGACTCGATCGTTTCTTTATACTCAAACCCCGGCTCGCGCAGATGCACATGCAGGTCAATGAAGCCCGGCGCGACGATCAAGCCAGTAGCGTCAAACGTTTCGGCGCCATCGGCAGAGATGCTTTCGGCGATTTCTGCGACTAGACCGTTACGGATGAGCAAGTCGCGTTTTGCTTCAAGCGATTGCGATGGGTCAATGATTGTGCTGTTGCGAATTAGTAGTTCAGTCATAGCTTTTATTCCCCACCCGCCAGCAAATAAAGAATTGCCATTCGCACAGCCACGCCATTTTCCACCTGATCCAGAATCAGCGACGAAGCACCGTCCGCGACATCCGAATCAATTTCGACTCCGCGATTGATTGGGCCGGGGTGGAGCACTATTGCATCAGGTTTGGCCATCGCCAGCCGTCGTTTGTTCAAGCCGAAATGAATCGAGTATTCGCGCAGAGAAGGGAAAAAGCCGCCGGACTGACGCTCCATCTGGATTCTGAGCATCATCACTACGTCAGAGTCGGCGATGGCTTCTTCGATGGAGTTGGCAAAGCGAATCGAACCGTCGCCGGGTGGAATCAGTTTTTCCAAGCCGAAGGGCATCAGCGTTCGCGGCCCGGCCAGAACAACATGAGCGCCGAGTTTGGTCAGCAGATGAGCGTTCGAGCGGGCTACGCGGCTGTGCAGCACGTCTCCGATGATGGCGACTTTCAAACCGGCGATGCGGCCTTTGCTGTGGCGAATGGTCAGCGCGTCCAGCAAGGCTTGCGTGGGATGTTCATGCGCCCCGTCGCCGGCGTTGATGACTCCGGCTTTGACGATTTTGGCGATTTGATGTGGTGCGCCAGAAGAGCCGTGGCGAATGACAATCGCGTCGGGACTCATCGCTTGCAGATTCAACGCGGTGTCCACCAGCGTTTCACCTTTGACGACGCTGGAAGTCGACGCAGAGATATTGACGGCGTCGGCGGACAAACGCTTGGCGGCGATTTCAAAACTGGTGCGGGTGCGCGTCGAAGCTTCAAAGAAAAGATTGATGACGGTTTTGCCGCGCAGCGTGGGGACTTTTTTGATCTGGCGATTGTTGATGTCGCGGAACGTCACGGCTGTGTCGAGGATCAAATTGATCTCTTCGACGGTAAGGTCGGCGATTCCTAGAAGGTCTTTGCGGTTTAACGGCATTTGATTTCATGAAGGATGAAGGCGGAATGATGAATGATGAACGACGAATTTTTCATCATTCATCATTCTGAATTCATCCTTTTTGTTCGACGAGTAGCACCTGCTCGGTTTCGTCAAATTCCGGCAGCATGACTTTTATGATTTCGGCTTCGGTGGTGGTGACTGTTTTGCCGACGTAATCGGCCTGGATTGGCAGTTCGCGCCAGCCGCGATCAATCAGCACTGCCAGTTGAACCCGGCGCGGGCGTCCGAAATCAATCAGTTCGTCCATGGCCGCGCGAATCGTTCGTCCGGTGTACAACACGTCGTCCACCAGGATGATTGTTTTGCCTGTGATGTTCGCGGGCAGTTCGGTTTTGTTGATGACCGGTCGGTCGGCGACCGTAGTCAAATCGTCGCGGTAAAGCGTGATGTCCAGCGCGCCACGGGCAACTTCTACGCCGTCCATTTCCTTGATTTTGGCGGCGATCTTGTCGGCCAGCGGAACGCCTCGGCGATGAATGCCGACCAGCAAGACGCCGGAAAGATCAGGGTTGTTTTCGACAATCTGCGAAGCCATTCGCGCCATGACGCGGTTCATATCTGCGGCAGTCATGACGACAGCTTTTTCGGTGAATTCCATTTTTGTACCTCGATGAGCTTGGTTGAGAGCGTTTGCGAGCAGGCGCGGAATATACCATCGCTCACAATTTTTTGGCCAGTTCCGCCTGGAACGCGCGGATGCGGCGGGCATTCGTGCCCATATCGCCTTTGCCAATGCGGGATTTCGACCGCACATTGACGATGGTTTTCGCGCCTTCGCTGGTAACGGTGACCGTTATGTCGTCTTTGAACTTGAAGAGTCGCGTGGTGGCGATGGCTTCGATGATGCCTTGTTCGGGCTTGGTTTCGCGAACTTCCCAGCCTTGCGCGCTGGAAACTTCAAGCGCGGCGGCAAAGACTTTTTCGAGAGGCTGATTGAATCGTTGCGGTTGCAAGTCTGCGTATTGCGGAGTCTTGCCGGTTTGAACGTCGTTGATGCGCGGCCAGATCAGTCCCAGCATAAAGGGCGAACTGGCCAGCAAGATGATCCCGATTAAAATGAAAGGGAAGATTTTGTTCAGTTTCATAAGTTTTATTTTGTTCGGACGTGGATTGATTGAACGACGGTCAATCTACACGAAGCCGCACGAAGCTGCCAAGCGCCCAGCTTTGCCGATTAAAATGCTTTTGTTAGACTGCGACTCGGTCACGAAAATTCACTCACTCGGAGCTTTCCTTTGTCATCTTTCGGAAAAACTATTGACGCCGTTGTGACGGTTGAACGGAACCAGATTGTTAGCTCAGGTTCGTCGCGCAGTTACGGTTATTTGCGGTTGCGGCTGGACGAACCGATTCCGGTTTTGCCCGGTCAGTTTGCGATGCTAAAAGCGCACGGAATTTACGAGCCATTGTTGCGTCGGGCGATGGCTTTTTATCGCTGCGAATCTGCTGAAGATCGGCTGGACGTGGATTTTATTTATCAGGTTCTTGGACGTGGAACTCAGTCGTTGGCCAAGCTGGAGCCGGGCGACAAAGTGGATTTTCTTGGTTCGCTCGGCAACACGTATGACATCGGTTTCGCCGATGGTCGTGAAGCTTTGCTCGTGGCCGGAGGTGTTGGTTCGCCCGCGTTGTTTATGCTGGCAGAGCAGTTGATGAAGCTGAAAATTCCGACTCGATTTTTTATCGGCGGAGCCAGTCACGGCGACCTGTGCGGTCTGGATGATTTCACGGCTTTGTTGTCGAAAGAAAGCATTGCCTGCGCGACGGTTGACGGCAGTTATGGCGAACAGGGATTTGTCACGGCTCCACTGGAAAGACATTTGAAAGCTTTGGCTGGCAAACCAGCGGTGATTTATTCCTGCGGCCCTGACCCTATGCTGCACGCTGTGGCGAAACTGGCCGAAGCATACGACGTGCCCGCTCAGCTTTCACTCGAAGCTCCGATGGGTTGCGGCTTCGGAGTTTGCGTGGGGTGCGCCGTCGCCGTAAAGCACAATTGTTCAGAAGGCTTCATCTTCAAAAAAGTCTGCACCGACGGGCCTGTGTTTTGGAGCAGGGAACTGCATTGGTAAGGTTCAAATTACTTACTTGATCTGAATCGTCACAGTGTTTGCTGCTTTACCTTCTACGGTTAGATTCACGTTCACTTCACCGCGACCGGCCAGAACACGCGGAATGCGTATGTTGCATTGATCCAGCCCCACAAAGCCTTCAGCCGTCCCGGCAAATAACACATCCGAAGCAGTGCCTCCAATCGAGGCGTTGACTGCCGTCAAGCTGTTGCGGAATCGCCAGCCCGTGCCGTAAGCAACCAAAAAAACCTGTTCGGTCGGCGGGCCTAAATCAATTGGCACGGCGACATAACGGCTGGATGCCGTATCGAAGCGCGAAATCGGTTCGTAAACTAATTGGCCGTCTGCCTTGACTCGCAGTGCAACCGCCGAAGCCAGACCTTGTCCGTTGGCATTTGTTGTAAAGAAACCCGGAGCGACTGTGGCCACGTTCAGTGTGCCGATGGAAATTGTTCCGTCTCCGCTGACGACTGTGATGACTGCTGGGCCTGGGCTGGTTCCAGTTGGGACCAAATAGTTGATCTGAGTTGGCGCGACAAAAAACAACGGAGCCAATCTTTCAGTTCCGACATTGTCGCGGATTCTGACTGTCGTGCCTCCCAGAGTGGTTGGTAGTGGAATCAGATTGGAAGAGCTGATTTGCGTCGCCAGTTTGTCTCCGAACGCCGCAATGATGGATTCCGGTGCCAGCTCGGCGCTGGCAAAACTGGCTGCTGAAACACTGACCACAGGTGGCGTGCCTCCTTTTCGTTTCAGCATTCGCACGCGATTGTTGATTGTGTCAGTGAAAATCAGGTCTCCGTTCGGCAAAGTGGTGATACTGCAAGTCACCTGAATGTCGTTGGTTGCCGTTCCGGGGTTCGGCAAGTTCAATCTGGCTTGAACGCCGTCTTTGCCATCGCCAGAAAACCCCGGATTGCCTGTTCCGGCAACAATCGTGGTTGTGCCAAGCGTGTTGTTCGGAGCTTCCAGATCAAGAATCTGATGCGATAGGGCGTTGGTGATAAAAATTTTCCCGGCGGCATCAACCGTCAGGTCGCGCGGGCGGCGAATGTTTCGCGAGACGTCCGCAATGACTGAAAAGGTTGTTGCAGTCGGCGTGTCCTGGCGCAGGATTCGGCTGTTGCGCGTGTCGGCAATATGCAATCTGCCCGAACTGTCAAAAGCAATTCCAGTTGGACCGAACAATGTCTGCTGTGTGCCATCGCCGTAAACCGTGCTGACGGTACCAGATTGCGCGTCAACTTTGCGGATGCGGTTGTTCCCCTGGTCGGCAATGATCAGATTTCCGTTTCGGTCAACGGCCACGTCGGTTGGAAAAAAAGCGACTCTGTTTGCAGGCAGGCCGTCTCCCAATGCTTGCGGATTACTGGGTGGGCGCACCCCTGCAATGTCTTTGATCTGCCCTGGAGGAACCACGACTTTGGCGTCGCTGTTTGGGAAAAAGGTCACGTCGCTGTTTGAGGTGTTTAGGAAGCGAATAATCCCACTACGACGGCCAGTGACCGAAGTCGGCGGAACTTTGATCAAAGCCCCGGCTTGCGAATCGGCGATGAACAATCCGTTTGGCGCGGCATACAACCCCTGCGGAGTTAAAAAAAGCGCTGTCGTAATGCGGTCGTCAATCTGGAAATCTCCGGCATCGCGGTTGAGTGTGACTATCTGTTCAGGTTGAACAGTCATTGCGTGAGGCGTTGTGACAAACAAAGTTATGGGCGCGCTGGTGCGATTGACGAATCTCAATCGGTTATTGCCGGTATCGGCGATGAACAGGTTGCCGAGCGAATCCGCGGCGATTCCGGTAGGAACAAACATATCGGCATAAGTCGCTAGCGAGCCGTCATAAGGTGCAGCCTGCCCGTTGCCGACAATCGTGTTGATGATGTTCTGTGGGATGATGGTGCCAAGAATAGTTTGAGTGCCTCCGGACAGAGTGACAAAGCGTACTCGTTTGTAACGAAAATCCGGAATGTAAAGTCCGCGGCCATCAACCGCTATGCCCAATGTGGTGTTGGCTGTGCTGTCAGGAATGTTCAGATTTGCCTGAGTGGCCAGCCCGCCGTCGCCGCAGGTCAGTGTGTTGTTAGGGTCGCACAATTGCATGTTCGGATTGCCGGCGACAATGGTTTTGACACCAGTCGGAGTGATGCGCGCAATCTGTTGAGCATTGCCCAGCGGGACGTAAACATCACCATTTGGCGCAGTTGTGATACCTGTCGGATATTCCAGCCCGCCCGCCAAAGTACTGATAACGCCGGTTGCGTTGACTTTGCGAATGCTGCCCTGAATTGTGCGTGCGTCTC
This sequence comes from Blastocatellia bacterium, assembly GCA_044221525.1. Taxonomy (GTDB): domain Bacteria; phylum Acidobacteriota; class Blastocatellia; order RBC074; family RBC074; genus RBC074. Next base: position 426 of record JBGAPB010000073.1, on the reverse strand, counting down.
CGCCGTCGGCAATCAGCAGATTGCCGTTATTGTCGAAAACCAGACCAGTTGGAGAAGTCAGTCGAGCCAGAGTCGCCTGTCCGCCATCGCCGTTGCCATTTGTAGGATTGCCTCCGCCAGCAACAACTATCTGTCCACCGGAATTATTAAGCTTCAAGACCAATCGTCCCGCAATGAAATGTATTTCGCGTGTTGTCGGGTGAATCGCCACAGCTCGAAAGATGGCTTGATCCGGTGCGGCAACCGTGCTGATCGTTCCCGGCACAATGGTTTTGCCCAGAACAGTCAGGTTTTGCGTGCCTACGTTGATGGCTCTAATTGCCGAAAAAGACGGTATGGTCATGTAAACGGCATCGCCTGATGGATCAACCGCCAGGCCTGTGACTTGCGCCAGATCACTGTCCAAAGGCGAAATGCCGTCGTTGC
>JBGAPB010000072.1:0-20063 GCA_044221525.1 Blastocatellia bacterium | reverse complement strand
TGCATTGGTCATTTAACAGCGGGCACTTGTGCCAATGTCCTTAAATCCAATGGGTAGCGCATTCGGTATTACGGTTTCTCGCGTTGCTCAACGCATTCGATAACTGTCAGGCAGGAGCGCAGACTTATTGGCTACGCTCCTGCCTGACGTGAATTCGGTTATCTTTTATTCTTCAGTGAATCTCCGGTTCTGGTGTTGGAGCGCCTGCATGCAGGAAGCCAAAGTCGCAGCCTTCGTCAGCTTGAGTCACGTGATCCATGTAAAGCGACGTAAAACCGCGCTCGTATTTTCGTTGGGGCGGAATCCAGTTGGCGCGGCGTTCACGATCATGATTTTGGTGTTCACGATGTAATCGCGCTGTTCACAATCAATAATTTCAGGCGTTCACCATCACAATAATCCGCATAAGTCCTGGATCGTGCGGATGCCCGGATGTTTCGCTTCGGCTTTCATGGCCTGTTCAATCTGCTGTTTGATCTGTTCGGCTTGCTGGTAGTACTGCTCATCGCTCAGTAGTTTACTGTGCAGGTACATCGCGTCGGCCAGCAGCGGAATCACCTTTGTGGCAAAGGCTTCAACTTCCGTCTCGTCGCTGAACTCGTCGCGGAAATCTTCCACATCACGCAGCAAATGAGCGTAGCAATACTGAATTTAGCACTGGAATGTGAATCAGGAGTTGAAATGAAAGACAAGCCAGTTGATCGGGTAGAATTTTCTTGTGATGCGGAGTCTCAGCATTATCGTCGCAAACTGATTGCTTCAGGAAGCCAGTTCTTTTCGGTACAAGGATGCACAAAATGTTGCCCCTGGTTATTGATGCAACGGGTTGATTTTTGGGCTGCATATCGCTAATGGCAGATGAGCTTCATACACAATGAAAGCAACGATATCATTGATAACAAGTATTTACTGGCCAAAGGAGGTAGTGCTATCAATGAGTGTGAGCTGTTTACGGGAAGGCCTTTTCAACGAAACGTTTGTACAAGATTGTATATTTGTGTCAGGCCTGTACTCGCAGACAAGCGTACGTGCAGCGCTTACCTGTCGAGCACGAATGATGAGACGGATCATAGCTCCTCAAGCTGCAGGCATTTACTGCACGCACGCTTGTCCAAATGTAAGTCCACCAGCCAATTACTCAATTCAATGCCATTGCGCCATCAAATCGGCAGCTTGATTCTTGATCAATGAGTTGAATTTGTTGATGTCGGAACTGCACTGGTGACCCAGGCTGTCCACCATAAATCGCGCAACATCTGTGCTCCTGCCGCCAATCTTTCGCTGACAAATTTCTTGTGTTCTGGCGAGTTGTTTGTTGCGCCAAACTGTTCTTTCTTGTCCAAAATGTAGAGCGGTTCGACCAGCTTGTTCGACGCTTTCAAGTAACCCCACAACTCTTCACGGGGCTTTTCAATGATACGCGGGCTGGCGCTCACCAGAGGCAATATGTCGTTCAAGCCGATTTTGGCGCTGACGAATTCTTCCTCAAAACGGAAGTGAATGCCGCGTTCGCGCGAAAAGACTGTGTACCCATTCGGGTTCGCTCCAGACCAGCCGTTGTAATGAATTGTTGTGTGATGTGGATTGGCGCTGTCGCTGACGTAATGGCCAAGAATCCCAGCGTCATTGATGATGCGCTGTTCGATCCATTTGCGCTTGTTTGAATCTTTCTCGGCGCGCCACAACCTGAACTCAATTCTGAGAGTTTGAAAAAGCTCCAGCATTCGATAAGGCACAAAACCTGCGGTTGTGGGTTTCTGACCGGCTTTGATCATTTCGGCTGTGAAGTCGTATCGGTTCAAAGCATTCATCGCCGCTTCTGGCACAAGTTCCATGTCCAGAAAATGGTCAGGAGCGGCGGCTGAATCCATTGCTCGATCCAGATTCGATTCGTCACGGCTCCGCCAACGGTCGGGTTCCGGGTTCAAGTAACTAAGTTGTGCCGCCGCTTTGCGAAAGAAACCAGGCATTTCATTCGGCAGCTTTTTCGCCGCCACCAAGCCGGAGACTTCATGACCCTTCTGTCCCCAACCGCGAACAGCTGGAAGGCTGACGTTCAAAACAATCAACGCGAAGATTGAAACGAACAAGAGCGCACGAGTGAAGTTTGATTTGAGCATAGGTTTTATCTCTTTGGAGGAAGGTCAATGCTGTACAGCTTTTTGCCTGTGATGTCGTGCAAGCCAACCGTCATCGCTGCCGATTTGCCATCAATTTTGACTGCGCCGAAAAACTGAAATCCGTCTTTCGGCGAACGATTTGGTTTCATGCCTTTTGGGATGCCGGTGAATTTCACTTGCGGACCGAAAGTGTCGTCCATCTGGCCAGGACCAAAAGTTCCCGCATTCAAAGGCCCGGCGACGAATTCCCAAAACGGAGCGAAGTCTTTGAATTGCGCTTTGGCCGGATCGTAAAAGTGCGCGGCGCAATAATGCACATCCGCCGTAACCCAGACGACATTTTTGATTCGGTTGCGTTTGATGAAACTCAGCAGTCCGGCCAACTCCAGTTCACGTCCAAGCGCCGGGCCGTTGCCGTTGGCGAAAGCTTCGTACTTCCCTCCCGCGTCGCCGACGATGATGCCAATAGGCATGTCGCTGGCGATTACTTTCCATGTTGCCTTTGACGAAAGCAGCCGCCGCTTGATCCATTTGATTTGCGCGCTGCCCAGAAACACCGATTCATCATTGATGGAGGTTTGTCGATTCGGAGTATTAGGCCCGCGATAGCTTCGTTCGTCCAGCATAATCACATCAAGCAACGGGCCGTAATCGAATGCTCTATAAATTTGTTCGGGATCGTCGGCGTTGAAACGTAGAGGCAGGTAATCCAGAAACGCCCGACGACCGCGCGCCGCCAGCAGGTCAATGCTTTTCACCGTGTATTTCGGATCATCAAGGATTTGTCCCGGATACCAGTTGTTGCGAACTTCGTGATCGTCCCACTGAGCCAGCGTAGGAACTTCGGAATTGAAACTGCGCAGATTCGCGTCCAGCAGATTGTAGCGATAATTACCGCGGAATTCGTCCAGAGTTTCAGCGACTTTGGATTTTTCAGGCGAGGTCAGGTTTTTCCAAGTCGAACCATCGCCCAGTTTTACTTCGGCGGGAACAACACCGTCGGCGTAAATCGTGTCTCCGGAGTGAATGAAAAAATCCGGTTGAATCTTCCGCATCTCCTCGAAAATTTTCATCCCACCAAAATCTGGATTGATCCCCCAACCTTGACCGACAACGTCTCCACCAAAAACAAACGAAACATCTCGCCGAGTATTGGAAGAAGTATTGAAACTGCCGGCGACTGGTTCACTACTGACTTTGGTGTTTTCCAGATCTTGAAAACTGACGCGGTAAAAAATCTTTTGCCCCGCTGGCAAACCACTCAGGTCAATTCGCGCAGTGAAATCTGAGGACTCAATTGCCGCCGGACCTATGATGCGTTTTGAGTTTCGGAAAGATTCGGTCGTCGCATATTCAACAACCATTCGTGCCGGACGATCACTACGGCTCCAAACGATGGCTCGACCAGGTTTGATGTCTCCAGCCTGAACTCCGAATGGGATTTGTGGCCGGTTTTGGATGATCGCCGGAAAGCCAAAAGCCGGTTTTGCGATCAGCAGACCGCTGCCAGCAGCCATTGTGTGTGAAAGACTTGAAAGAAATGATCGTCGGTTCATAACTTTAGCTCATGCCGGGTTCATTCATTCTGGTTGGAGTTTGCGAAGCTGTTCGTAAAGCATCTCAACCTGGCTACGCGTGTCTTCAAAGCCGAAAGAAGTATTGATAGTAAAATTGGCGAATTTCAGCTTTTCAGATGAAGGCATTTGCGACGAAATACGAACTGTCGCCTCATCAAGAGTTAGATTGTTGCGCGCCATCAATCGCTCAAGCTGAATTTTGGGTTCGCAATAAACGACAATCAATTTGTCGAATCGTTGATAAGAACCAGTCTCGATCATTAGAGCAGCATCAACTATGACAATTGCCTGTGGATTGCGGCTCTCAATCTCGGCCAACCAGCCAGCCTGGGCTTCAAAAACTTTTGGGTGAACGATGGAATTCAGTTTTTCGCGCTGAACTGCGTCGTTAAAAATAATCGCACCAAGTTTGGGACGGTCGAGCTTCCCATCTTCGCCAACTATTTCATTACCAAAATTGGCGATGATTTCTTTGAAAGCGGGTTGTCCGGGTTCAACGACTTCGCGCGCCGTTTGATCGGCGTCCATAACTTCGCAGCCGAGTTCGTGCAACACACCAAGCACAAAAGATTTGCCCGTCGCAATTCCACCTGTCAATCCGACTTTGAGCATTTTTCACCTTTCAAAGACCTCGCCGCATTTCAGCGGCGCGCAACGTATTCTGCATAAGCATGGCAATCGTCAGTGGGCCGACTCCTCCAGGAACTGGTGTTAACCAGGCTGCTTTTTCAGCTACAGTGCGCGGCTCTACATCGCCGACCAAAGTACGTCCGCGCTTTGCCAGAACGTCCAGTCGTTTTGTCCGCTCGGGTTCGTCGAAGATACGATTGATTTCTTCTTCGGTCGTGGCGTCGTTCGTGCCGACATCTATGACGACCGCGCCTTCGCCGACATGGTCACCGGTAATCATCGCTGTTCGTCCGATGGCGGCAATCAAAATATCTGCTTGCTTAGTAATGGCGGCCAGATCGCGGGTTTTAGAATGACAGATTGTCACAGTCGCATGGCGGTGCAACAGCAACAGTGACATAGGTTTGCCGACAATATCGCTTCGTCCGATAACAACTGCATGAGCGCCTGCGATCGGGATTTTGTAATAATCCAGCAGCTCTATAATGCCTGCCGGAGTGCAGGACACCAGCGTATTCTGGCCTTGAACCAATCGCCCTACGTTGACGGCGTGAAATCCATCCACGTCTTTGGCCGGATCAATTGCCTCCATAATTCGGCGCGAATCAATCTGAGTGGGCAGCGGAGTCTGAACCAGAATTCCATCAATTGAATCATCCTGATTAAGTCGCTCGACCAAATCTAACAACTCATCGGTCGTTGTTTCTGTTGGCAATTCATGTTTTTCGGAATGAAGTCCCAACGCCTGGCAGGTTTTTACCTTGTTACGGACATAAACTTGCGAAGCTGGGTCGTCGCCGACGATCACAACAGCCAATCCGGGTTTGATACCCTGATCGGCCAGTTTGCCAACCTTAACAGCGACACGTTGTTTGATATGTTCGGCGACTTCAACGCCGTTTAACAATTGGGCAGCCATTGGTTTTGAGTTTTCCTCCGAAGAAAGAATTGAAGGTGACTTAGGTCGCGATCTTAGCACAACTGCATGCCGCCAATGGGTCTCCAAGATGGCCTTATTGAGATAACCAATGAGAAAAATGGCAGGAGTCGGCAAAAAAATTGACTCTTAGGCAAAAATCACTTCGTGACCAAAAAGTGCTGTGCTATATTCCGCCGCGTCTGACAGCCGCCCCGCAATCAGGCGCACTTTATCAACAAGTTTGTTGACCACAGAACTGATACCGTCTCCCCCCAATAAACAGAACGGCTGGTTTCAAGCCGGGATGTTGATGAAATCAGAACCGTCGAAAAAGTCTTCTGCCCAACCCACTATTCGACGAACTGGTTGCAATCGCCCCTCTGGTTTTTCTTCTGTTATTTAACCCTATCGTTTTTTTCAAATTGTTGTTTCGATACTTATTTTAACTTTGTCCATTGTCATTATCAGTAGTTTTTATTCTTAGGTTCACAAATTTCCGGTAAGTGGAGTGGGTAGTTTGACGAAGCGTGGCCGGAGCAATAAGTAGTTTTAGTGGTTCGTTCTTAAGTAGCGGTTAGCTATGGCCGCCTTGCAAGGCAAGAAGTTTTTACCCGTTCTGTTTTCGGGCAGCGGCAAAAAACATCGCACTACCGTCCCTCCTGCAACGGAACGAATGTGGCGAGAAACAACAAATCAATAAAAGGCAAACAGGAGAGCCATAATGAGTGCAGCGATTCAACTTGTCAGTCAACCAGTTATCGAAGCCGAAGTTTACGAACATAGGCTGGAAAAACCGTTTACCAACAATGTCTCAATTTTCGAGCTTGCGCCGGAACAACGTTTACGGCGTGCAATGAGCCAAATCGCCGAACTTCAAGCCGAAGTTCGTACACTTCGTGAAGAGTTAGCGCGGAGTGAACGGGCCATGACACATCAGGAACAGTTGTTGCGGAATTCAATGGTTCGTGAGCAGGAGTTACGTGCCCAGCTTGGAAAAGAGATGTAAAAGATTGTGTAGTGGTTAGCTGTTTTCGCCACTACAATAGTTTGCCCCCCGATCTGGCACCCACTTAGGTTGATGCCGGAGCCACTGTGACCACAAGGCGTCATATCTCGTTGCCCCGAATGTCTCGCCTTAAATTCTTGCCGACCCTTTTACCCTGTTTAGCAGTTATTTCCAACGTCCTCGAATTGCAGGAATTTTCTTGCGATTTTGACTTCGTTGTCCCTTAATGACGCCTGCAAAAGGCGCGACTACACATCACAAGGATTCAAAATGATTACAAAACTGAAAAATTTCCTCGAAGACGAAAGCGGCCAGGACGTGGTCGAATACTCACTTCTAATTGTGTTGATCGGAACCGTAGCTTTAATCTACCTGACTGGTTTGGGATTGAATATCTCCACCCTGTTGCAGAACATTGGCGCTAAACTTGAGCTGGTAGCGGATACGACAAACTGATAGTTCACAAAGTAAGTCGTGCCCCTATTTCCTTAGCCTTCCTGACAGACTCCTGAATTCAACCTCAGCAATTGCGGCGTTGAAAGTTTTTGCCTTCGCTATTACAGTTGCGCCGCTTTACTCATCTCTAAAACTAACATCCACAAAATAGAACTCGTATGGCACACAAAGTTACTCTAATACCCGGCGACGGGATCGGTTCGGAAATCACTGCGGCAGTTGTTCGCATCATCGAAGCCACAGGCGTCGAAATGGAATGGGAAAGTTACATTGCCGGGGCCGAAGCTCTTTCACGTTTTGGCGACCCGCTGCCGGAACCCGTTCTGGATTCAATCAGACGAAACAAGGTTGCGTTGAAAGGGCCTTTGACGACTCCGGTTGGAACCGGCTTTGCCAGTGTCAACGTGCGGCTGAGAAAGACACTGGACCTTTACGCCAATTTACGTCCGGTCAGAAATTTGCCGGGATTGGTTACGCCATTTGGCGATCTGGATATGATCGTGGTTCGTGAAAACACTGAAGACCTTTATTCCGGTCTTGAGCATATTGTCGTTCCAGGTGTAGTTGAAAGCATCAAAATCATCACTGAAAAAGCGTCAACGCGCATAGCCCGCTTTGCATTCGAGTACGCTCGCCGCGAAGGCCGCAAAAAAGTAACGGCCATTCACAAAGCCAACATCATGAAGCTTTCCGACGGATTGTTTCTGGATTGTTTTCGCAAAGTCGCCGCTGACTTCCCTGAGATCGAAGCCGATGACAAGATCGTTGATAACACTTGCATGCAGTTGGTGATGAAACCTCAGCAGTTCGACATCCTGCTGCTCGAAAATCTGTATGGCGACATTGTTTCGGATTTGGCGGCTGGATTGGTTGGCGGGCTTGGGATTTGCCCCGGAGCGAACATTGGCGAACTCGGTTCTGTCTTTGAAGCCGTTCACGGCAGCGCGCCGGACATTGCGGGAAAGAATCTGGCTAATCCGACAGCCCTGCTGCAAACCGGCGTGATGATGCTTCGCCATTTGGGCGAACGCGCCGCAGCCGACTTAATTTCACGGGCCATGATTTATACGCTGTCAGAAAAGAAAATAAGGACACGTGATTTAGGTGGCACAGCAAGCACGACTGAATATACGGAAGCGATTGTCGGTACAATGAAAGAAATGTCAGCCTGACAGACAATTGGTTGGCTGATTTCAATTCAAAATGCGGATGACGAATTCGGCATCCGCATTTTTATTTGCTGCCGTTGCGCTCAGCTTGGCGCAGCAACCTGACGGCGTTTTCGTGATCAGATGATCTGGCCGAAAACTTGTGAGAGCCATCGTTTTTCGTCGCGTCCACCACAAAGAACAGATAATCGGTGTCAGCCGGATTGAGTGCGGCTTGAATCGAACGTCTTCCCGCCGAGGCAATCGGACCTGGAGGCAGTCCAGAATGTTTGTAAGTGTTGTAAGCCGAGTCACGATCAAGATCGCTTTGATAAATCTTACCGCGATACTTGCCTTCTATTAGCGCTGCATAAATCACTGTCGGATCGCAAGCCAGTGGCACTCCCATCTTTAATCGGCGGTGAAATACCGATGAAATTAGTTCACGATCAACATCAACTTTGGCTTCTTTTTCAATCAGTGAAGCCATCGCCATGACTTGCCGAGTTGTCATGCCAAGTTCAGCGGCACGTTGTTGCAGCTCCGGCGTGTAAACCTGTCGAAAGCGTTTGACCATCGTTTCAATCAATTGTTCGCGAGTGACACTGGCCAGGTATTCGTAGGTGTCAGGGAAAAGATAACCTTCCAGTGTAGTTGCTTGAGTATCGAGGTCGGAGATTAGCGAAACATTCTTCATCAAACCCAACACGGATTCCGGTTTCATTGCCGGTTGTTTCAAGCCTTGCAACCCGGCTAGCACGCGAGCTATGTCCCATTGATTGAAGCCTTCGGGAATTGTGAACTGCCGAGTCGCGACTTCGCCGCGAACAAGTTGATTGATTACCTGAATCGGGGAAATCGGCGATTTGAAACGGTAATCGCCCGCTTTTAGATTCGCTCCAGGTTCGACCAATCGCAGCCACAATTTCACAGGCAGCGGATTTGGCAGCACCCCCTCGGTTTGCAAACGCGCTATGATGACGGAACTGCCAGTGCCGGGTTCGATGGTGATGATTTTTTGAGTGGCGTTGTGGATGACCGCATTATGCATCTCGGCGCTTAGCCAAAACCATCCGCCTGCGACAACCGCGATTGCGAAAACAACGACTGCAACAAAGAGCTTGTAAGATTTTTTTCTTCCGGTTTTTTTTTTCATTTACGGTTTACTGAAAAAGCGTGGAGGATGAAGATTCGATATTTTTGCGGCTTGCCAACCCGTCCAGATAATCCTGCAAAATAAGCACTGCCGCATATTCATCAGATTTGGCTTTTCGTTCTTTCAGGCTGACACCCATTTCGCGCAGAATCTGATCCGCTTCAAAAGACGTCAGCCTTTCGTCAATTGTCACAACCGGAATTGAAATATGTGGCTGCAGGTCGGCAATAAATTTATCCACGTTTGCCACCGCCTGACCTCGCGAACCGTCCATGTTCAGCGGCAAGCCAACAACCAGAGTTTCGGCTTCGTATTCTTCAGCCAATTTGCCTATGCGTTCGGCTGCTTGATTCAATTCAGGGTGACGAATAGTGGTCAAAGGGCGAACAGTCAATTGCAACTCGTCGCAAATCGCCAAGCCGATTGATTTAGTCCCATAATCAACTGAGATCACTCGCATCAGCCCAACCCTTTGAAGAAAGCACATGACGAGCCGACCCAGCTTTTATTTTTGTTGAAATCCACGCCCATCATTGCGCCTTTGCTCAATCGGGTCAGCAGGTTTACGGCTATGGGTTCGGGAGCGTCTACCGGCCAAACGAACATCACACGGACTTCGACCTTGCTCGGTTCGTCTGGCGTTTCAATCACCGGCGCGTAAGTAACTTTTTCCTGCAACAAAAAATCCCCGCGATCAATTGCCGGGACGGCTTCCAAATCTTCTGCCGTAACGCTGACTTTGACTCCGCTGCCGGCAAAGGAAAACAGCGGCTTCAGCACGAAGTTTTCCAAGTCTTCAGGAACACTTTCCAGTTGATCCAGAAACCAGGCACGAGGCACTGTCCGATGCTTCAGATACGGCAGCGAAAACTTGCTCATTCGAAAATACCAGTTCGGATGGCCGACCCATTCAACGTCCAGGTCATCTCGGAAATCGAATTTCGCTTTGACACCTTTTGATACGAACTCATCAATAATAACTCGGTTGTAAATTCGACGGATTTCAACCTCGCTCCCTTGACGAAGGTAAAACAACTTTCTGCCTCGTTTGATGACTTCGGAAACGTCCACAAATGGAATACCAAACAACTTTTCAGTCGCCTGGAAATCGGGCAAGGTCTTTTGCCGGAGCGGGTCAATTTCCATCAACACAACTTGTTCAGGCGTGTGGCCATTCAGTAAGACTCGGCGGAGCAACTCCAAATAAGCTTCGTCGGTTAAACCGTTTGGCAGATAATTCAGCTTTTCCAAATCGTAAAATCGCCTATATTCGTGAGCCAGCAAAAGTTGAAAAGAATAAAGCGAAGCGCAGCCTTGTAACTCGATAAGTTTGGGGGCTAGTCGTCCATCGGCTTCGCGCGTGATGGCGAAATCAACCTGAATGAATTGAGGGTGAGCGCCTTCGTTCGGAGTATTGAACTCAGACGGGATGGCGCGCTCAGAAGCGGCCAAATAATCCTGCGTGCATAACTGGTCAATCAATTCTTTGCCTGCTTGTTGCATCTCTAACATCAGCTCATTCGGCAAAAAGACAGGAGTTTCGCACGGACGGAATTCGATTTTTGCGCCCACCGCCTGATCCAGCGATTGCAAAAAGCTCAGGTATTTTTGTTCGGTGAAACTCGCGTTGAATTTTCGGCGCAGATCGGGAATCACAAATTCTCCAAATTGGTATGCCTGCGCTTTCGCAGCCAGGCTTGGTGAATAAACAGCGGCGCAGATGATAGACGTTGGACGCCTGAAGCGTCTAGTAAAGCGCCTAGTAAAGATATGTTTAGGAAGTCTCAGCTTGTTTTCCGGTGCCCGCCATATCCTGAATCTTCGCTTTGTTTCGTAAAATGTAGGCGATGAACGCACGTGTCGGCGAAGGCTGGAAACGCCCTAGCGATACCAATGCCACCGATCTTCGCAAACGATGGCCGGTAATTTGAAGCTGGGCCAGCTTGCCCATTCTAACTTCGTCACGCACTGACCACGGGGGTAACAGAGATACTCCAAGCCCGCGTTCGACCATTCTTTTGATAAAAAACGTGTCGTTCGATTCCAGAGCCAGATCAGGCCGCACGTTTATTTCATCGAAAAACTGGTCTGTCGCGCGGCGGATCGAAGCTCCGCGCTCGAATAAAATCAGCTTCTCTTTTTCAATCTCTTGGACTGACGCCGCGCGCTTTTTCGCCAATGCGTGTTCTTTACTGACAACCAGCATCAATTCATCTTCAAACAACTTAGTGACCTGCAGGTTGGGCGAATAAACCGCCAGCGATGCAAAGCCGACATCGGCGGCTCCGTTCAAAATATCTGCGACAGTGTGTTCGGTGCTAACCGTGGTTCGAAATGAAAGATCAATCCCGGGATGCGAATCCATGAACGATTCAAACAGCGGCACAAACAAATGCACAAAAGCCTGAGTCGCCGCCGCCACACGCACTCGACCAACCGGCGAGCCTTCGCGCCCAGAAACGCTTTCACGCAAAGCCTCAGCATCGTCCAAAATTCGCCCCACGTATTCAAGCGCTATCTTTCCTGCCTGGGAAAGCTTCACGCCACGTTTGGCGCGAATGAAAAGCGGTTCGCCTAACTCTTCCTCCAGAGCTTTGATTTGATGGCTCACTGCCGACTGAGTCAGATGCAATCGCTCGGCAGCGCGAGTGAAATTTAGCGCCTCCGCTACTGCACGAAAAGTCCTTAGCTGTGTCATTTCCATAAACTGTTTCCTTTTCACATACTCAACATTACGTCATTAGGATAATTGATTATGTAGATTACAACAATGAGTTGGACAGATGACAGAGTCGAGACAATAATCCGCCTGCTTTTGCATTGTTTGATTTCAAACACCGGATGTTTTTAGTTAATGCAGAAGCCGCAGGAGAAGGAGGGATGTGCTGATTCATTCAATTCACTTGAGCGGCAACAGTCCCCATAAGATTCGGACAAACGAATTGAACTAAAAAGGGCTTGCTGGGATTGATATTTCGTTGTCCGAATTCCCAGATTGGCACTATGCCAAATTGTAATTATTGACGAAATCAAAATATAGAACTTTGCCGCTCAACGCCTTCAAGGTATCGGGCTGATTTGCCGAAATGGCAAAATGGGTTGTTTGCGCAAACCGACTATTCGTAAACGTCTTCGTCGGACTTGCAGCGACGGCGGCAAGCCAAGTGCTTAATGTCTGAGTGATTAACACAAAGACGCTTGTTTCATTATCTCTCTGCTATGGTGCTCTTATAGGCTGCGGTCTTCGGATCGCAGCCTTTCTTTTTTTATTTCTTCAGCAACTGTTCTACCTTATCAAAGACCTGATCCAGAATTTCACGCGCGCGAACTTCGCTTGTGGCTTCGGCAATCAGGCGAATGATCGGCTCTGTGTTTGAACCGCGCACGTGCAACCAACCGTCGGCAAAGCTGACTTTTACTCCGTCCCTCAAATCCAGTTGCTCGCCGGAATAATCACGGCGAACCAGTTTCAATGCTTCGCTGATTTTGTCCGAAGGGCAATCCAGCTTCTCTTTGATCATCGTGTAACGCGGCAGATCCCCAACCAGATCGGAAATCGAGCGCCCGATTCCAGCCAGCAGATGTAGTATCAAGGCCATTCCGACATGACTGTCGCGGCAAAAATTGATTCGAGGGTAAATCACGCCTCCATTGCCTTCGCCGCCGATTACAGCGCCGACTGATTGCATCAGTTCGGTGACGTTTGCTTCACCGATTTTCGAGCGATGCAGCGCACAGTCGAACTTTTTAGCCAGATCGTTCATGGCCGAGGTCGTCGAAAGATTTGCGACTAAAGCCCCCGGCGTTTTGCCAATCACAAATCTTGAAGCCAAAACCAGCGTGTTCTCTTCTCCGATTGGTTCGCCGCGCTCGTTCACCACAGCCAATCGGTCGGCGTCCATGTCCTGAGCGAACCCGACATCGGCTCCGCTGTCTTTCACCAACTGACAAAGTTTATCAAGGTTTTCAGCAATCGGTTCGGCCCCGCGGGGAAACGAACCATTCGGAATCGTGTTGACCGAAACGACTTCCGCGCCCAAAGCCTCCAACAATCTTGGAGCAATGATCGAACCGGCTCCGTTGCAGGAATCCAGCGCAACTTTCAGTTTTCGTTTTTTTTGAGGAAGCACACCCAGGGTATCAATGATTGTTTTGATATGAGCATCAATCCCCCCTGCAAAGACTTCGACACTTCGCATTTCGCTGCCGCTGACTTTTGTGTAATCACCCTGATGGTAAATATCCAATAACTCTCGTGCCTGGCCAGGACTCAGAAACAAACCTTCGGAATTGACAAACTTCAGCGCGTTCCATTCGGCGGGATTGTGGCTGGCGGTGATGGCTATTCCGCCTGAAGCCTTGCGCTGCCGAACAATCAGCTGCACAGTCGGAACCGGGCATACTCCCAGATCAATAACTCGGCAACCGCTGGAAAGCAGTCCGGCGATCACCGCCTGTCGAACCATCTCGCCCGAAGTCCGCGGGTCACGTCCGATGACAATCGTTCCCGAGCCGACGTAAGTGCCAAACGCCTGGGCAAAGCGCGTCAACAAACTCGGCGTCAACGAATCGCCGACAACGCCTCGAACGCCGGATATACTAATTTTTAGTGATGGAATTGCTCGCATAAACTTTTGCTACTTCAGTCTATTGACTGCCCAATCTAGCAGCTCGCTTGCTCGTGTTTCGTTTTCCGCTTCTGCAATCAAGCGGATCATTGACTCTGTGTTTGACGCTCGAATGTGAAGCCAGCCGTCCGGCCAGGTCAGTTTGATGCCGTCGCTCAAGTCAATTTCAGCAGCGTCAACGGTCTCGGCTTCAACGCGAATTTCGTTCAACACGGAAAACAGTTTGTTCGGCGCAACCGACACGTAATGCTTCAGCATACTGAAACGGGGCAAACTGGCGGCAAGCTCCGAGACCCTCTTTCCGGTTTTGGCCAGATGTTCCAGGATCAAACCAATCGTCGCCGCTGAATCATTCGTCGCGTGAATTTCAGGGATCGCTACAGCTCCATTGCCTTCGCCGCCCAGCACGGCGCTCAGTTCCAGCATAGCTTCGGAAATATAAGCCTGACCAACCGGCGTGCGAACAACGGTTGAGTTATGGCGCGCGGCGATGGCTTCGATTGTTCCTGAAGTTGAAAGGTGAGTGACGACCACGCCCGGCGTTTGGCTGAGTTTGATTTCAGCGGCAATGGCAAAAGTCATTTCTTCGGAAAGAGCTTCGCCGGTTTCTGTGACGATGCCGATGCGTTCGCCGTCTGCGTCGTGAGCAAAACCGATATCTGCCTGGCCGGCTTTTACCACGGCGCGAAGCTGAGCCATCGTTTCGCGTTTCGGTTCGGGGTTGTGCGGAAAAGGCGCGTTCGTTTCGTCATTGATGGCCAGAACCCGGCAACCCAATTCTTCCAGCCAGCGCGGACTGAGCAAGGCGCAAGCTCCGTTGCAACAATCCACCGCTACAGTCAGTTTGCGAGCGCGAATGTTTTCAACATCGAACGCCTGTTTCAAAACTTCGATGTGATAGGAAATCGCGTCACGTGTTTCGATTTGCGGCTGGATTTCGCTCCATCTGGCTTTGGTAAATTCGGCTTGATGGTAAATGTCCAGCAGCTCTTCGGCTTGCCTGGTATTCAAATACAAACCGTCGCCGCGAACGAATTTCAGCGCGTTCCATTGAGCGGGGTTGTGACCGGCTGTGATTGAAATGCCTCCGGCAGCGTTCAGGTGTTCAACCGCAAGCTGCATCGTCGGCGTAGGGCAAATGCCAAGATCAATGACTTCGCATCCCGTAGCCAACAACCCAGCCGCCACCGCCGCGTGAACCATCGGCCCGGAGCTTCGCGTGTCACGACAAATCAGAATTCTTCCTGAGTCCTGGTAAGTTCCGAATGCCTGAGCAAAAGCGATGACCAGTTCCGGCGTCAACGTTTCGCCGACGATTCCGCGCACTCCGGCAATGCCAATCTTCAGAGGTTTCATATACGCCTTACCAATCCTTGTTCAGTCGCGCGCGTGTTACGAACCAACAGCAAAACCAAAACCATTCCCACCAACGGAACCAATCCGGCAACGATGATGATGAGGTCAAACGAGGTCGTCGCCTGAGCCGCGCGCGCATCGGACAATTGTCCAATCAACAAAAACGCAATAATGGTGATGATCTGAGCTGCTGAACCACTCATGCCGCTGACCGAAGCGACCGAGTCACTGGTGAACAAATCCGCTGGCAACACGTTCGCAATGGTCGAAAACGCAGCGTAAGCAAACGTCGCCGCTCCGAACAACAGAGCAATCGCAAACAGGTTCGTCGTAAAAATTGTAGGGATCAACAACGCAACTCCAAAACCGCCGAACACCGCCAACGCTCGACGCGCAGCGCCCAACGACCAACCAAGTTTAATCAAGTACCCCGACAGCCATCCGCCAAAGAAATTTCCCAGATCAGCGGCGATGAAGGGAATCCACACAGCGACCAATCCGCTTTTCAGATTGATGCCTTTGGAAACCAGATAAATCGGAAACCAATCCGTGACAAAAAACCAGACTGGATCGGTCAGCGCTTTTGATGCAATCGTTCCCCAGGTTTGTGGCAGCTTCAGTAATCCAAGCCAGCTTTTGCGCGGCACGCCTTCTGTCGGCTCGTAATCCAGTTTGTCCTGCTGAATCATCTGCAACTCGTCGGCACTGATGCGCGGATGAGTTTCCGGCGTGTGATAAAAACGCCGCCACAGAATCAGCCAGAAAAACCCCAGGATGCCAGGAATAACAAAAGCCGGACGCCATCCCCAACGCAGATAAATCGGCACAATTATGAGCGGAGCGATGGCTCCGCCGATCGAAGAACCGCTGTCAAACAACGCCGTCGCCAACGCACGCTCTTGTTTGGGAAACCATTCCGAAACGGCTTTGGTCGCCCCTGGCCAGTTGGCCGATTCTCCCGCGCCCAGCAGAAAGCGAAATCCCGCGAAGCTGTACAACCCTCTGGCCAGCGCCGTCAGCATCGAGACTACCGAATACCAAATGACCGACAGCGTCAGTCCCAATCGAGTGCCAATGTGATCCAGCAAGCGCCCGTTCACAGCCAGCCCTATCGAATAAGCGACGCGAAACGAAATCGCCAACATCGCGTAATCAGTGTTCGTCCACCCAAACTCTACCTTCAGGTAAGGGGCCAAATTCGATAGCGTCTGTCGGTCAATATAGTTGATGACTGTGGAAAGGAAGAGCAATCCGCCAATCCACCAGCGTAAATTACGAATCGGTTTCGTTTTGGATTCAGTCATCTCAGCCAATCCTTTTCGTCACAATTTAACTTCAGAAAGTCCGTCGCCCGGAGTTGTGATCATCACCGAGCCTTCGCTGATCGAGTCACGGTTTTGTGGCGCATAAAATTCCTGCTGCACTCGATCAACCAACGCTGAAACATGATCCGCCGTTGCCAGCGCCAACACGTTTCCGCCGAAGCCTCCACCCATCAATCGAGCGCCGTAAACCATCGAATCGGCGCGGAGCAGTTCGATCAACTGCTCAACCTGCGGAGTTGAAACATCATACAAATCGAGCAAACTGGCGTGAGTTTGGTTGATAAGTTCGCCCAACCGTCGCATCGCAGCGTCCTCGGATTGAGAGTTTCGCAAAGCGGCGACAGCTTTTTTTACGCGCCAGACTTCGTCCAGATGATGCAATGCCCGCGCGCGGATTTTCAGCGGATGGTCTCGTCGTTCAGCAACAAGCGCCGGGAACGCAGCTTCGCAATGTTGAAAGCTGCGCGGATTGAAATGGCTAAGTTCATCCAGCGACATCGTTTCGGGCAGTTGATTGAGCAAGGCGCGCAAAGTCTCCGGCGTTTTGGAAGCTCCGTCGCGCAACAGCGCCACGCCGTATCGCCAATCAATAAAATTGTGCGGAGCCGAAAGTTCCCAAGCCTGAATCAATGCCGGAATCACCAGCCGAGAAACCGCCGCACGTTCGTTGTATTCCAACATCACTTCGCGGCCTTTGTCGGCGGCATGAGTAAAGAACGTCACCCAACGAAATCGCTCCGACGGCAGCGGAACCGTTTCGGCGCTGTTGTCTGCGTAAGTCAAATGAACCGCGTGATGCCGTTTGGCCAGACAGATTGCCGTTTGATCCAGCGAACCTCCGCGCGTGCCCAAAAACCATTCAGCCTGCGATGAATCCTGAGCCAAATCGGCAAGATCGAATTCAATTTGATTGGCTTGGCGAATGGCAGCGCCCGCTAGCACAACCAACGCCGAAGACGACGAAGCTCCGCTGTTGGCTGGAATCGTTGAATCAATCAAAAACTCGAAACCATTTTTGATAGCTTCGCCAAACTTCCATTGCGCGAAACTGACTGAACCTTTGACGTAATTGCTCCAATTGGGTTCGGGAACCGGGCGATTGAAAACAAACTCTTCCCAGTTTTTTTCAGCGCGCTCCGGCACTTGAATGTCGCTGAGTAAAAACTCAAACGATGCAAAACTTTCGTTCATCGAAGCGCCGCGAACCCGACCGTCGCCGGTTGGACGAAAAACCATCGTCATCGCGTGTTCGTGGCTGCCAAACGGCAACGAAGCCGTCGGCAGATAAGACACATAATCCACGTGTTCGCCCAGAATGTTGATCCTGGCCGGAGCGCGCAAAACTGAAGCGCCGCCTTCGCCATACAACTGGCAAAAGCGGCGCAGCAGCGATTCGATGTTTGAAGAGTTATCGGCTGGCATCTTCGGCTAGCGATTTCAGTTGTTTCGTGCGGCGCTGGGTTTCAACTTCCAGGCAGGTGAATTTGATAAGCGGCTGCATGCTGCCGCCATCAAACGTGAAAGCCTCGCAATCGCAATGGGCGTCACGAAATTGAATCCAGGTAAGTTGCGCGATCTTGAGTTTTTGTTTGTGCTCTGGCCCCAGTTTGGCCATCGTTTGTTGATAAACCTTGTTCAACTCGGCGTCTGCTTTTCGATACTCATCCCCGGCACAGCGATTCATTTCGCCTTGTGTCATCAAATCGCCGCAGGCCACTTTCTTTGCAGATTTGGCAGTTGGCTTTTGTGCAACAGCAATCGCTAACAGCAAA
This sequence comes from Blastocatellia bacterium, assembly GCA_044221525.1. GTDB lineage: Bacteria > Acidobacteriota > Blastocatellia > RBC074 > RBC074 > RBC074. The sequence continues at coordinate 1,970 of JBGAPB010000072.1, read as the reverse complement.
ATCGAAAGCTGCAAAACACCAATCAACTTTCCAACTTTCATCAGGTTCACCTTTATCCTTTGCATTGCGCCAGCCACAGAGCGCGGTAATAACGCATCAGCCGAATCGGGTCAGACGTTTCAGGGATTTCGGCCAGACAGTAACGGTTGTAACCGGCGGCTTTCATCATTCCGAACAAATCGCTCCACGGATATTCCGGTTTCCAAAGCTCGTTGATGTGCGAGTTGCGCAGGTAAGTTTTCAGCATTTCAAAGCTGGGCTTGATCGAACCGCCAATCAAATCTTCAGGATTGGAATTCCAGCAAATACCTACGTTGGAATGGTTTGCGGCTTTCATCATCCCGGCCATTCGCGGCGGCAAGCAGGAATCTTTGCCGTGAACTTCGACCCAGATTTCGACTCCGGCTGGCTTTGCAGCTTCGCCGCATTCGCGCAGAGCCGCGCCAATCTGCGCGATGGTCTTTTCCTCGGCGACTTCTTTGGGGATTCCGTTCGGACGAACTTTGACGCCCAACGCGCCAATATCGTGAGCCAGTTCGACGAAGCGTTTGCATTCGTCAATGTTCTTGCGAACCGTGGCTTGATCTGGCGAATGGAATTCACAGGTGCTGCCCAAACTGAGCAAACGAACTTTTGACGCGGCAAATCGCGCTTTGACTTCGGCGCGTTGGTCTTTGCTCAAGCTGGGTTCGACGCCGTGTTTGTGCGTTGTGCGAAGCTCTACGGCTTCAAAGCCAGTGGCTTCGCAGTTTTTGATGATGGTGGGAACATCCCAGTCTTTGGCCAGGTTGTAAGTCACCAAACCGAGTTTGAACGCCCCGCCGCCCAGCGCGGGATTGGAAGTTTTTTGCGGCAAAGCGACAGCGGTTTCAGTCAGAGCGAGCGAACCAGCGACAGCCAATCCGCTTTGTAAAAAGTTTCGACGTGTTGGTTTGTGCATGATCTTTGGCGGTGATAATTTGCGCGACTCGCAAAACAAAATTGAATCAGGAGCCAGCGTGATTGTTTCGTTGATTGCAGCAATGGACAGACGGCGAGGCATTGGGCGCGACAACCAATTGCCGTGGCGTTTGTCCGCCGATTTGAAACGCTTCCGCGAACTGACGATGGGGCATCACATCATCGTCGGGCGGAAGACTTTTGAATCCATAGGCAAACCGCTACCCGGCAGACAAATGATCTTGGTTACCCGTGATCGCAATTTCAACACTGGTTTTGAAAACGAAATCTGCGCGGTTTGTCATTCGCTTGACGATGCCATTGAACTGGCCCGCTCGCACGGAGAAAACGAGGTTTTCGTTTGCGGCGGAGCAGAAATTTACCAGCAATCAATTGCGCTGGCCGACCGGCTTTATCTGACTTTGGTGAATGCCGAAGTTGAAGCCGATAAGTTCTTCCCCGAACTCAAACTGGAAAACTGGAACGAACTGGAAAGCGTTTTTCATCCGGCGGACGAAAAGAACCAATTCTCGTTCACTTTCAAATTGCTCGCGGTGCCGCGCGCGCAAGGAAGCGGCTGATCAAGCCAATACTTGGCTTACACGCGCAGTACCGTATCAGCAATAGTTACTTTATGAATTGCTTCGACCTGCGACCAACCGATACAGTAAAAGCAAAATGACTGCGCCAATAATGGACATAATCCAGCCTGAGCTGGCTCTTGAGCTAAGGTGAAGAAGGTTCATGCCTATGAACTTTCCGATAAATGAACCGGCGATGCCCAGGATCATGGTCATCAACAAACCCATTGGGTCTTTGCCGGGCAACACGAATCTGGCTATCAGGCCGACGATCAATCCGACGACCGCTGTGTAGATGATTTCCATCATAAGCAAATGCCTCCTTTTGGCTAGGGCGTTGAACCAGGTCAACGAGAGGTTGAAGTTTTCGATTGGTTACTGCTTGAAGGTGTAAAGCGGGCGCATTCTAAACCGAAAGACGATCAATTCAAACGTTATGAAGCAATACCT
>JBGAPB010000071.1:0-21334 GCA_044221525.1 Blastocatellia bacterium | reverse complement strand
GAGTGTGATTCAGGAACGACTCAAAATCAGCGGAGCGTGGTGGCGCAGAAAATGCCGCCAAATGCTGGCGCTCAGAGTGACACGATCTAACGGAAATTAAATCATACTGGTCATTGCGTAGTCAACCGATTCTCTGGTTTGAATGCCTTTTAATCACCCGATTTGGCCAGTTTGTTCAGTAACCCAGCCGCGTGAGTAACCTTTTTCATTGCTCACGCCTCAGTGACTAAAGAGGCGGGTGGTATTTCTTCTAACGTTTGGGTTCAAGGGGTTCATTCGGATAAAGCTGAGGAAACCAGTAACCAGCGACGTGCGCCGGAAAACCTAATCGGACAGCTCCTTTCTCTGACCGGGCAATGAGTAAACCTTCGTCCAGCAAACCTTTAAGGATGTTACGCCCTGTGCGTTCGCTCATCTCGATTACGCGAAAGGCCTCGCCGCGTGTTATCTCGCCAGTGGTCGCCACGGTTTTCAACAAAGCGGCAACGCGGATGATGAACCACCGTTGTTGCTCCTGCCGATGCAGTCCTGAATTGCGCAATGCGACATAGCTTTCCAACCGTTCCAGCAAGCCATTCAGACCCAACAGACCGTTCATATATTTGGCCTGATCCAGGCAAACTTCCAGAAAGAAGCGGCAAAATTCGGTCAAGGTTCGATCCGACAGATTCCCGCGACCGTCCAGATCGTTTTCACGCGCAGCGTCCGCCGCCGCCAGATGTTCTCTGTATTTGTTGCGACGCCGTGCCAACCCTCGGCTGACATTCCACAAACCGTATCCGGCCAATTTGACTCGCTGAAAATACGCATCGGTGAAAAGTCGGACAACCCGCCCGTTGCCATCCAAAAATGGATGAATCCACGTCAGGCGATGATGGGCTGCCGACAATGCTATGAAAGGGAGCAGGCCGTGCATGCCAGCCGGATTGAAGGACTGTTCAAATCGCTGCAAGAAGTTACTCAATGCTTCGGGTGCGGGCGGAATGTGTTGCCCCACACGAACATACCGATCCCTGATCGCTCCGGCCTCAACCCAGGCGCGATCTTCGTTTTCGCCTTTGGCCCATCGCAACCGTTCAGGCATCAATTCGTAAAATTCATGATGAAGCCAGCACAAGAATTCTGTCGAAACAACGTTGGTCTGAGGGTCATCGCGCAACCGTTGCTCGATTTTGCTTTGGACTTCGATATGAATCCGGCTTTCGACCTGTAAATCACGCTTGTCTTGATCAGAGGAATAATCGTTCCGCATAGCCCGCTCGATGTCCACCGGATGCGTGCTGTGCCCTTCGATCAGATTGCTGTAGTAACTGTTGACTACACGCACCAACCTCTGGATTTCCGCCAATACCATCGGAGCAAGCGCCCCTCAAGCTGCGCTGACACGGCGACAATTTCCCTGGCAAGGTCTTCCAACTCGCCAATGCGAGCGGGAAAAAGTGGCTCCATTTGACTGATTTGTGTATACATTTTGCCGATCCGATTGCCGATCTTGAAAGTGAGCTAACTTAAATAACGGGAACAGCATAACAGGGTGATTGGCGAAGCAAAAGAGTGTGGAATTGCCGATCTTGTCGCCATGCCTCTTGGCCATTCAGTCTTTTAGCAAACTTGCGACAAGCTTATGGTCTTTGAGAAAAAAATGCACTCATCTCATTTGGGCAAACTTCTTTTCCATAGCCCAGCGTGAACGGCCCATGGCATCAAGTTGAGTTGGTGGAACAATCTCCCAGATTGTTCCAGATGGGTTTATCGGTTGCGACAACGGAACAAGCTGGCAGCTTGTTCCGTTAACTTAATGCCAATGGAAAATGGTCCAGAGTCTGTTTGGAAATTAGCGCCAGAGGCGCGGCCTGTTCATAGAAATGCCGCATTCGTTCCCCCAAGCTCCATAGGAGCGGCCTATGCACAGGTCGCTCCTACGGAGCTTGGGAGATTTGTTGCTTGCCGAAGCTATAAACAGGCCGCTCCTAAGGAGCTAAAAAACGGTTATACAATTTCAGCAACAAGCTCTCAGAGAACGTCGGTTTGGTTTCAGCCCGTGAGGCCGGCTACAGCTTCAGCCAAATGAAAACGGTCAATCAATAGACAAGTGATGTGACAACTGACACAGGCAAGCAGTGGTTATCTGTCCGGATCAACTTGCATTCAGTCCTGTGATGCTGCCGGTGCTGCTGCCAAAGGAATCCACCTCCACGCCCAGGCGGTGCAGCATCGTGACAAAGAGATTGCAGAGCGGCGTGTTGTTATCGCGTTTGAAGGCGAGGTGCTGGCCGTGTTTGAACCCGCCTCCGGCCAGGATGATCGGCAGATTGGTGTTGTCGTGGATGTTGGCTTCGCCCATGTTGCTGCCGTAAAGCACCATCGTGCGATCCAGCAACCGTTCGCCGCCTTCGGACTTGCTGGCCAGGTTGCTCAGCAGTTTGTTCAGCACGGCCATGTGTTGGCGGTCGGCGGCTTCAAGTTGGCGCACCTTGGTTTCGTTTTGTCCGTGGTGACTGAGGCCGTGGTAACTTTCGGTCGTGTCCTGCTTGCCTTCCAGTTTGAAAATCGGCGTGCGAAACGCATCCAGCATCAGCGTGACAATGCGCGTGGAGTCCGATTCAAAAGCCAGTTGAGCCATCGCCAGCATCAGTTCGAACTTTTCAAAAAAGTATTTGTCTTCCTGGATGCCAGTGGGCGGAGTTTGCGCGGCATCTTTGGGTATTGGAGGCATCGGGCGCAGCTCCCACTCGCGTGCGGAAACAAGCCGTTGTTCAACTTCGCGCACAGAGGTGAAGTATTGATCCAGGCGCGCTTTATCTGCGCTGCCCAGGTTGCGATTGAACCGGTTGGCTTCGTCAAGCAGGGTGTCGAGGATGCTGCCACGTTCTTCCAGGCGATTGAGTTGCCGCTGGACGGCGGCTGCGTCTCCCTGCACAAACATCTTTTGAAACAGAGCAGGCGCGCTGTCTTCAGCGGGCAACAAAACGCCGTCGCGTGTCCACGAAAGGCTGCGGTTGGCTTTTTCGATGTTGACGCCAAGGTTAAACGTGGGAAAGCGCGTTACCTGGCCCAGCTTTTCCGCCGCGAACTGATCCAGCGAAATCGTATTGCGAAATCCAGCCTTGAACGCGCCACGAGCCGAAGTCAGAAAGCAGTTGTCCGTGCTGTGTCCGCTGGTCACGTTTGGATGCGAAAGACCGCTGAACACTGTGAACTCTTTGCGATTGGCGGCAAGGATGGATAACAGAGGCGAAGCTTCGTAATTGCTGCCCGCTCCTTGGGGAAAGAAATGCTTGGGCAGTACCCCTATGTTGTTGACGATGACCAGCATACGCCTGGGGGCTTGCGATTCGGCCTGACGCGCAAACACAGGCGCCATGCACTCCAGCGCAGGCAGCGCCAAGGTGACGCCCACACCGCGCAAAAACGAGCGGCGCGAAAAATGTGATGAAGTTGTATGAATATGAGTGGCGTTCATTTTGTGACCTCCTTTTTGACCCGGACGTTTTGACCTAAAAAGATTTTGCTTTGAACAAGTCCGTGCAGCAGATCGCGCACGCGGTAACCATCCCTGGCGCAGGCATCCAGTATGGATTCAATCTCGATCCGATCCGCGAAACGCACCGGAGTGCCTGTGGCATACAGCGTGAACTGGTGCAGCAGGTTGCGCGCAAGCTGGCGCGGATTGGCTTTGAAAATAGCCTTCAGCGCGTGAACGTCCTGGAAGTTGCGACCATCCGCAAGCTGTCCACTGGCGTCAACCGTGTTGGCAATCGTGTAACTGAAATCGTGGCCCGAACGATCAATGCCGCTGACGCGCTGGCCGGTTTCCAGGCCGCGATAATTTGTGCGCCAGCGTCCCATCACATCGAAGTTTTCCAGCGCCAGCCCTACGGGATCGAACTTGGCGTGACACGCCGCGCAGGTTGCGGATTTCGTATGCAGCGCCAGCAAATCGCGCATGGATTTGGCTCCGCGAATATCCGGCTCGACGGCGGGAACTCCAGGCGGAGGCGGCGCCGGTGGCTGCCCGATCAGGCGATCCATGATCCAGGCTCCGCGCAGGACAGGCGAAGTGGTTACGCCGTTCGATGTGATTTTCAAAACAGAAGCTTGTGTCAGCAATCCGCCGTAAGGACTGTTTTGCGGCAATGTGACTTTGCGCAATGCAGAACCAGTCATCGGCGGCAAACCATAATGTTTAGCCAGCCGATCATTGGCAAAGGTGAAATCGGCATCTATCAGCGTCGTGGCGGGCAAGTTTTCCCGAATCATCGCGGTGAAAAATGCGCGCGTTTCCAGCCCCATGGATTCCACCAAATAATCATCCAGCCGGTATTCGGGATACAGCCGAATGTCCGGGTCATCGCGGCGCAAATCGCGCAGGCTCAGCCAGTAATCAGTGAAGTGAGTGACGAAGCGTTGAAAACCATCGCCGGCAATCAGCCGATCGGTTTCGCGGCGCAACACGGCGGCGTTGCGTAACTTTCCTTGCTGCGCAAGTTCAGTCAGCGCGGCATCAGGGCGTGTGTCGGTCAGAAAGTGGGACAGCCGGTTGGCGATGGCAAAGTGGTCATCAGCGCGCAAAGGTTCGCGCAAGTAAAGAAACAGATCAGAACAGAGAAACGCCTTGTAGCCAGCGAGCAAAGCCTCGGCAAGAGACACGCCGGAATTCAAACGTGACAGTGTAAGATGTTCAAATTTCGCCACGGCTTCTTCCGGCACTGGCTGACGCGCGGCAAGGTTGATGAAACGGCGCAACAACCGTTTGGCGTCCTCTGTAGGGTTGGCGGATTTCACTTCGACGCCCAAATTGTCGAACAACACCTGATGCGACGCGGGCGGCCATGCTTCCGGCGGAAGCGGGCCTTCAACTTCCATCCAATGAAAGGCAATGCCCGGCTGGCCGCCTTCGGGAAAGGGCGGAAAACGATACGAGCCTGTGATGCCCTGTGCGTCGGGTTGCGGCACAGGCAAGCCGAGCAAGCCATATTCGACCGTTTGCCCGGCTCCAAGCTGAACTATGGTTTCATACACGCCTGCATCCAGTTGCGCGTTTGGCTGAATGTCCAGGATTCCGCCCACGGATTTCACATCTTCGGCAATGTCGTGGTTGGTTGGGCGGCGCGAGCGAAAAGTCATTGGCACAGGTTGCGTCGCGGGTTTGAGCACGAAGCCTGCGGTTTGCAATACGGCGCGGGCTGAAAAGCGCACGCGATAAGCCCCGGCGGCGGGCGTCACCAGCTTTTTCGGGAAAATGGCATACGGCCAGCCGGGCGAACGAAACATGGCCATTTCGACCGTGGGGTCGGCTTCATCGCCTTTTTCGTTTGAATCAATGCCTACGGAATTGCGGGCGAAAAACATGGATTGTTTTTCGCCGGTGATGGCCCGGACAAAGGACAACTGTTTTCCTACGGCGCGATAATGCATGGCCACAGGCGGTTGCGGGCTTTTCACCCTGGCCTGTTGTAACGCGGCTTCGGCGGCATCCAGGTACGCCATCAACTGCACGCGCGACATATCCAGCGTGTCTGAAACTTTGTTGAAATGATGGGCTTCGCGGTCGGCGGGCAATAGATCGCGAATGTCCAGATGCGGCAACTGCAACAGGTCGCGCAGGTTCTGTTCATACTCATCTCTATTCAAACGCCGCATCGGCCCACGGCCAGTCGCAACAATCTCCGCCAAGTCAGCCGCGTGAATCCGCGCGCTGAGCAATTTCAGCAACTCCGCGCGTTGCGCTGGCGGCAAAACCGATCCTTTCGGCGGCATCTCTCCTTTTTCGACACGATCATGAATCCGAATCCATTGGTCGCGAATCGAACGATTCTTGAGGTCAAACGACAATGCCGCCAAATCCAGCCCGCCGCTGTGCGCATCTTTGTCGTGACACTGGCTGCAATGTTGTTTGAGCAGCGACGCCAGTTGAGCGGGAGGAGCAACAACGTCAGATTGGTTCGCGCCAGCTCGATCATTCACGGCATAGAGCGCCAGCGAAATTGCCAGCATTGCAAACATGCATTTCATGCGGCGGGGCATTACCAAAACGGCAACGTGTCTTTTCATGACTTGTGTTCCTCACTTTAAGTCGGTTCCGCTAAGGTTGCAGCGGTGGAAACTTTTCTGGCGGTCGCCGATGTCTGGTCGCCTGTTCGTAGGAATAGGCATACTTGATCAAGTCGGGTTCGCTGAACAGCCTGCCCAAAAAAGTCATCCCCGCCGGTAACGAACCATAAGTGAAACCCATCGGCACGGTGATCGCCGGGAAGCCGGTTTGCGGCGAAAGCACCTGGCTGTTGTCGCCAGCCGGGCTTTGCAAGTCACCGACTTTGCGCGGCGCGTTGCTCCACGTTGGATAGATGATGGCGTCGAGTTTGTCTTTGGCCATGGCCTGCAAAATGGCTTCACGAAAGGCGATGCTGCGCGGGTCGTGGTAAACGTCCTGGCATGGGTTGGCAGCAGGGACAGGCGTTTGAATGAAGTTTTTCAACCGCGTTTCATTCGCCGGTAAGTACAACCCGGATTCAACAATTGCCGCCAGTGTTTTGTATTTGGCTTTGCCTCCAAGCGAGGCAAGGTATTGGTTCAGGTCGTAATGAAACGAATTGCAGGTCAGGTTGCGCGTCAGTTCCTGGTAATTCGGAATGTCGAACGGATCAACAATGATTGCGCCTTGTGCTTTCAATTCTTCGATGGCCTTGGCCATCACTTCCTTGATTTGCGGGTCGGTTGTCGGCGCATCAATGTAACGGCGGAACACGCCCAGGCGAGCGCCTTTCAAGCCATCCTTTTTCAAAAACTGAGTGTAGTTCTTAGGCACTTTGCCTTCTGAAACTTTCGTCACCGGGTCTGCCGGATCATAGCCTGCAATCACTTCCAGAATTCGGACTGCATCCTCCACCGTGCGAGCCAGCGGGCCACCAACATCCTGCCGCAGGAAAAGCGGGATGATTCCGTCGCGGCTGGTCAATCCCATCGTCGAACGAATGCCAACCAAGTCGTTATGCGAAGCCGGGCCGCGAATCGAATTGCCAGTGTCCGAGCCAAGCCCAACCGCGCCAAAGCTGGCCGCCACAGCCGCCGCCGTGCCTCCGCTGGAACCTGCCGGAACTCGTTCTAAGTCATACGGATTGCGCGTGACGCCAGCCGTTGAGCTTTCGGTCACGATTGGCCTGAAAGCCCATTCGTCCATATTGGATTTCGCCAGCACGATTGCACCCGCTTCACGAATCCTGCGAACCTGGAAAGCGTCATCCGGCGGAATCGAACCTTTCAGCGCCGCCGAACCGCCTGTGGTTTGCAGGTCTTTGGTGTCGAAGTTGTCTTTGACTATGACCGGAATTCCGTGCAACGGGCGCAGCTTTTTTGTGCGTTTGAATTCGGCATCCAGCTTGTCGGCTTCGGCCAGGGCGTTTGGGTTGACGACGACAATCGCGTTGAGTTTGGTGGATTGATCGTAAGCCTCAATGCGTTTCAGATACGCTTCGACCAATTGGCGGCAGGTCAGCTTGCCGGAACGCATGGCGCGATGAATGTCGGCGATTGTCGCTTCGGTAGGATCAAACTTTTGCGTTTGGGCAACCGTCAAGAAACTGAAGCCGAGCAACAAAGCCGCCAGCAAGACCAGTGAATGTTGCGTCCTCTGGCCTTTGCTGGCATGCGAATCAAGAAGTAGGCGGTGTCTTCCTTTCACTGATTTCCCTTTGCGCGGTCATAGCTTAGCCCCGCACCGAATTTGAAGAACGGAGCTTTTGAGTCATACGGCAGGTCTTCCAACTGTTCGCGCACTGCCTCCATGGACGCAGGCAACTCAAACGGCAGCTTGCCTGTCGGATTGAACTTGCCCATCAGCACGTCAAACAAAGCGTCATCGGTAACGCCAAACGTCGCGAGCAAGGCGGCGGATTCGTTCGCCAATTCAGGGATGACGTAGGGGCTGTCGAATTGCATCACGATGATCGTCGGCTTCTTTTGCATCAGCGCGCGAACTGGCGTCAGACGCGCAGCGGGGATGGTCAAATCAACTGGCTGACCTCCGCCTCCGGGCCTGCCACCTGCAAAGCCTCCGCCTGCCGCACCAGTGCCGCCGCCAGGCCTGGCACCGACTGCGCCGCCGCGTCCGCCCCCCTGGCCCCGACCACCGCCGGGATTGTTGCTTCCGACTGCGCTTACACGAACGATGCAAACATCTGCGTCATCGGGGTCATTGGTGGAAACATAACCAAACTGTGCAGCAACCGAAGCGTCCAAGCCTTCGACATACATGCGAATGCCTTTCTTCAGCGGCAGTATGTTGTTGGCGTTTTTCAGCAACACGATGGATTTGCGCTGTGCAAGGTCAGCTTTTTCCTGAAATTCTTTTTTACGAATGGTGCGTTCGGCTTCGTCGGGATTGGCGTACGGATTTTCAAAAAGGCCCAGGCCGAAATATATGCGCAGAATGCGCCGCGCTGATTCGTCAATGCGAGCTTCGGTGAGTCCGCCGCCTTTGACCAATTCGACAATGATTTCCGGCGTAGCATCACCGCCGATGCGGTCAACTCCGGCTTCGATGGCTTTTTTGTAACGGTCTTTAACGCTCAGATTTTCGACGCCCCACGGCATGCCAGTGGAAACACCTGTGTCGGAATTGACGACGCCCGTGTAACCCAGTTTATTGCGCAGCAAATCGGTGATGATTTCTTTGTTGTACGCCATGCCGAGGTCTTCGCTGGTGAGGCCTTTGGGCACGGCGTAATACGGCATGATCATCGCCGTTCCGGCAGCAATCGCAGCTTTCCACGGCAGCAAATGGTATTCGAGATTTTTGCCGGGATAGACCTGATTTTTGCCATACGGGAAATGCGCATCCAGCCCGTCATCCGCTGGCCCTGCGCCGGGAAAATGTTTGGTCGTCAGCGCGACACTGCGTGGGCCGAGCTTTTCTCCCTGAAAGCCTCGAATCAACGCCGTAATGATGTCCGCCGTCAATTTCGCGTCCTCGCCAAAGGTTTCACGGAAGCGATTCCAGCGCGGTTCAGTCGCCACATCCGCCGTCGGATGATACGCGCCGCGAATGCCGACAGAGACATATTCCTGCGCGGCGATGCGTGCAAATTCTTCGATCAACGCCGTGTCGCGCATCGCGGCCAGACCCAATGGGCCGGGCCATTGCGAAAACGCACTGCCCGCTTCAATAAAGCCAAAAGCGTTCTGCGCGCCATTTTGGTTTCGCGGATTCGTGACAAAAATTACGGGAATGCCCAGCCGCGAGCCTTCGGCAATTTGCTGCACACCGTTAAGCCAGTTGGCCATTGTTCTGGGCGGGAGATTTTCCCGGTTGATGAACTGGCGAATGTGACGTCTATTAATCGCCTCAGTGGTTGCAGGCACGTTCAACATTACCGGCCCCGGATTGAACGGGTTCACTCCATAAACCGCCTGCTCGTTGACCGTGCCGCCTGGCCCGGCTGACAGCGTCGGCCCTACCATCAGTCCGGCTTTTTCTTCGATGGTCATTTGCGCGACCAGATCATTGACGCGTTCATCAATCGAACGCCGCCAATCTTCGTAAACATCCAGCTTGCCGTTTTTGTTGAGGTCTTTGAAAAGCAGCCCATTGATTTGCAGGACTTGGGCAACACGCGCATTGATGACCGGTTGTTGAGTGGTTGCCTGACTGAATACGCCGCTTGTTAGCAGCAAAGGAATGCACAACAAAATGACTTTTTTCATCTTATTTCTCCGGCAAAACGTCTGCCCCGCTGATTTTGAAAACGAATGCGTGATGGCACGGAGCCTGATCCGGCCCCAGGTCTGGAGTCGTGATGGTCAGCGTGCCGTTTTTGAATGAAGACTTTAGCGAGCCGGGAACTCCAAGCATTTCGACTTTGGTGTTGGCTGGCGCTTTGATGTTTCTCAGCACAAGCTGCTTGCCCGGCCAACCGGCGGTGATGGCGTACAGCGCGTCAGGCTTTTTGGTGAAGAAAACCTGTTTGACCGCCACACCGTCTTTCGGTTGTTGGCCGATTTGATCCATCAATTTGTACTTCACCATGAACTCGCCGTATTGCTGATCCGGGCGTTTGCCGTCACTCCATTGCGCGGAGCGTCCAGCAGTGCGCGTGCCGTAAATCGCTTCGCCGTTGACCTTCAGCCAGTCGCCGATTTCCAGCAGGCGTTGTTCCATGATCGGCGGAATCGTGCCGTCACCGTTCGGGCCGATGTCCAGCAACAGGTTTCCGCCTCGGCTGACCAGGTCAATCAGCGTGAAGATGAATTCGCGGCCTGTCTTGTAATCGTCAATGCGTTCGGCTCGATTGACGCCGTACGAATACGCCATCCCGCGACTTTCTTCCCACGGATGCGAGCCATCCTTGAGCCCAGCCGCGTATTCCGTAGTCCAATAGCCGCCGTGCTTATGCCGAGAATCCTTGCCCCAGCGATCGTTGACGACGACCTCGTCTTTGTTGGCGGTTTCGTTGAACAGCCACGCCAGCAGAGCTTCGCTGCCCCAATCTTTAGAAGGCATGTCCCATTCGCCGTCGCTGAAAATTATCGAAGGTTGATAGCGCGTGACGACATCTTTGAACTGCGGAGTCATGTGTTCGGTGACGTAACGCGCGCGGTCGGTTTTCCAGAGCGGGTTGTACCATTCGTAAAGCGAGTAATAGAACCCGAACTTCAAGCCTTCGCCGCGTGTTGCCGTTGCCAGTTCACCCAGCAAATCCCGCTTTGGCCCAGTTTCAACGGCATTCCACGGACGCCCCCAGGTTCGACTGGCTTCGGCGCTGGGCCACAGAGCAAAGCCTTCGTGATGTTTGGAAGTCAGCACGACGTATTTGATGCCGCCGCGTTTGAAGATATTCGCCCACTGTTTGGCGTCGTAAAGCTCGGCTTTGAATTGTGGAGCGAAATCCATGTAATCGAAGTTTTCGCCGTACTGTTTTTTGTGAAATGCCCGCCACGGCGCAAACTTCTCCTGATTGCCTGCAATGCGATTCCAATACCATTCGGCGTATTCGCCTACCTGGCCATAAGCGGGGACTGAATAAACCCCCCAATGAATGAAGACACCGAACTTGGCATCAATGAACCAGGTCGGCGTGGGGCGCGCATCCAGCGATTCCCACTTCGGCTCGTATCGCTTTGTCTGCGCCATCGCAGGCAACAGGGCGAAACCGATGATAAGCAGAACCGCAATCGTTTTTCCGAATGAAGTCATAGCTTCGGCTTTTAGTGATGTTCCAGTGTTGTTCATAAGTGGATCGCCTTTCTGATTATTTTGAGTCGTATTTTTTAACAACTACCTCACTGTCAAGGTAACCAAAGCGGCAGGCTTTGGTACGTAAGGTTGCCGGACGTTTTACTGTCAGTTCGCCGGTATACAGCAGCCAGTGCGGCTTTGCTCCCGACTCGGTCGTATAGGCGATGGATGCGCCTTCGGTTGCGCTTGTCAGTTTGACTTTGATGGCCGATCCGGCGTCGCTCTCGACGACGGCAGGAGCGGCAACCTTTTGCCAAACTCCGCCGGGGCGCATGCGTTCGCGTAACTCAAGCTCAGGAACAAGTCCAAGGTCTTTGGTTTCCTTCTGCCATTTGTCCAGGGTCGCGCGCATTTGTTGCAACGTGTCCTGATGTTGCGGAACCTTTGCCAGATTGTTGATTTCGTAAGGATCGGTGCTCAGATCGTACAACTCTTCCGGCGGCTTTTCGGGAGCCATAAACAGAAGCTGCGTTGGGTTCAAGGCTTTGCCGTAATTAGGGTCAAGCGCGTTCATGTGGTCTTTATACAAACGCCGCCATTCCTTCATCGTAGGCATTTCTTCCATGTATTCGATGTGCTGCGCGTAAGGCCGACCGGGAAAGAAATTGCGAATGTAATGAAAGCGTTTGCCCATGACCGACCGCGACATGTCGTAGGCTTCATCCATACGGTCACGATGCGCAAAGGCGAATTGCCTGGGCGCTTTTTTCTGATCGCCCAGAATTGCCTGCGCCTGCATGTGCTGTGGAACAGGCACGCCTGCGATTGACAGCGCCGTCGGGCCAAGATCAAACAGGCAAACCAGATCGTCGCTGACCGTGCCCGGTTTGATATGTCCGGGCCAACGGGCAATCAGGGGAACTCGCAAACCGGAATCGTATACAAAGCGTTTGCCTCGCGGCAGACCGCGTCCGTGGTCGCCCCAGAAAAAGACTATGGTGTTGTCGGCCAGACCGTCTTCATCAAGCTGTTTCAGAATGTCCGCCACGATGTAATCCATCGCTGTGATGTTGTCGTAATAACGCGCCCAATCCTGGCGCACCAACGGAGTGTCAGGGTAATAAGGCGGCAGCTTGGCTTTGGCCGGATCGTGAAATTCTTCGGGTTTCAATCGAGCAGTGTTTCTCTTGTACGCGGCATCCGGCACGCGAATCTGGCTTTCGTGCGAAACCAGTATGTTAAAGACCGAAAAGAATGGTTGCGATTTATCCGGGCGATTGCGCCAGTGCGCTGTGTTGCTGGATTCGTCCCAGACGGTGTCAGGCGGTTTGTTCGAGGGAGGCGCTTCAAAGTTGTAATCGGTCTTTGAATTGTTCGAACAGTAATATCCGGCGGCGCGCAGGTATTCGGTAAATGCCCTGACGCCGGCGGGCGGCACGGCTTTCGAGCGCATGTGCATGGAGCCAATGGTCGTCGGATACATCCCTGTGATGATCGCCGAACGTGTCGGAGCGCAGACAGGAGCCGTCGAGAAAGCGTTGGTGTAACGGATCCCTTGCGCGGCCAGCCGGTCAACCGTGGGAGTAATTGCGTAAGAATCGCCGTAACTGCCTATGTCGGGGCTGATGTCTTCGGTTGAAATCCATAGGATGTTTGGGCGACTAGGTTGCGCCAATTTGCCGGGTACAAAAACCGTTATGCTGCAAAGAGCTATCAAAGCAAGCGCAGGAAAGAAGCGGCCAGGTTTTGTCGGGTTCATCATTTTTTGCCTTTTCTACTGGCATCAGCGCCCGACGGGTTTTGCAACAATCGCTTCAATTCTTGCAGCGTTTTTGCGTAAGCCGGGTCGTTCGCCAGGTTGTGATATTCATGAGGGTCTTTGCTGTGGTCGTATAACTCAATGCCTTTGCGGCCTTCGTCCCATTCGGTATAGCGCCATTTCTCAGTTCGCACGCTGCGTCCCATAAACTGCTGGTTGGCAGGGCCGCGCAAAACCTGTGTGTAAGCTGCTTTGTCCCATTTTGCCTGTGGGTTCTCAATCAGCGAACGCAGGCTGCGGCCTTCCAAGTGCGATGGCATAGGCAGACCGCATAAATCGGCCAGTGTGGGATATATGTCAAGCAATTCGACAGTGCGGCTGGTCAGGCCGCTTTTGGCTTTCACACCAGGCACAGCCATCAGAAAAGGCATGCGCGCCGATTCTTCAAACAGGTTCATCTTCATCCACTGTCCGTGTTCGGTCAGCATGTAACCGTGATCGCTCCAAAAAACGACGATGGTGTTGTCAGCCAGCTTCAATCGCTCCAGGGCGTCCAGCAAGCGGCCAACTTGAGCATCCATAAAGGTGATGGCGGCGTAATAGGCCTGAATGGCTTCGCGGCGCTGATGCTCGTTCAAATCCCAGTAAAGCGGCTTCGTCCAGAAAGCGGCATCAGGAATGTTCTTAAAATGATCGGGCGGTTCATTTGGCAAGACGATTTTGTCGAGCGGGTACATCTCGAAGTATTTTTTCGGAGCTATGTACGGGCAATGCGGACGATAAAAACCCGCGGCGATAAAAAATGGTTTGTCGCGATTGGCTTCCAGCATCTTGATGGCTTCGGTGGCGACCATGCCATCGGTTTGTTCTTCATCAGTGCCGTCAGCGGCAAGGAAAGCGAGCGCGCTGCCAAGTTGACGTTGCGGAGTCAGGTTGCGCACCAGTTTCTCTTCGTCCTTGTCTCGTCCGCGCGGATTGACCACTTTCTCCCAGGAGGGTGGGTCGTCCAACCCGTTTGTGCCGATGCCACCGGGAACTCCGAAATGATAAATCTTGCCAACACGGGCGGCGTAATAACCATTGTTGCGGAACAATTGCGGCAGCGTAACGACATCGGGCACTGTCGAGCGAAAATGCTTTACCAGATCGTAAACCTTGATCGTATCCGGCCTCAGCCCGGTCATCAGGCTGGATCGGCTGGGGCTGCACAATGGAAATTGGGTGAAAGCATTGTTGAAGACTCTGCCGCGCCGCGCGATGCGATCCAGGTTTGGCGTCTTAACTGTCGGATGTCCGTATGGCCCTATCTGGTTATTAAGGTCGTCGGAGGCAATGAACAATACGTTCATTCGCTTTTGAGGCTTGTTTTGCGCCCGGCTCGATCCCGCCAGTTCCGGCAGACAAAGGGAGGTCAGACAGCAGCAAAGAATCAGGATAATCAGGAATCGTGTTTTCATAATGATTTTCCGGTTTTTGTATTTACGTGCTCTTGTGTGGGCATAGCTCCTAACAGAGCTTAGCATTTGAACATTCTGCCAACCCAGCCGAATTACAGTCGTGCCTTAACTCTGAACACGACCCAGTGCGTAACGCTTAGAACTCTCCTTGTCCGCTGAATTTCGCTTTGACGTTTGCGCCAAACTCGCGCCCCGCTGCTGTCAGGCGAGCGACCACTTCATCCAGCGGCAAACCCGCCGCTTCGCGTGCTGCGGGAATAACCGTCTGGCATTCGTTCGAATCCATAAAGCGTGCTGCTTCGAGCAGTCGAGCTTCGTCTTCGGCGGGGATGGCCAGAAAGCCGTGTTTGTCGGCGTGGATCAACTGACCGGGTTTGATCGTGCGTCCGAAGACTTCGACTTCACCGCCCCAACGCACCGGCCACGAATGCGCGTGGCCAACACAAAACCGCTGCGCCAATGCCTTGAATCCCGCGTAACACATCTCGTCTACATCGCGGATGCAACCGTCCGTGATGGTTCCTACGCAACCCAGCGCGCGATGGACGTTGGCGTTGACTTCACCCCAAAACGAACCGACGAAGCCGGGTTTGTCCAAATCCTGCACGACGACGATCTTCGGCCCCGGAACGCTGGCCACGTAGCGGCGATATTCCGCCAGCGAATTTGGGTTGTCGCGTTTGTGCGCCGCGTTGCTTGGTTCGCATACGACGGTCACGGCGTACCCGATCATCGCGCACATCTGCGGCATGAAATCTGTTGTTGGTTCCAAATTGAATCCGTCGCGTGCCGCATCGTGCCGCGTGATTTGTTCCCAGCCGTTGTAAATCGTTGGCGTATTCCAGCGGCGCAGTTCCAGCAAGTCGCTGTGCGTCAGACGTGTTTCGGGGTTTGTCATTTTGATTTGCTCCTCGGTCTTGATTGAGATCATTTTTTGATTAGCCAAACTTCCGCGACCTGACAACCCCGACCAGCGCCGCGACTGCCGGGAGCTTGTGTCCAGGTCAGATTCAATTCGCCGTTTGCCGTCGCCGTTGTCGGAATGTCGAACTCAACCGGATTCAATTCCTTTTTGATCAGCGGATGAATTTCAAATGTGTCGTTGGCCACCAGCTTGATCGGAATCTGCTGTGTTGCGCTGGAATACGTAATGCGAACTTTGTATTGCGCCGTTTTGTCGAGTCCCGTGTAGCGCATTTTCAGCGGCGCGTCGTAATACGTTTCGGCAATGTCCCACCACGACATTCGCCCATAAGGTTGAAAGCCCACACCGGTCAACGCGAATTCGTCTCGGCGCAAAGTCACGCTGCCGTCATATTGCCCAACCATGCTGACCGCGCTGGATTCCAGAAGGTACGGGTCTTTGGCAAAACCGGGGGTGCGAACCAAATGCGGCTGCCGAGTCAGATTGCCCAGATCGTCGTAAAAACCACCCGGCCCAGGATTCGTCCAATCCACAATTTCCGCGAGTTGTTTTTGGCGCTCGGCTTCGCTTTCCAGTTTGCGGATTTCGTTGAATCGTTGTTTCAGCCACAGCCGATTGTTCAGCGGAAAATCAATCGTGTTCAGGTTTGCTCCGCGTCCGACGCCGATGGCTTGATATTTTTCAACGCTTAGTTGCATGCGAATGCTTTGGAACAAGGCTTCGCCAAGTTCAAAGACGCGAGCGCGCAAATCCTGCGCGGTGCGTTCGGTCAAGGCTTTGTCGAGCAGGGTTTCGGCTTGTGTCATTGCGGCAGAAGAACCGAGCACGCGCACTTCGCGCAATTTGTTCATCGCCTGATCTTCCAGCGCGACTTCGTAAATCGCGCGGCTGCGGACGTAAGCGTCGTAATAAGCTCGATACAACGCCTGTTGAAAACGCCAGTTCAACCGTTCACGCGGAGCGGCTTTGTGCTCCATCGTTTGAAACTGCTGCAAGGTGACGTTGATGCCGTAATTGGTGACAACCGGGCCGCGCCAGTTTTGTTCCAGCGCCAGCAAGCCCTGAGCAAAGCTGTCGGCGTAATTTGCGCCGATAAAGTAGCGGCTGTAATCGCGCAGGATTTCCAGCACATCAGTTTCAGGATTCCAGCCTAATGCGCTCCAAATGATTTTGTTGACGTCGTCGTTGCAGCCTTCGGAGTAGGTGATGAAACCGTTCGTGTCCGGTTGCAGCAAGCGAAAGATGTGGGCTTGATCGGTCGGGCGCGGATTGATGATTTCGCGCGCTTCGGTCAGCGCAAAGGCCAAATCCCAATCCGGCACGGCGAACTGTGATTGCCGCGAATGCGTGATGTCAGGGTAATGCCGAATCGGATATTTGCTTGGCAATGCCGCGCGCATCTGCGGCAAGGTCAGACGCGATTGCGGGCCGTAAACAATCCCGCTCAACCATTTTGGTTCGGCGCGCACGATGCCAAGAAATTCGTCCAGCCAAGCTGGCGAAAATCCCTGTGGAGCTACCCACATCCCGGCGTTCGGGTGGAAGCGGCGCAAATTCGCGGTTTGTTTTTCCAGCAAACTCATCAGCAACTTCGGGGGAGTCGAGCCGGGGTCGCCGCCGGGAACGAAGACGGCGTCAATGCGCGGCAGTTGTTTGAAAACTTCGCCCCATTCGTTCAGCGCAAACTCTACGGTCTTCGGATCGCCGTAATCTTTATCGAGCGCCGGATACCAAATCCAAACGTCCAGTCCGTACTCAGAGCAAATCCGTGACATTTCGACCATCATCTTCATCGGCGGCAACGGGAAGTGCGGGCTGTCGGCATCGTCATCCGAACGCGGTGGAATCAACTCAATTGCGTTCGTCCCCCAAACCACCAGGTCGCGGATGTACTGCTCCCACATCGCCACAGTCCAGGCGTCGTAAGAATTCGTCTTCGGGCGAAACCCGAGCTGATGGCCGCGCAATGGATATTTCGGCGCAGTTGTCAGGTTCAGCGGAGCAGGCAAGGTGATTTTGTTTTTCTCGATGTGCAATGTGCGTAGCAAGTGACCTACGCCGAACAAGACTCCGCGCGCGTCGTTGCCGATGATCGAAATCGAATTGCCTGTGGTTCTGATTTGGTAACCTTCACGCGGCAACGAATTGGAATCGGCGCGCGCGAGCGAAATCACCGGCGAGTTTGAGGGAGCTTGATTGGCGCGTGACCAGCGAACTTGTGATCGCTTCTCGACTTCTTCGATCAGCATCTGCACGGCTTTGTTTTCCGGGACGGAGAAATTGGCTGGAGCGATAACCGTCGCGCGCGTCAACTCAAGCGGCGAGTTCGCCTGAGCGAAAGCCGATAACGATAAACAGCCAAACAGAAAATAGAGAGACAGTGCGCGACGCAAATTCATAAAGCCGCTCCTTTGCGGAACCGAAGTTTGATCGTTAGTCATAGTGTTCAGGAAAATGTCTTTCCACGAATTCACACGAAGAAAACACGAAGGAGAACAAAAGCGGTTTTGATTTCCTTCGTGCTACTTCGTGTGACTTCGTGGATGAAAAATGCTTTTTCTCGAATGCTGCAAAGGCTAAGTTATTTCGAGCTTGTGACCTTCTGTGTTTTCAGATTCGGGTCAGCTTTGATCTCAGCTTCGGTGAACAGAATCTTCCGCCACTTTTTCGCGGAAAAGAGTTCAGTCTGGTCATAGTACTGTGGCGAAGCCGGATCGCCCGATTCCGAATAGGTCAAAAACGCCTGAGCGCGCGGGCCATTTGCCGTGTATTCCAAGGCCATAATGAAGCTGGTTCCGACCGTAATCGGGTAACCATCTTTTGTCAGATTGCGACTGCCTTTGACCTTCGCAGGATTCGACCCCGGTTCCAG
Source organism: Blastocatellia bacterium (assembly GCA_044221525.1). Taxonomy (GTDB): domain Bacteria; phylum Acidobacteriota; class Blastocatellia; order RBC074; family RBC074; genus RBC074. The sequence goes on along the minus strand of JBGAPB010000071.1, from coordinate 3,148 downwards.
CGTGGTTCGGTTGGCTCCGAAACCGACGACGTTGGTGATGCCTTCGTATGGGCCGTCACCTCCGTGAATCGGAATACGCCCGCCATTTTTGTCGCTGTATTGGACTTTGCCCAGCGGAGCATCCACTGCGAAACCGGCCTGCTGCAAAGTTCTGACGGCTTTCGCCAGCTTCAGCAAAGATTCATTGGTTTTAGCATCTTTGTCGGGCGTCATTGTGTTCGGTGTGTTGACGGAATTCGCCGGGTCGAAATCGTTGGAGAACAGTGCGCCTTTTTTCAACGTGTCAGCCGATTCGTATTGAGTGATGAATTCGCGCCACAGCACAGGGCCTACGCTGTCGGTGTTGTAACGACCGTCCCACCCGGCCAGCACCTGACAGGCTTTGCTCAAGTCCACGCTTTGGCCGTCCAGCATGACGGACGAAGTCGCTTTGCAGCGTTTGACGACTTCGGCGCGCATCAATTCCGCCGACAGGCTGCGATTGCTGAGCGCGGCGGCGGCCAGTTCGTCCAGCGTGAATTTGCCGTCTTTGCCCGCCGGGCCATTCGGACTGGTGTCGTCCAGGATGATGGCGTTCATGCGTGTCCGCAGCGAACGCGCGGTTCCTTCCAACCCTTGCAGCGGCGAAAAGCCCGTCAGCAATTGATGCGGATTCGCCAGCCAGAAACTGTCGTTGGCGTTGAAGACGTAATCTTTGCGTTCCAGTTGCGGCATGCGCGACCAGGGAATCACGCCTTCGCGTGTCGAAGGATCGTTGACGAATTCATACAGCGAATCGCTGCCGTCCAACAGAATCAGCCCGCGATCCCAGGCGGTTTTAACCAGCATGTCGCTGTCTTTGCGCTTCATCAACGCGGCAATCGCTTCGGGTTTCAGGTTCGGAGTCGCCGAAGTGTCCGCGTACCAGGCGCGTCCGTCGGCGCTGGTGGCGATGGTGTTGATCCACGGAATGGAGTTGTATTTGGCGTGAGCCTGTTTGAATTCGTCCATGTTGCGCGCGGCGTTCATGGCTACGCGCTGAGCGTAAAACTCCGTGTTGTTGGCATTGGCATCGCGGATGGCGACAGCGCGTTTTGGAGTCCAGCCGAATCCGGGCAGATTTACAATCGGGCCGTAATGGCTGAAGAAAACTCGTTGTTCGACTTGTTTGATTGATCCGTCGGTTTGGCGAACGGCGACGCTGACGACCTTGCTGGTCATTTCGCGTTCTTTGCCGTCGTACAGGTATCGAGTCGGATTGCCTGGAGCCAGATTCAGCGAATACAGCACAAAGCGTTTGCCCGCCGAAACCGTATGCGTCCAGGCGACTGCGCTGTTGAATCCAATGGAAACTCCGGGCGAACCCAACAAGCCCACGCCGTAAACATTCAGCTTGCCGGGAATAACCAGATGCTTTTCCCAAAACCGGTTGGAGCCAGTCCAGGGGTAATGCGGATTGGCGATCAACATACCTTTGCCACTGGCCGAACGGTCAGAGCCAATCGCCCAGCCGTTGCTGGCTCCGTCTACCGCAAATGCATCGGCATTGAATTCGGTCGTGAAGTTGATGGCGGTTTCGTTTTTTGGCGGAGTTGCCGTCGCAATCATATCGGCGAACTGCGTGCTGGTGACGACGACGCTCTGGTTATAAGCCAGCACGTCTACTGCCGTCAGTTCAAACACCCAATCTTTGCCTTTGCACCAGCCCCCGACTCCGTTTGCAGTGACTTCGCGCAGGTATTGGTTGTAACCGGCGACGTAACCTTCGATTTGGTCGCGCTGTTCCTGCGGCATGGCTTTGAGCATTGATGTTGCCTGTTGGTACAGTTCCAATGCTTTCATCGTAACGTCGCTGTTCAGGTGGCGATTGTTTTCGCCAGCGCCGAAATACTTGGAGCGTTCGCCGCGAGCCTTGACGACCTGATCGGCCAGCGAACAAAGATGGTCTTGAGCAAAAGCGTAACCTTCGCCAAAACCCAAACTGCCCATGTCTTTGGCGGTGATGTGCGGAATGCCGTTTGTCGTGCGGCGGATTTCGGCTTCGTAACGAGATTTGGAAAGGGAAGTGGTTTCAGTCAGCCGGATGCCCAACAGCGCCAGAACGCAAAGCATTCCGAAAATTAACCACAAACGTGCAGGCGAAAAGATACGTGGTGCTTGCATTGATGTAAGTCTCCTGATGGAAAAGTGAAGTGTACTGCAGGTGAGCCGAATATAAATCAGATGCCTGGCCGCATCAATTCGCCCTTTTAGCGGCCAGCGACACCGGTCAGTTTGCGAATCAATTCAACTTCCTCGGCTCGATACGGCGAACCGTCCGGCTTGAAGATTTCGTGAAACCAGATTGCAGGTTCGCGATCCACATAAGGTTTTTGCCAGGAATCCCAGGGTAGATGAGTTTGCGTTTTGCCCTGAACAAAACCCCAGTTGATGGCTGCGACGTTGTATTTTTTGGCAATGGGCAGAGAGCCTTGAAATGTGCTCTTGTTGCCGCGAGCCATGTACTCGGTGCAAAGAATCGGACGGTTAAATCTTTGCAGCCATTGAATGCGCTTTTCGAATGCCGCGCCGTCGTCGTAATTGTGAAACGAAATCACGTCGGATTGTTCCAGCATGATCTTGTCCATTGCGCTCAGCTTGGCGTCTGTTGACCAGTCGCCTTTCCAGACGCCAGCCGTCAAAGGTTGCCGAGCGCCTGCCGTTCGTGCCCAGGCGAAAACTTTCGGCAACAAGGCTTCGACCAATGCGACTTTGTTTGCCGGTTCCTGCTTGCCGTAACTTGATCCGTTGGTGTTGTCCGGCTCGTTCCACACGTCCCAGGCCAGAATACGATTGTCTTTCGCAAACGCGCCGACCACGCCTTTGACGTAAGTTTCCAGACGCGGATATTGCGCGGCGTCCTGCAACGCCTTTGCGCCGGGGCTTTGCAGCCAGCCTGAGTTGTGAACGCCCGGTTTCGGTTCGCGCTGTTTCCCCAATTGCGGAAACGGGTCCCAGCAGGAATCAAAAAGCACCAGCATAGGTTTGATCTTGTGTTTGGCGGCAATGCGCAGGAATTGGTCGAGCCGTTTTTTGAATCCTGCGGAATCCTGTTGCCACAGCAAATCATGCAGAAAGACGCGCATTGTTTTCATGCCCAGACTTTCAGCCCAGCCCAACTCTTTATCTA
>JBGAPB010000070.1:0-20714 GCA_044221525.1 Blastocatellia bacterium | reverse complement strand
GTTGCTGGCGAAACAGTTTCTGTTTTTGTTGCCGCAGCGTTTGGTCCAGATGCTCCAGAATCAATCCAGGTTTTGATGAGTTTGATTTCGTCGGCGCTCAGTTCATCGCCAAGCGGCATTCGCGGTTTGACCACGCCTTCGATCATTTTGCCCAACAAGCTTTCACCGCTTTTGCCGGGGATGATGGAAACGCCTCGCTTTCCGCCAGTCATCAAACTTTCGTAACTTTCCAGGTTCAGATCACCTTTGCGAGTCGTGTGGTTGTGGCAGACGATGCATTTTTCCTGAAAGATCGTTGCGACTTGTTCAAATCCCGGCTGAGTTTGAATACCGCTGGACTGATTTTGATTGATGAATTCTGTAGAGCCTGCAAAAACCGTCAATGCAAGCAATGCGAGCAAAAATAAACAACGCACTGGGTGATATTGGATCGGGGTGAGCATGATTTCGTTGAATCGAAAGAGGACTGCTTTAACGCATTCTGGCTTCCGCTTTGGTTAAGCCGGTTTGCGCGCGTTTGGAATCAGGGTGCAGCTTCAACGCTTCAGAGTAATCTCGTTTGGCTGCTTCGTAATCTTGCTTGCTTAACTCCAAATCAGCAACAGTCAACAGCCCCTGCAATTTTTTCAATTCCGCCAGCCGAGCAGAAATTTTCGCGGCATTCTCAACTTGAGAGTTTGCTTGCAGGTAGTCGCTATAAAGTTTTATGGCGTCGGCATATCGTTCCTGCTGTTCCAGATCGCGCATTTGTTTGACCTGCTCATCTTGCTGTGAAGCGGCAGATGTGGCTGTTGAAGTTGGCGGCACAACAGTAGTAGACGTTTCAACTGACGACGAACTCCGAGACGACAGAAAGTAAAAGCCAGCGGCGGCGATCAGGCAAACCAAAACTACACTGGCCGCGATTAAGCCGCCCGATCCAGAGCGTTTTGGTTGTGCAGGCGTTTGTTTTGGCGCGATGTTTGTTTGAAGTTGATCGAATGGCGCAGGTCGCGCTGGCGCAGGTCTGGCCGCGACAGGTTTGGCATTCGGGAGAGTCGGGACAGATGGAAGAACTTCCGTGGTCAATGGCGCAGGCTGCGTCACAGCTTCCAGCACCTCGGTCATTGGGTCTGCGGATTGTTGCGCCGGAGCGGCGGCCTCCGGTTGTCTGTTTGATGCGTTTGGGCGTTCGTATACCAGCAGAGCATCCAGAAATTCCGCCGCTGAAGCAAAACGGTCGTCGGGATTTTTGGCCAGCGAACGCATGACTACCGATGCCAAGGCCGTCGGGACAGTCGGGGCCAGTTGTGACAACGGAGGTGGCGAAACTTCCGTGTGACCTCTCATTACTTCATATTCCGAACCGGTTTCCGAATAGGGAAAAGGTAACCGCCCGGACAAGGCTTCATAAAACGAAACGCCCAGGCTGTATAAATCAGAGCGTGCATCCACTTCCTGTCCGCGAATCTGTTCAGGCGACATATATTCAATCGTGCCGGGGTTGAACCCGGTGCGCGTCAGGCTGCTTTCGCCAGCAAGTTTGACGATGCCGAAATCGGTAATTTTCAGTCGCGCCATTCCGTCCAGCAACAGGTTGGCCGGTTTGATGTCGCGGTGAATGATGCCCCTCAACTGATGGTCGGATTCGTCTACGCAACTGAAAGTGTGTGCGTAATCCAGCGCGGACAAGGCCTGTTTGAAGATCGCCACAGCCTGATTTGGCGCCAGCGCACCTTGTCGTTGAATCAAGTCGCGCAAACTCATTCCATTCACGAATTCCATCACCAGGTAATAGTTTTCTGAGGTCGTGAAGAATTCATACACGCGCACGATGTTCGGATGATCAAGCTGCGATTGAATATAAGCTTCACGCACGAACCGCGCTTTGAGTTGACCCTGCGCTTGCGGAGGAAAGGAGGACAGTAGAATGGATTTGACGACGACTTCACGCGGCAGAGCCTGGTGGCGACCTCTATAAACTGCCCCCATGCCGCCTTGCGCCAGCTCGCTGGTGATTAAGTAATTGCCGACGATTTTTCCGACCATAGAAAACTTACCGGGAATTCAAGCTCAGGTTTATGACCAGGTTTATGAAACGATGTTGGATGATTTGATTGCGCTGATAACGGTTTCAGAAGCTCCAAGCGAACGAAGTTGGCTGAGCGCCGATTCGCGCGGTTTGAATTTGATGCCGTATTTTTGCAACGCAGCGACGATGCGATCTTCGGGCGCGTAATTCTGCACCAGCGACACCACTTCCAGAAAGCTGACTCCGCGTTTTGGCGCGGCGGATTTTCGCGGCACGGCAGGTCGCGGAGTCGCAGTTTTTCCTTCCGGTTTCGCACCGGTTGTTGGCTCGGTTTTGCCCGTGACTCCCTGAACAAATTCACCGGCAAATAATTCATCTGCCAAACGACCGGCGACTTCGATCAAGCGGTCTTCGCCTACGCGCTCCGCCTGAACTCCCCAATCGCCGGGTGATGACCGCTCCACGCTGGTGGCGATAACGTCGCTGCCAGCCAGCAATTGCAGCGAAGCCGAAGCTTCGGCATTGACGCCGCCTTCACGCTTTACATCGTCCGTGACAGGCGTCAATCGCGAACTGATGGTTCCTTTAATTACCAGCGCCGCTTCGCTTTTTTTGGTCGTTACGCGAAAGCCTGCCGCCGCCAATTTTTCAGAGAGCGTGTTAATTGCCACCGTGGATGTTTTGTCCAGATTTGTTTCGCGCACGTCCAGAAAGATGCGAACCGGGCGGCGTTGAGATTGAGCACTCGCCACAACCGTCAATAAGCAAACCATCGCCAGCGTAAAACACAAACTTAGTTTTGATTGTTTCATCGCAATTCTCACTAGGGTTTTACCCATCGCACTGCGTCCCCCTTTTTAATGGTTTTGCCTGTGCCGGTAATTTTAGCTTTGGCGGCATTTTCGCGGACTTCTGTGATTTCGACGGTGGCTTTGGCGTCCAGGTCGAATTCCGCCAGGCCTTCTTCCTCGGCTGTCTCGCCAGCGGCTTGCGCGCCTTCATGTTCAACTTTGTGAACGGTGAACCGGTCGCCAACCTTGATGCCGTGGCGAGTCCCCAAATTGATGTACAAGGTTTGGTTGTCGTCAGCCACTCGCAACACGCGACCGCGTTTCAAAAAGAAAGCAGCCAGCTTGGACGACAGACGGTCAACGGCCTTCGATACCAAATCTTCATAAACGTTTTTTGCGCCGCCGCGAGTGTCGGTTTTATTGCGCTTTTCGCTGATCGTCACTTTGTCGCTGAACAAAATGGCGCGGGTCACCGGATCCACAGCCGAAGCGCCAAGCTCAACCGTGTAGGTGATTTCGATGCGGGCAAACATATCTCGTTCGACAGCGCCTGCGCGCAATAATTCAGGGAAGACATAAGCGTCAGGCGGTTCGGCCAAATTGCCCGGCAGTTGCCGGTTGAATCCGCCTTTTTTGGAATCGGCGATCAGTTTGGTCAATTGTTCGACCTGTTCGTCGTCAAGTGTGACGATTTGTTTGAAGCCTTTACTGTTGTCGAGCGAGATGCGCAGACTGCTGGCCAAAGCTTTGGCGTCGCCCTTGTATTCGGCGTCCGTCGTCGAACTTAGCCGAAAGTATCGAACGCCAAGCGTTGGAGATTCCGGGAGTGTTTGACCGCTTGCGCTCACAGTCGCCAAAGTCATGACTGCGACGGCCAGCAATGTAAGAAGAAATTTGTTCATGGTTTTTCCGTGTTTTTGGCTTACCAGTCAGTCGGGATTTGGTCTTCGTCGGTGGCAACGGTAGGTTGAAATTTAGGATCGGTCAGGTCAACTCCGCCGATTTTTGCCAGATGGTTGGCCACTGATGACAACGTTGCCAGGTGTGCTGGGCCTTCTGAAATGATTTCCCCCAATCCCTTCATTCCGTCGTTAAGCTTTTTGGGTTGCGTGGAAATTAGATTGGTTGGGCTGTTTTTAGTGTTGGCGGCGGCGGATTCCGCGCGAGGTTTGACGTCTTTTGCGGTTTCGATGGCGATCTGTTCCTGTTTGGCTGCGCCGTACAACAGCTTGGCCAGTTTGCCGTAATTTTCCTTGTCTTGTTTGCTCAACTCTTTTTCGCGGGCTTCTTTATCTGCAATTTCCTGGTCAACCATCGCCCGTTTTTCGGTTCGTTGTTGTTCATCTGCTTGAACCTGCTTTTCCACCTTTTCCGAAGTCTTTTCATCGTACTTGCCGCCGTTGGTTTGTTTGCCTAATTCAGCCAGCAGCTTTCGCTTTTCGGCAATTGAGCGGTCAAGTGCTTCGATTTCTTTCTGATCTTTTTCGATCTGACTTTGCGCGCTCTTTTTGGAGGAGTTTCTGAGCGCCTGTCGGCGAATAACGTCATCGGCCAGGCTCAGTGTGATGCGGGCATACGCTGATTTTACCCGCGCACCGTCCATTTGACTGAGGATGTTGTCAATCTCGCTGCTGCCGCCCATGCCAGGGATACGTTTCTTAAGCTTGTCGAACTGCGCGTATGCCGGGGAAACCACAGCGAACAATACAGCCAGCATGGTGATTGCCCGCCAGGCGCGAATAAGTGATTTGGTTGTCATTGAGAGCCTCCTGATAGCTTTTAGAATGGAAACTTTGAATAGAGGGAAGACTGAACAAAGATCGGATGGGGGTGGAGCTGTTAACGAGGCGGGCAGAGTGTAAGTTTTCAGGTTTTTAGTTGCAAGGTTTGAAGTAGTACAGGGAGCGATAACAAGCAGGCGATTTCTGTCACCAGATCGTTATCGCTCCCTGTGCTGGAACTCAATGGAAAGTCTGCTCAAAAGCCTTTGCCTTTGGTGGTTAATTTGACGCGCAACAGCGCAGTGTTGGCCGTGATGTAAAGCGTCGAACCGTCGTCACCGAAAGCGCAATTGGCTGTTGGGACTCCAGTGTCGAAAGTTCCCAGATGTTTTCCATCCGGCGAAAACACGTGCAATCCGCCGGGGCCTGTTGCAAACAAGTTGCCACTGCTGTCCACCTTCATGCCGTCGGGCAAGCCGGGCTTTTTCGCTTTCGCCCATTCGGTTGCATCGAAGAAGACTTTGCCATTGGCAATCGTGCCATCCGGCTTTACGTCGTAAACCATCCAGATGGCTTTGTCGGGGTCAGACGAAGCGACGTAAAGCTTCTTCTCGTCCGGCGACAGAGCTATACCGTTTGGCCGGGTGATTTCTTTGGTCAGCAAAGTAACCTTGCCGTTTTTGTCCAACCGGTAAACGCCGCAGTAATCCATCTCTCGCGCGGGATCGTCAACGCCTTTTGGCAAACCGTAAGGCGGGTCGGTGAAATACAACGAACCGTTGGAGTGGTAAGTCAGGTCGTTCGGACTGTTGAATCGCTTGCCGTTGTAATTGGCGGCCAGCGCGATGATTTTGCCGTCGGCTTCCAGCTTGGCGACTCGACGGTCGCCGTGCTGACACATCACCAGCTTGCCTTCGGAGTTGTAAGTCAATCCGTTCGTGCCGGGTTCTTTGCCTGTGAAAGGTTCTTTGCCGCTGTAACCCGCCGGATGCAGAAACTGGCTTGTGCCTTTGCCTTCCTGCCACTTGATGATTTCGTTGCCGGGGATATTGGAAAAGAGCAGGTAGCTTTCCTTCTTGTTCCAGACCGGCCCTTCAGTCCAAACGAAACCTTCGGCCAGCTTTTCAACCTTGGCGTCAACCGGAACCAGTTTGTCGAAAGCCGGATCAAGGCGAACGATCTTGGTTTCTGGAACAGCCGGAGTCGCGTTTGGCGAAGCCGCCGCCGGTTTAGTTTCCGCTGCAGGGGCTGGTTTTGAAGCTTCTGAACACGCCGTAAACGCGAACGCAGCCAGTGCTAAAGTCGCCGATGCCGTCATGCGTTTTATCATTTCGAGTTTCTCCTATGGTGAATTTGCCAATAATGGATGTTGAACTTCGTTTAGCGCGGCATACCATACGAGCCATCCCGGTTTGAGTCAATTTTTCAAGCGGTCAACTTCTATTTGGAAGATTTGACGTTATTGCTCCTGGTAATTCCAGGTCAGTCCGCCGTCAACGTAATAAGTTGAGCCGGTCACGTAATCGGCATCGTCCGAAGCCAGAAAGACCGCGACGCTGGCCACATCCGCGGTTTGTCCCAAACGCCCCAGCGGAACCTGGCCAAGCAGCGCCCCAAGCTTAGCCGGATCGTTCAGCAGCTTGGTGTTGATCGGAGTTTCGATGGCTCCGGGAGCGATGTTGTTGACATTGATTCCAAGCGGGCCGAGTTCAACTGCCAGATTGCGGGCCATCATTTTCACGCCGCCTTTGCTGGCGCAATAAGCCGTGAAGTTCGGAAATGGGAGTTCTTCATGAACTGAAGAGACGTTGACGATTTTGCCTCTATGCTCAGTTTGACGCAGATGGCGAACGAATTCCTGTGAGGTGAAAAAAACGCCTTTCAAGTTTACGTCCAGAACCTTGTCGAAATCTTCTTCGGTCACGTCCCAAAACGGAGCGTGAGTTTCCAGTCCCGCGTTATTGACCAGCACATCCAGTCGCCCGAAATGTTCGACGGACGTGTTCACCAGCCGCCGAATATCGGCGACTTTGCCCAGGTCGGCTTGAACGATCAGCCCGCGCCGACCCGTCGCTTCGATTTCCGCCAGAGCTTCTTCTGCGCCTTTCGTCCCTCTGTTGTAATTGATGACGACATCCGCGCCTTCCTTGGCAAAGCGAACGGCGATGGCTCGGCCAATTCCCTGGCTGCTGCCTGTGACGAGAGCAATTTTGTTTTTCAGTCTCATTGTTTCTCCTCGATTATTTTTTAGAGATTTTCTTCTTGCGGAGGAGAAATGCCGTAATGCTTCGGCTTTATTTCAATTACCTTTGCGGTTGCCGATGAAGCTATAATCCGCGCGCAGCCAAACAGACTGTGATTTACCCAACTACATTCCCCTAAAGGAGCAAATATGCAGCCACGATTTCTCGCCAGTTTTTCGCGCTGTGTTACTGACCGCCATCGTTTTGTCCTTCACGCCCAGCCGTGTGGTAGCGCAGAGCAAACAAACTCAGCCCAAAGAAACTCAGGAAGATTTCTTTGCCGAAGTAAGGCGGAATTTTCAGCAGGGAAACTTCGCCGCCTTGGATGCCGCCGCCGATCAAGCCAGAGACAGCAAGGAGCGATTTCCCGGAGCCGATTGGAAACTATTTGTTTTTTATCAATCGCTGGCCTGGCCGAATCCGGGCGGCTCGTCAACCGATCAGCAGTGGAAAGCTCACCTGGATAATTTTGAAAAATGGGCTAAGGCATCGCCGAAATCGCAGACCGCGCGCATTGCGATGGCCAACGCATGGGTTGAATACGCCAAACTGGCCAGGACTTCTGACAGAGACTGGCGCAAATTCGACAAGGATGTTGGTGGCAAGGAGTATCAGAAACGGTTGAAGCAGGCGAACATCGCCCTGGATTTCGACACGAAAATCTTTTTCGTCAATCTGGGCAAAGAAGCAAAAGGCGAGATTAGGAGAGACCCTGGCGCGCAACTTCCTTCGCTTTGCCCACATTTTTATTACGTCAAACTGGCTCTGGAACAAGGCCGCGCTTTTGAGGATTGGACGCGATACAACGATATTTTTGCCAGAGCTGTCGCACTTGAACCGACCTACTACTACTTTTATCAAACCAAAGCGTTCGACCTGATGATTCAGAATCACGGCGTCAAAGGTCAGTGGGAAGCCTTCGCCGAAAACTCCATCAAAACCGTCGGAGGGCGGGAAGGCGACATCACTTATTACATGATCGTCGCTTTCGTTCGCCCGCGTTACATCACGGAGGACGGCCACGGAGATTTTTTCCGCGACAACAATCTTTGGGGACAGAAAATCTGGGACGGTTACAAAGAGATTGAAGCCAAATATGGAACCAACAAATTCCGGCTGAACGAGATGGCGCTACTGGCTTCGAAAGCTCAGCAATTCAAAGTCGCCAAAATTCTGTTTGATCGCATTGGCGATGACTGGGATGAACGCGTCTGGGAAAGAAAGGATGCCTTTGACGGTTATCGCAACATGGCCAATTCCAAAGCGCCTTCGGTTGCGACAAAGGTGAAGAACGATCTTGTCAGCTTGAAAGCCACGCTGACTTCGCGTCAGACCGTTTACCCGAAAAGCCAGGGAGTTCTGATCGAAGCGGTTATTGAATACCCCTCGACCGCTTCTGATCCCGACAGCGCCTATGAAGTAGGTCTGGCGTCGTTTTCTTTGGTGATTTCTGACCCTAAAAAACGTGCCCGTGAGATAACTCTGTTGCCACAAACAGATGACAACCAGGCGATAAAACTTATCAAGTCCGGCGGGTCTGTAAATCTGACCTACAAGATCAACTTTGCTTTGGCTGCCGGGGAATACAAATTAAGGATGAAATCTGTGACATCCAATGAACTGACGATTCGGATTGGCGGATCGGCCAGGCGCTAATCCGGGCTTGGACGAGCGCGAGATTTGATGCTTATGAAAAAACTCGTTTTGATTATCTGCTTCGCATTGATTGGCTGGGCGTGTGCTGCGCCGGGGCAAATCGCCACTAACACTCCGCAACAGCAGCAGGACGGCTATCCGCCTTTTGTCGAAGATACGCCTGAGCGCAGTCAATTTGCACAGGAGGCTTGGAAGAAATTTCTGGCTGAATGGCGGCTGCCGGAACTCAAACCGGATTTAACTGCCGTGCTGAATGCTCCGCGCGCTTTGCCTGCGGAGTTGGTCGGGCGAATTAACATCAATACAAAGTCTGACAGTACCAGCGAATCCGGCAGCTTTGGCGAAATGGAGGCGAAGGAAGCCATACGCAGGTTTATTGGACGATCCGGTTCGGTGCTGAGTGGCGATTCAATTAGCCTGAGCGAGCTGTCGCTGGTGACTTTTGCCAATGAAGGAAATTTTTACCGCGCTGTTTTCTGGCAGGCGAATTACCCGTTTCAAATTGCGGAAGGTTACGGAGAACTCAGTTTTGTGATTGGCAAAAAAGGAGAATTGCTGCAATTGAGCAGCAGCCTGTTACCCGCCGCCAAATTGCCTACGCGAGCCGAAATCAAGAACCAGGCAATTTATGACAAACTGATTGACCGCCAGTTCAGCTACTCGACGATCACCGGCCAGTCGCAGAGCTACAAAGTCACAAAACGCGAAGAGGTCAAGATTGGCGAGTTGATTGTTTACCCGAAACTGGAAGGGAAGCGGCTGGAAATTCATCTGGCAATTCCTGTCACAGTTGGCAATGGTATGAACTGGACGATTTACATTGATGCAATCAACGGCGACGAGTTGGGAGTGAAGCAGAATTTTGCAAGTTGAAATTGTTCAGACGTGTCTATTTTCGTGCCGACACGCTAAAGCGTGAACTCTGAACCTTAACCTATCTGCTGACTGGATCGCGCCTGGAAATCAACTTTATCTCGAACAGTTTCGGCCATAATTTGCCGGTCACGAATAATCTGTCACTGGCTTCGTCATAGGCAATTCCATTCAGCACATCAACCGGACGAGCCCTGTCTTCAGGGCGTAAAAGCCCGGCCAGGTTCACCCAGCCAGTCACTTTCCCTGTTGCCGGATCAATACGGGCAATTCGATCTGTCTGCCAGATGTTGGCGAAGATTGAACCTTTGATGTACTCCAATTCGTTGAGTTCATTTATAGGCCGATCCTGATCGGTGACGCTTATGGTTCGCTGGGTTTGGAAGGTCTCAGGATCAACAAAACGAATCTGGTTGCTGCCGTTGCTCATGATCAAAGACTGGCCATTATCCGTCAGTCCCCAGCCTTCGCCTGAGTAGTTGAAAGTTTTGAGCGGGGCAAATGGTGGCGCAAATTCGAGGTCGTAGACAAAAGTTACTTGAGATTGCCAAGTCAGTTGAAACAGTCGGTTGTTGAACAGCGCCAAGCCTTCGGCAAAGTGCATCGAGGGCACGTCCACTTTCTTCATAACTCGACCGGTCGTCAGTTCGACCTGTCGCAGCGAGGACTGGCCGTTAAGCCCTGTGCTTTCGTACAACACTCCTTGATGGTAGACCAAGCCTTGTGTGAAAGCTCCGGGGTCGTGCGGGTAAGTGTTGACGACTTCGTAAGTAAAGTTCTGGACTCGAAAAGGTGCGCCAGATTGTTGCTGAAGCGAATACTGGCCATTGGCCTGACTTGAGTCGCAGGCGGCGGTAAAAAGTAACGCAGTGATAAAAGCGATCTTGAAAAAGCTGGACATAAAATACCTCTTTGGCGATTTCTTGCGACGAAAAAGTGTTGTGCTAGTATCTCAGCGGCCATTGCGCCGCGCTCAGTTTATCCCACAACACTAGAACAGGAGAAAAGAATGCCAGACAGCAACTGCCTATTTTGCCGGATCGCAGCCGGACAGATTCCTTCAAACAAAGTTTACGAAGACGATCATTCGTTCGCTTTCCGCGACATCAATCCGCAAGCGCCGGTTCACGTGCTGCTGATTCCCAAAAGGCACATTGCTTCGCTTAAGGAAGCGGGGGGCGATGACCACGCCGTGATGGGACATTTGATGTTGGTGGCCGGAAAGATCGCCGCTCAGGAGGAGATTGCGGAAAGCGGTTTTAGAGTCGTCGCCAACACCGGAGCCGATGCCGGGCAAACCGTTTTTCACATTCACCTGCACGTGATGGGCGGGCGACCGATGGCGTGGCCTCCGGGCTAATCAAAACGGCTTGGCCGCCGTCTTGCCGATTTTTACAAAGACTCGACCAAGTGCTCGCATTTTTGAGACCGATGGCGACATCAGAGTCAGGTCTGGCGTGCCAATGTCTTCATCGCCGTGTTTTTCTTTCAGCCAGCGTTGGAAAAGCGCGTTTACTGTCCGCTGGTCTTCAGTCACGTTCAGAAACGCAGCGCGCAATTGATTTGGCGTCACGATCTGGAAACGATTCGCAGCGTAGTAAGATTTCAATGCGCCGAAAAATTTTTTATCTCCCAGTTCCTGGCGAAGCAGCAAAAACAAAATTGCGCCTTTGGCCTGGACAATGGCGGTGAACTGAAGCGCGTTGCGAAAATCCCGTGCCGGTTTGTCTACTTCCAGGTCAGGCCCGCCTAACATTCGATAACCCTGATAAGTTCCGTGCAGTTGCTGTTTCTGTATGAGGTCGGCAAATCCTTTTTCATAAACCTTTTCGTGGTAATAAGCTGCCGAGTAGCTTGCCAGAGCTTCATCTAAATACGGAAAGCGTTCGCAATCGCTGCCGACTGCTATACCCCACCATTGACGAGCCACGCCGTGAGCCAACGAAAACTCGAATGAAGTTTTAATGACGTCAGCCTGTTCGCGCAGAACGCTTGGCAGCCGTGAAGATTTTGCCGGGTCAAAATCAATGTAATAAGCCTGAGCCAAAACTATCATCGAGGTCAGTTCAGTGCTGCTGTGACCGGCTGAAAGCGGCATTTCGATGATTTGCAGCAGCGGTTGTGTATAAGCGCCGAACGATTGCGAATAAGCTTCAACCGCGCGAACACTGATTTCCAAAGCGCGTTTGCCCAACCGGTCATCGCCTTCGCGGAAATACGAAACGATTCGTGTCGTTTCAACCTGCTGTTCGACGCTTTTCATTCGTTCGGCGATTGCCAGGCCAAAACCACGCAGGTTCGTTCCCTTAAACAAATAGGTTTTCCGTTTGCCAGCTTCGCCTGAGATTACGGAACCGGCCTCGGTCGTTTCAATCAACGGAGCTGAGCCGATGACGGTCAGGCCTTCGACGACGGTTACTTTGACTTCGTAATTTGCAGCTTCACTGACCGTGATCCCGCTGGCTCCGGCAACCAGACTGTGTTCCGTAAGTTGTGAAGGTCTGACAGCGATAATCGGATAAAAATATCCGAGCAGCATGGCTTCTTCACCTGCAAAGAAAATATCGCGAGCATCGCGCGCTGGGCGTTCGTCGCTGACAGCGTCGTTGACCTCTTGCAGAAAGTGCGCCAGCAAACTGGCCTCTTCGCGCTGGACTCTGGGAACGTGGCCAGAAAATTCCAGCCTCAGTTCGATGCTTTGACCGGGGGCAAGCTTTGTCGGTAATTCAACTCTGGCCACGGTTTGGCGCGAACGCATTGTGAATCGCAGGTCGCGGCCGTTTGCGCTGGCTTTGCGAACGCTTAGCCAGCTTTCGTCTTCGTCAGTTAAACCGACATTGGGGTAAAGGTGGAAACTTAGCTGCTCGATTTCTTCGCGGCCAGAGTTTGTGAAGCGTACCGTTTCGATTCCTGAAAACTCGGCGTTGCGGTAATCAATGGCAAGCTCAATGGCGTAACGGATACCGGAAAGCTGAGTGTCAGTCTGAGCGTTGCGCCCTTCTGTCGTGGCCTGGGTTTGCAAAGCAAGCATGACCACGCAAAACACAAGGCCGCTATTACTGAAAATCTTGCTATGGTTGATGCTTGCTTTCATGGTGTTGTCTTGATTCTGAACCGGATTTAGCTTGCGAGTTCAGAAACCATCTTCCAAATCGTAATTTCAGTCGGCTTGGCGATCAGGTCGGCGATGCCGCTGCGGAACGTTTGGATGTGAGCCGATTTCGCGTGTTGATCTAATCCGGCCATGCTTGTCCAGTTTTCATAAAACACGAATTTGTGCGGGGCATCAGCTGCTTGATGAAGGTCGTAATTGATGCAGGCCTCTTCGGCCCGTGTGGCGGCGATGACCGCAGAGGCGTGTTGCTGGAAGGCTTCTTCGGTTCCGGGTTTGACTTCGATGTAAGCGATAACAGTCACTTTTTCCTGGCTCATTTATTGTTGTCCTTTTTGAATGTCGTTTGAAAATTTCCGGCGATTGCCGTCAATGACTTTGCCATCTGGCACGGTCTGCGGCAAGTGGAATCTTGGCGCGGGATCAATTATTGTCTGGCTGGTTTTGTGGCCAAAACTTATCAACTCAAAATCAGAAACTGGAGCGTGTGGAATGGACGATCTAAACACATTGATTTTGCCGGGCCAGCCTTTTCAATCGCGCAGGCATTTTCTGCAACTGGGCAACTCGGCTTTACTGGCTTCATTTCTATGCGGAACTGCAATTGGAGAAGAGATGAAACTCAGGGACGCAAAAGATGCCGTAGATCATTTGGTGCTAGGCGTCAGCGATTTGCAGAAGGGCATTGAATGGCTCGAAAAGAAAACCGGAGTTCGCCCTGTATTTGGTGGCAAACATCCAAACAGAGGCACTCAGAATGCCCTGATTTCCTTTGGCAATAGGCAATATTTGGAACTGCTGGCGCCCGACCCGCAGCAGGCGGGGCATGAACGGGCTGCTGATTTGTTGAAATTGGCCGAGCCGCGATTGGTTTTGTGGGCATCCGCCACCAATGAAATTGATGCACTGGCAGGGAGCGCCAAAACGGCCAAACTCGCCGTTGCCGGTCCCTTGGATGGTTCACGAATGCGCCCGGATGGTAAATTGCTCAAATGGCGCTCGTTCAGTGTTGCGCGCGAGACTGACAAAGGCATTGTTTATTTCAACGTCATTCCATTTTTTATCCAATGGGATAAGGATTCACTCCATCCTTCGCAGGATTCTCCAACAGGATGCCAACTGCTTTCCCTGGAGTTCGGTCATACAGAGGCCGAATCCATTTCAGAGGCGATGAAGGCACTGGGAATCAAAGCTAAAATCACCAAGGCATCTGCTCCAACCATCAAGGCCACGCTTAAAACTCCGAAAGGCAAAGTCGAGTTGACCTAAAACTATGCAATCTCACGCCAACATACCGAATGAATCATCTGTCAAACCGGTAAATCAGAGTCGGTTTACTTCCTGGCTGAAGCGGATTGGCTTGGCCGGAGTTTGGTTTTTCCTGATCAAGGGATTGCTCTGGATAATCATTCCAGTGTTGATGGCGAAAGGCTGTTTATGAAACTGCGGTTAAAATGATTTTGATTTGACGTTATTTCAGACTCTTGATTTTTATCCCGAAAAGACGCGGAAATATTAGCGTTCTGATCAATTGGGAGACTGCCATAGACCAAAGATATCTGATGGTGAGGTCGGGACAGAGTGTCATTTGAACCACACAAGCTTCTACCACACACATTTAAGGCGTTGACTTGCCTTTCGATCCTTCTTTGCCTGAATCGAATCGCCGCCGGGCAAAACTCAGACTTCACGGATGTCCGTTATTTGCACCACAACTGGACAACCGAAAATGGATTGCCGCAAAACTCAGTCACGGCAATCGTGCAAACTCGCGATGGTTATCTGTGGCTTGGCACTTTTGGCGGCTTGGCCAGATTCGACGGAATCAAATTCACCGTCTTTGACTCAGATAATTCTCCAGAGTTTAAGAGCAACGGGATAACATCACTACTTGAAGACCACGCCGGGAATTTGTGGATAGGTACTGCGTTTAACGGTTTAAGCCGCTATGCCAACGGTCGCTTCACAACCTGGACCATCAAGGATGGGTTGCCGGATGACCAGGTGAGAGCAATCACTGAGGATCAGAATGGCGCATTGTGGATTATGACTCGGCGCGGGCTGGCGCGTTATGCAGATGGAAAATTCAGTGTTCCACTCAGGGATGATATGTCTCAGGGGGCTAGTAATTGGTTGCTTTGCGCCGCCCGTGACGGAAGCATTTGGATGACCAAGCGCTCAGGACTTGTGCGTTATCGGAATGGCACATTTACTACCTACGAATCGTCAGCAGACATGCCGCTCACCCCTGCGCTTGATCTTCGAGAGACTTCCGATGGCAGCATCTGGGTGGCTTCTCATCGCGGGTTGTTCCGTTTTCGAGAAGAGAAATTCACAACTTTTGCCAGCTATAGCTTCAAGTTTACAAGCTCAGCGCCAGCCTATAACGAACCATTAGACAATCTGGCCTACTTCATCTTTGAAGATCAAAAGGGCAAGACCTGCTTTCTGACACCGCGCGGCATCTCCCGGTTTGATGGAGAGAAGATCGTTCCATTCAGGACGGTCTCAGATTTGAAGGACATCTTTCGCAAGGAAGAATTGGTGAGATCTTTCATCCGTGACAGCGAAGGAAACTTATGGGTAGGCAACATCGGGCTTGGACTTCATCGTTACAAGGAAGCCCCAATAGTTTCTTATGCGGCGGAGCAAGGCCTGTCAGACCTGGGCTTTGAGGCCATCTTTGGCGATGCCGAAGGCAATTTTTGGATGGGGGGGAATCAATTCTTCAAGCGAAGCGGTAATGAATTTACCCTCCTTGAAGACTGGAAATTCGTGCGATCAATACTCCGTGATCGCAAGGGAGATTTGTGGCTGGGCGTTCAGGAGGGAGTTTACCGTTTCAAAAACGCCCGGATTACATCGCCGGACGCTTCTGAAAACCTGCTGCCGCGATTGTCGGCACACGCAATATTTGAAGACCGCGAGGGAAGATTGTGGGTGGGCGCTGAAAGCAGTCCAGCGTTCACAGGCGGACTTTTTCTTTACAAGGGCGACACCTTTGTTCCTTACCGGACGACAGAAGGTCTGGTTTACAACGATGTGCGCTTTATTGCCGAAGACCGCAGTGGCGCTTTGTGGCTTGGAACTACAGGAGGCCTGAGTCGCTTAAAGGATGGACAGTTCACCAACTACACCGTAGCCAATGGGCTTTCCCACAATAATATCCGCGCCATTCAGATAGAGGAGGATGGCACCGTCTGGCTTGGGACCTATGGCGGCGGGTTGAATCGTTTGAAGGATGGCCGTTTCGTCCCAATAACAAAAAAAGATGGGTTGTTCGACAACGTCGTTTCACGGATTCTGAAGGACGACCGTGGCAATTTCTGGATGAGCTGCAACCGCGGCATTTATCGGGTCAGTCTGCGGGAATTGAATAATTTCGCCGACGGCAAAATCAAATCTGTTACTTCCATCGCTTACGGCATTGATGACGGCATGAAGTCGAGTGAAGCCAATGGAGGCAATCAACCTGCGGGCTGGAAGTCGGCAGATGGCCGACTATGGTTTCCGACCTTGAAGGGCGTTGTCGTTGTTGACCCGAACCACATCAACGCCTTGCCGCCGCCGGTTGCCGTCGAAGGGTTGTTCGTAAATGCTGCGCCGCTGGATTTGTATGCGCGGAGTGAGGCGCCACCGGGAGATGGCAACCTGGAGATTCAGTACACTTCATTGAGTCTTACGGCTCCCGAAAAGGCGCGATTCAAATATCGGCTCGAAGGATACGATGCCGATTGGATTGATGCTGGCAACCGTCGCATTGCCTATTACACGGGAATATCCCCGGGGCAGTATACCTTCCACGTGATTGCCGCCAACGGAGACGGCATTTGGAATGAAACCGGCGCCAAAATTGAATTTTATCTTCGCCCACATTTTTACCAAACCTGGTGGTTTTACGGGCTATGTGGTCTCGTGACTGGATTGCTTGCTTTTGCCGCTTACAGGGTGCGTGTTCGCCATCTGGTGCAGCGAACGCAAAAGCTTGAGACGAAAGTGGCGGAACGCACCAGTGTGATTGTCGAGCAAACCCATAAAATCGAGCAGGCCAATGAGCAATTGGCTCGGGCAAATATTCAGCTCAACCAATCCAACGACGATTTGCTTTCCACGCTAAACCAGTTGCGTCTTGGCGTTGTGATTACGGATCGAAAGGAACGCGTAAATTTCATCAGCGAAACCGCACAGTCGCTTCTGGGCAAAAGCAATGAAGATGCAGCGGGGCAGGATTGGTCAGAAGTGCTTCCTCTAAAATCGCAAGACTTGGAACATCTCAAATCGTTGGTGAAAACTCCAAGCGATTTACGAACCAAGCTGCCAGTTCATATACAGGGTGCCAACAATCGCAGTTACTGGATGGAGATAGAAGCACTGGATGATCCGCGTGATCCGGCGCGAAAAATCTTTTGCCTGTACGATGTCTCGGAAATTTATGACCTGCGAAACCTGCTCGCTGACAAGGCAGGGTTTCACGATATGATCGGCGACAGTCCGGCCATGCAGATCATTTACAAACAAATTCAGGATGTGGCGCAGGTTGAAACCACAGTCCTGGTCGAAGGTGAGACCGGAACGGGCAAAGAGTTGGCGGCGCGTGCCATTCATTACGCTGGGCCTCGTCGAGCAAAACCATTCATCGCGCTCAATTGCGCTGGGCTTTCTGAATCCTTGGTCAACAGCCAGCTTTTTGGCCATAAACGCGGAGCATTCACCGGCGCAGTTTCCGATCAGATTGGCGTTTTTGAGGCAGCCAACGGCGGGACGCTGTTTCTGGATGAAATCGGCGACATTCCGCCGACAGTGCAAACCAGTTTGTTGCGCGTGCTGCAGGAACGCGAAATTACCCGATTGGGAGAATCGAAGCCGCGCAAAATAGACGTTCGCGTAATTGCCGCCACACATCGCGATTTAAGCGCTGAGGTGGCTGCCGGAAATTTCCGGCAGGATCTGCTTTACCGCATTCGCGTCACCCGCATTCATTTGCCTGCACTTCGTGAACGACGCGACGACATCCCGCTGCTGGTCGCCTGGTTTATAAGCCAATCACGCACCGCCAACGGACAACCAGCAAAAGACATCAGTCAGGAAGCGATGCAACGGTTAATCAATTACGATTGGCCGGGAAACATTCGCGAATTGAAGAGCGCAATCGAATCCGCGGTGATTCATTGTTCTGGCGGCGTCATTCAATCTGATAACCTTCCACCGGAAATCACCAGCCTGGTTACATACACTGCAAGTTCCACCCAAACTCAGCCTGTCACAGATGAGGACAGAAGACGGCGCGTTCAGGAAGCCTTGGCGCACACCAGCGGTAATCGCGCCGCCGCTGCCAGACATTTAGGTGTCAGCCGGTCAACTTTTTATAACTGGCTGAAAGAACTCGGAATTGACAATGACTGAAACCAGCCACAAGTGTCCATTGGACACCTGGATTGGACACAGGTTGGACACTTTGTGTCCAACCTGGACACTTAATTCAGATAATGCATTTCCACTCAAGCTCTGTTAAATCAGCAACTTAAACACAAAATCCCGCTCTGGCCCACAATTCGCTAAAGTTGAAGTGTCTGAAAAAATCTATTAAGCGAATTTGTGGGAGATAAGTCATCCAAGTCCCAATCAGAAAAACTTCTCAGTTGTTAATTGAAGCGGTGCAACGTGGCGCTGCTGAAACCATTTCCGCATTGATCGAGGCGGGGGCCGATATAAATGCCAGGACGCCCAATGGAGGAACTCCATTGATGTTTGCGGCGGTTACCGGGGACGTCAGAATCGTGCAAATGCTGCTGAAATCCGGGGCTAATGTGAATGCGCAGGCTCTGGATGGTTCCACCGCATTGATCAAAGCTTGTTTATGGGGACATACGGATACGGTCGAACTGCTGCTTGCATACGGCGCTGACTGCGCTCTTGAGAGTGACGATGGATGGACTCCGATGAGCATCGCCGTGCAACAGGGACAGGATCAAATTGCCAGGCTATTAACCAGAGGCGGCGCGGACGACGGCTGACTGCGCCTCAAATAAAGACTCAAAAGCAACAACTGACAATTTCTTGAAAACGGGCAAATAACGCATCTGCTCGCGTGGCCGAAGTGTGTCCGACGGCAGGCAGGACGACCACAGAAGCAGCCGAACTTCAGAACCGGTCTCGCTGCGATCAAGGTGACCATCAAAGTGGAGAAAATCATGAACATCACACGGAATCCCAATTGGAAAATTAAGTTGATGGCGCTGGCCATCGGATTGATGGCGAGCCTGGCCGCCGTTCACTTCACCGAATTTGGCGCGAAGGCAGCGCAAACTTCGCGTTCGTTCTCGGCCCGGCTGGCTGGCGCACGCGTAATGAAGCCGTTGCGCGAGCATGTTGAGTTGGTTGCGGCGCCGATGTTGGGCAACTATCCGAACGCGACGCTCTCGCTGGGCGGCTCCACGACCATCACGCCTGATGCCGCGCCGCTGAATACAACCAGCATACAAGCGGCGACCAATACAAATTTCAAGGGAACGTTCGCGGCGGATCCGGCGACGGGAGTCGTGCAGGTGACGAATGCGCATCCGGCGGGGACGTATCCGGTGACGGTGACCGCGTTTGACAGCATGGGAGTCAGTGCGACGAGCAGCTTCACGCTGACGGTGCAAACGATCACGGCGTGTGCGGCGACACCACCCGCTTTCACCGGCGCTGCCGATGTTGGCGCTGGCTCGCAGCCTCGCTCCGTGGCGATTGGGGATTTCAATGGTGATGGCAAACAGGATTTCGCCGCCGCTAACTTTGTTTCCAATACGGTCTCGATCCGGCTGGGGGATGGATTGGGAGGATTCTCCGGCTCGACCAATGTCAGCGTCGGCTCAAGACCTTTTTCCGTGGCGATCGGGGATTTCAATGGCGACGGCAAGCAGGATTTTGCCGCCGCCAACATTCTCTCCAACACGGTCTCGATCCGGCTGGGTGATGGGCTGGGCGGCTTTTCCGGCACGACCAATGTGGGCGTCGGCTCAAATCCCCAATCCGTGGCGATCGGGGATTTCAACGGGGACGGCAAGCAGGATTTCGCCGCTGCCAACTCTGGCTCCAACGCGATCTCTATCCGGCTGGGGGATGGTCTGGGCGGCTTCTCCGGCACGACCGAGGTCGGCGGCCTCTCGGCTCCTGAATTCGTGGCCATTGGGGATTTCAATGGGGATGGCAAACAGGATCTTGCCATCGCCAATGGCCTCAAAGTTTCGATCCAGCTCGGGGATGGGATGGGTGGTTTCTCCGGCGCGCCGGATGTGGGGCTCAGCAGGAGCGCTATCTCCGTGGCCATTGGAGATTTCAATGGCGATGGCAATCAGGATCTCGTTGCCGGTGTGGATGGCACCGCCAGCCAACATGTCTTTATCCGGTTGGGGGATGGGATGGGCGGCTTCTCCGGCTCGACCCAGGTTCAGGTCGGCGACGGTCCTAAATTCGTGACCATCGGTGATTTCAATGGGGACGGGAAACAGGATTTCGCCGCTACCAACGAAGGCACCAGCAATGTTTCGATCCGGCTGGGGAATGGTCTGGGCGGCTTCTCCGGCGGGACCGATTTGGGCGTCGGCTCGTCTCCTCAATCCGTGGCGATCGGGGATTTCAATGGCGATGGCCGGCAGGATTTCGCCACCGGAAACCTGGGCGGCAATGTCTCGATCCGGCTGGGTGCGTGCAGCACACCACTGACCTTGGGTAACTATCCGAACGCGACGATCACGCTGGGCGGTTCCACGACCGTCACACCGGATGCAGCGCCGCTGAATGCGACCAGCATGCAGGTGGCAACCAACACAAATTTCAAGGGGACGTTCACAGCGGATCCGGCGACGGGCATCGTGCAGGTGACGAATGCGCATCCGGTTGGGACTTATCCGGTGACGGTGGCGGCATTCAACGGCACGGTGAGCCTGCAGAGAACCTTCATGCTGACTGTGCAGCCCGGCCCCGCCTGTAATACAACGACTTTCTTCACCAATGCTGCAAATGTAAGCGTCGGCACACAGCCTATTTCCGTGGCCATCGGGGATTTCAATGGCGATGGCAAACAGGATTTCGCCATTGCCAACCAAAACTCCAACAATGTCTCGATCCGGCTGGGAGATGGGCTAGGCGGTTTCTCCGGCTCGAACAACATTGGTGTCGGCGCGCAGCCTATTTCCGTAGCCATCGGGGATTTCAATGGGGATGGGAAACAGGATTTCGCCACTGCCAACTTTGGCTCCGCCGCGGTCTCGATCCGGTTGGGGGATGGGATGGGGGGCTTCTCCGGCTCGACCGAGGTGGGCG
>JBGAPB010000069.1:0-20101 GCA_044221525.1 Blastocatellia bacterium | reverse complement strand
GACAGACCTGGACTCAAGTGTTGACCAGAACGACTCCGGCGGTAGCCGGAGTGTTGACGATGAACGGCTGGGGATTTGGAAAAGTCGCCGTGGCAATTGCTCCGCCAGCCGCCAGTCCAAATCCCAATGGCGTCCAAGTCATATACGCCACGATGCAAGGTGCGGGAGTTGCTCGCGAGTCGATGGGCAATCCGATTCTGGATTCGATGGGCAACGCATTCCAGCGCCGGAACAACCGGTATTTTTGAAAGCCTGGATCAAGGCGCAAGCTGGACTCAGCGCCCCGGAGTTTTCGCGCCGGGCCGCAAGGTACACCGGGCGGATTCAACCTGACGCTCGGAGTTGATCCAGCTTCACCCGGCAACGGCACTAGCGACATTGTTTATTACGGAGCCGTCGGAATCTTTCGCTCAACGGATTCCGGCGCGAACTTCACCAACATCGGCGCTGGTGTACACGCGGACACGCACGCCGATTGGACATTCGTGCGCCGTCCGTCAATGCCTTCTCTGGTTTACACCGGCAACGATGGCGGCATCTGGCGCACCGATGACGATGGAGCGCATTTCACCGGCACGGGTTTGGCTGGCGCTCCGGCAACGATCAACGCCGGAGGTTTTCAAACCTGCTTTGATTTACAACCTGACGGTCAAGAAAATGATTCAACGGCCAGCGTTACCCTGGGTGGGTTGCAAGACAACGGAATAATCCGCTCAACCGGCAGCATTGATTGGAACGATACCAAAGGCGGTGATGGTTGGGACGTAAAATTCGATTCGGTGATGACTGACCGTGTGTATCACACAGGAGGGTTTTATTTGTTGCGGCAATCCCTGCACGCTCGCATTTCGATCCGGTGATAGTGGAGCAAATTGGCCGGACATCATTCGCTCCGGAATTCCCGACAGTGAATTGGGTTGCGGGTTGTCTTCGATTTCTGTGGATCCAAATCAAGCCGGGGTGCTTTATGTCAGTGGGCTGGCAACTTCGCTGTTTCAGAGCACCGATGCCGGAAACAATTACCGCAGTTTGGGCAATCTGGGAGGTGGAGTCGGCGATACCGATGTGGCAAGAAGCAATTCAAACTTCGTGGTCGCGGCTAGATTCAATCAGGTTTGGGTTTCGACCAATGCGCTGGCCTCGACGGTTGGACCGCCTTCAGGAGTCACATTCACAGACATCACTCGCAACCTGCCGAACCGCGTTGTCACCAGAGTCGCATTCGATCCCAATGATCCGACAGTGATCTATGCGACGTTATCTGGGTTCGGCTCCGGTCATATCTTCCGCACTACTATTGCCGGAGCTATGTGGACAGACATTTCGCCAACTGTGGGTGGCGGCACGATTTTCGACGTTCCGTACAACGCCATCGCGCTTGACGGAGACACGACTCCAACAACAATTTATGTTGGAACTGATTTGGGAGTCATTCGCTCCGTTGACGCCGGAGCAAGCTGGACAACACTTGATGATCAGCATATGCCGAATGTCCCAGTCACCGATCTGGCGTTGAACTCGCAAGCCAAAGTGTTGCGCGTTGGAACGTTCGGACGAGGCGCGTTTGAATTGAAAGTTGCTTCGGGGCCGGTGATTGCCGTCAATGTGGAAAACGGTGGACAGTTCAGAACCTGTCTGGGGCAAAGCGTGACGGCAAACATTCAAGTCTTCAATGTCGGCACCGCTGACCTCAGAGTTGACAGCGTGCAACGGTTGTTTGGTTCAGGCGATTTCACCGTCCTGCCGCTGCCGTCAACTCCACTGAATATCGGCGCTAGTTCTTCGGTCAATTTTACGATCAGGTTTACGCCGACCACTCTGGGGACTCAATCCGCAACCATACGCATCGGCAACAACGATCCGGCTTCGCCGTTTTTCGATGTGGTCGTAACCGGAATCGCCGACGGAGCCACGATTGTCGTCAATGATCCAATTACCTTCGACAAAACCTGCCCCGGCAGCACAAACAACAAAACCCTGACCATAGGCAACAGCGGCATGTGCGATCTGGTAGTCAAAAGCATCACTTCCAGTTCGCCGGAATTCAAAGTCATCGGCGTCGTTCCGTTCCCTCTGGTCATTCCCCCAGGCGGCACTCGCGACGTGACGATTCAGTTTATGCCTATGGGCTTTACGGTTGATCCAATGCGAATGGCTACGTTGACGATCATGAGCAACGACTTGAACACGCCGAACAGGCTGGTCAAAGTTGTGGGCACTGTGCCGCCACCGGTGATTCAGGCAATGCCCGATCCACTGGAATTTGGCAAAGTCTGTTTGGGCAAGTCGGGCGAGTTGCCGCTGACAATCAAAAACACTGGCGAATGCAATTTGACGGTATCGAGCATTACGTTCAGTTCGCCGGAGTTCAAGCTTCTTCCGCTGCCGACATTTCCGTTCGTTATTCCGCCGGGCGGATCGAAAGTTGTGACGGTCAGCTTTATGCCGACAGGTTCAACCGGGCCGCGTATGGCTGCGATGACCATTAACAGCGACGATCCGGTGACGCCCGCCAAAGTCGTCACTTTGAAAGGCGAAGCGCCAGTCAGCGCAATTGCGGTTACAGGCTCCATGGATTGGGGAGACGTGACGGTTGGCAAGTTCAGGGATCAGTACTTGAATATCACCAACACCGAAGCTTGCGATCTGGCAATTACCCTGGTTTGCGAAATCATTGGCGGCACACCGCAACAGGCTTCGGTTGAATTCAATGTGGTCAGCCCGCTTAGCTACCCTGTGATAATTCCAGGTGGTTCGACGCTGCCGGTCAGAATTCGATTCACGCCCAGCAAGAAAGGGCCGCGTTCCGCGACATTGGTTGTCACCGGATACGACCCGCAAACTTCAACCATTCTCTTGACTGCGAAATACGCTTTGAAGGGAACTGGCAAGTAAGGGGCTGAATCAACTTTGATCCCGAAAACAATCGAGGGCGCAAACTCAAACTGAGTCGCGCCCTCTTTTTGCTTTGGCCGGTCAGACCACCTTTGGCCTATTTCTTTTTGGCAGCTTTCTTTGCCGGTTTCTTCATGGATTTATTAGCCAATTTCGCCGCCACTTTCTTGACGGCTTTCTTTGCCGGAGCTTTCTTTACCGCCTTCTTGGCGGCTTTCTTAGCCGGAGCCTTCTTCGCCGCTTTCTTGGCAGCGGGTTTCGCCGACTTGGCCGGTTTCTTCTTTGCGGCTTTTATTCCCACCCCAGAAGTCTTTTTAGCCAACTTAACAGCGGATTTTTTTTTCGAGACGGCTCTTGTCGAGTCGCCTGATGATGAAGTTGGTGTTGTGCCTAAAATTTCTTCTATCGCTTCCTGCCCGCGGGGCAGGGCGTGGGTCACCGGTCCGTCGTCCGGCGCAGCGGCGGCAGATAAACTGAAGCTGCCGAATGAATCAGGCACGCCGAGCGCCTGTTTGGCGCGGGCATAATACTTTTCTCTGCTGGCTTGCCCGTTCAGACCTCCGTTGATCTTTCTGGTGATTGCCGTGAAATCCGGAATGTCCGCCAGTTCGTTCAGCCCGTTTAATTTCCAGTACTGGCAGGCGGTTTCAAATCCGATCTGAGTCGTCGAAGCCAGATCGGGATTGCCTTCAAGATCAAGCTGCAAAAGCTGTCCGTATTTTCTGTAATTGAATCGCCCTGTGATTTGAATCGGCCCACGGCCTTTGTAACGTTTGCCGTCACCGGGCTGAGTGTTGCCGAGCCGTTTAGCCAGATCGCTGGGAGGTTCGTAACGTTTTTGGGCGGCGGTCGGCCCCCAAATTTCTTCCCAAAATCTCAACTCGCCGGATTCGTGCGCGATTTGAGCCAGAAAGGCAGCTTCGCGCATCGGGGAGTTGATGTCGTAAGTGGGCATAATGTTATTCAGGAACAGGACGAACATCTGTCGCCTCTGTTGCGACAGTGTAGGCATGATCTGTTGCAGCTGGCTGTCGGTAATCATTTCGATAAACCTCCTGTGTAGGGAAAATACTTTGTTGAATCGAACAGTGTTTGAATTCGGTTAAAGCTGATATGGCGGAGCGCAGAAACTCTGCAGTTTTTTGTGATTTGGACTTTTGCAGAAGTTGCCATAGCGGGCGGATTTAATACCAGACCGTATTAGAAAACAAGCTGGCTTTGTTGCTTGCATTCAAATTTGGCGCACAGGGTTAGCGTCGTTGCTTCTTCAAAGAGGGCTTCAATCATTTGCGGCGTCAACGCCGAGGCTGGCGTTCGCTCTCCCAGCAGCTTCCTCGCGAACACCTTTGAGGAGCTTTCAAACTCTATTTGCTCTCGACTTCGGCAAGCAGATCGGTGGGATTGATGATCTTGAGCATTGGAAAACGTCGCTGAAATTCTCCGGCTGTTTTGCTATTTGGGTTCATCAGATCGAGCAGATCGTTGTCCCGGCTGACGATGAACTTCGCCCCAGCCACAATTGCCAGGTTGATGTAGCAAGCATCCTTCGGGTCGCGTTCGAAGCGATACTCTTCGGGAACGTTTTGCAGGCAGATGGATTTGAGGCGAACGTCAGCGATGAAGGCTTCGATCACTTCGATGGTCAATGCCGGAGCAAGTTTTCTGGTTCGCGGGCGGCTCAACACTTCGGCCATTTCGGTCAGCACTTCTTCCGAAACGAACAACTCGACTTCGCCGCGATCAACCAACTGCTTGCAGCGCCCGGCTGGACCATTGGGATTGACCAGTGCCTGCAAAAAGACATTGCAGTCGAAAACGACTTTTGTAATGGCTGAAGTTATCGGGGACATTAGGCTTTCTTTCCGTGTTTCTCTTCCCAGATGGCTTGTCGCTCTTCTTCGATCAACTGATCGAAGTCTTCTTCAGTCATTCCGCTGGCGGCGAATTGCGCGCGCACGGGAGCCAGCAATTCATCTAGTGATGGTTTCAGCATCACTGTTTTGACGGCATCAATGACGTAATCTTCGACAGCACGGCCATTGCGCGCGGCGGCGGCTTGCACCTGAGAGCCAAACTCGTTGGGTAATGTGATTGTGAGTTCCATCGTGACTCCTTCGTGGATAGTTTTGTTATGGCGGCATTCTACTACAGCCTGCCGAGATGTTTGGATTGTCTGCCTTCATTCTTCCAGCAGCTTTCCCGCGAAGACCTTCTGCCCGCCCAGCGAGGTGTAAAAGCCATAGCCGCAAGTGATCAGAAAGACGCCGAGGACGAAGAAGGTTCCTTCCGCATACCAGGCCGAAAAATCGGATGTAAGCGGGAAAGTCACAAGTAGAAAAACGTTGGTAAAAAAGACAGCCGTCGCCAGCAGCCCAAAGCGCATCTGAAGGATGATCCAGCAAATGTTGAGCAAGCCAATAAGGACCCAGCCTTCTGCATCTGTGATACGAAACTGTAGTCCGAAAATAAAGGTGAAGAGTAGCCAAGTTGCGCTAACCAGCAGCCACTTTTTGCGCAGCACGCGAGATAGAAAGAGTAAAATAAATAGTAACCACAAAGCCCAGATGACCATGGATGCGTGCACATCCAAAAAGGACTCTGCCAATCCACGCAGTCCGTACAGAGTCTTTGGGAGTACTGCGCCGGGCTGTCTTTCGAGTAAACCAAGCCATTTCCTTATCAGGCCGATAGGAAAAAAGAGTAAAGAAAGGCCAACTGCAAATAGGCTGCCCACCAGAAACTCTCGTCCGACCAGTGGATCGCGAAAATGGCCGGACAGCAACCGGCTCCAGGCGATGATGCGGTGCGGCCAGCTGCGACGCACATACGGTTCGAGCGCCAAGTAAAGCAGCCAAACGCTGGTTGCGTAAAACAACGCAATAGAGATGTTAGTAAAGTAACGTATGAACTCGGCGCTAGTAGGAGTGTGATGAGACGCGACGAAATAAGACAGCATTATTAGCGCAAAAAAGTAGAGAGCCAGACGGAACGCACCTTTGCGATCTCCGCGCCCGAGGCGCAAATTGCGACGGGCGACCAGCACGCCTGCCAGCGTCATCAGGCTAGTTAAAATTATCCAGGGATTGATTATGACTGTCTGCTGATCTGTTCCCATGCGACTGGGTTTATCCCAGGGAGCAATCATTTGAAAATAAACTGGCCGGCCACGATAAGATGCCGCCTCGATGCGAAGCGGGAGTTGCACTTGATAGGGGAAGACGCCCTCCCAGGCCGCGCGATTATCACTGTTGACCGGTGGCAGCCACTTGGACACAGTCGGCGTAAATTTCGTGATGTCCAGACCAGCCGCAGCAAAAAGCAGCGTGTAGTCGGGAGCAGGCGCTGCGTCCGTGGCCTCATCCAATTGAGGCGGCACAGCCT
The DNA here is from genome assembly GCA_044221525.1 of Blastocatellia bacterium. GTDB lineage: Bacteria > Acidobacteriota > Blastocatellia > RBC074 > RBC074 > RBC074. The sequence goes on along the minus strand of JBGAPB010000069.1, from coordinate 13,825 downwards.
GAAAACTGCGCAACCGGCCACGAGGGTCGAGGGTTAAATCTATNGCCAGGCCGAAATCCGTGATACGGACGCGGCCTTTGCCGTCCAGCATCACGTTCGCCGGTTTCAAATCGCGGTGCAGCACGCCCGCTTCATGCGCGGCGGCAATTCCGGCGCAAAGCTGATTGGCTATCTCGACGGCTTTGTCCGCAGGCAAGCGACCGATGCGGCGCAGCAACGACGACAGGTCTTCGCCGTCCACATATTCCATCGAAAGAAAGTGCAGCTTGCCGGATGAAGTCGTCACTTCGCCGATGTCGTGAACGCGGCAAACATTCGGGTGCGTGACACGATGCGCCATGGCGATTTCGCTGTGAAACCGCGCGAGCATGGCTTTGTCGTTCGACAGCTTTTCAGTCAGAAATTTCAGCGCCACCGGATGGCCGAGCTTCAAATCGTCGGCGCGATAAACTTCACCCATCCCGCCTTTGCCAAGTTGACCGATGATGCGATACCGCTTATTGAGCGTCATTCCAGATGTGAATCTGGCTTTTTCAGTTGAATCGGCCAGCAACCCGGCGGCTTGATGAACCGCGCCTTGAATATTCCACCCATGCCGGTTTGGAAACCAGCAGAGCCTCGACCTCGTGGTGTAACTCCGCGTCGTTGCCGCAAGCGCCTTGCCAGAAACGCAACGCGTTCAGCGGCTGGCAATTCCAATGCGGATTGAAAGAGTTGCTCAATCCGTTGCCAGCTGGGCGGCATAGTGCCTGCGGAACTGAGCTTCACAGGTGCATTGGCCAAATTGCGAGTTGCCTGTTCGTGGAAAGAGAGCAGGGCTTCAGCGCCTCGGCGCAAAGGTAAATCTTCGGCGCAAGATTGTTGGAGGACAGCGAAGCGTTGTTCGGCGTCTTGCTCCAATGCTGAGTTGACCAGATTTTTGACTTGTTGCCAGCGTTCGGGAGTCATAATTGTGTTTCTCCTGTTGTACCGTAGGTTGTCCAACCTGCGGCGGCTCCATAAACGAGCCGCTTAATGACAACGGAATGGTTTGCCGCAGAATGCTTCGCAGGTTGGACAACCTACGGCACATTGCTCATTGCTTTTGAATCTGCCTTCCCAGCCAGGCTTCGGCCATTCGCAATTCGCGGCGCAGTGTGGCGATGGAAAGGCCTGTGACTTCGGCAACTTCTTCCATGCTCAGGCCACCGAAATAACGCAACTCGATGATGCGGCTTTTACGTTCGTCGTGTTTGGCTAAATCGTTCAAGGCGTCATCCAGCGCCAAAATATCCGGCGCGGTTTGGCCGGGAACCTTTCGTGCTTCGTCAAGCGGCAAAGCTTGCTCGCCTTTTCCGCGTTTGGCTGCAATGTGAGCGCGCGCGTGGTCCACCAGAATGTTTCGCATCAGGTGTGAAGCAATGGCCAGAAAGTGCGCCCGGTTTTGCCAATCTCTGGCCTGTTGGCCGATCAATTGCAGATAGGCTTCGTTGACCAGCGCGGTAGTTTGCAGCGTGTGACCTTCGCGTTCCTTGCGCAGATAGCGAGCGGCCAACCGGCGCAGTTCACCGTACACCAGCGGAGTCAGTTGTTCGAGCGCCTGCTGGTCTCCGTTGCGCCATTCCAACAGCAGCCTGGTGACATCATGTGCCCCGGTCATTGGCGGTTCGTCTTCAATCATTGGTTCTCCCGGCGGAGTTGCAGAATTCGGCAAAGACGCCGGAGAGATTAGCCAGCGAGCACAAACAGAGTCAATCAATCGCCCTAATTTATTAACTCGCCTGTGAAGACTACGCGAAAGTTGCATAACTGTTTCCCGACTAACTAAAGCGGAAACCGAAACGCAAATCGCTCACGCGGGTAGAAAAAAACAGAGGCCGTACGGGATGAAATATCCCGTACGGCCTCTGGAGTTAGCGGTTGAAACGCGCAGTCGTTTAATTCGAGACGTAATTGCTGCGCGCGAGTTTGGCCGATCCGGCGTTTGATCCGCTCGGGTTGACGACAACTGCGTCACGGTTGCCGAATGGAGTGTTTTGAGTTGTTTTGGCGCTGATGACGATTTTATCTTCTTCGATGCTGACGATCGTCACGGTGATTTGCGAACCGCCGCTGCAATACGACGGGCAATCGAAACGGACTTGAGTGTCGGAATTGAAGCCAGTGCCTGTGATCGTCATCGTCGTGGTGTTGAAGCGCGGAATCTTCGCCGGAGTCGCGCTGAGGATTGTCAGCGGACGGGGCAGCACTTCAATCTGTTGCGGAGCGGTTGTGTTCGTGCCGCCTTTGCCGTCTGAAACTGTCAGCGTAATCGAATGAATTCCGACCGCCAAAGTCGCATCAACAATCGCGCCTTCGGCAACCATCGTTTCGCCGTCCTTCCAAACGTAAGTCAGCGGGTCAAGGTCGGCATCGCTGGATTGCGAACCGTCAAGCCGCACAATCGCGCCTTGCTTGATCGTGGCTTGAACTGAAGCCGCCAGCGGAGCCATTCTGGCTACAGGCGCGTTGTTGGTGTTTCCGCCACCGCCGCCACCGCCGTCGCCACCGCCGCCACCATCACCTGGATCGCCAGGGCCTTTACCGCTGCCGGTGTCGTCGTTTTCTACATCGCTGATCTGAATGCGGAACGGCAGCGTTTGGTAAATGCCGCCTTTGCTGTCGGTCAGAACGATGCGGACGTTGGTTGCGGCTGATTGATCTCCCTGTTGAGGGGTAATCAGCAGCTTGGCTTTGCGAGCCACAGGGTCCAGTCCATCCAACCTTGCGTAAGCAGGCGCTCCGGTCAGCGAGAAGATCACCGGGTCGCCGTCAAAGTCGCTGGCTTCCAGCGAAATCATGCGCGGTTTGCCGACGACGACATATTGATCATTCAGGCTGTTCATCGCAGGCAGTTTATTGGCTGCCGTGCCGCCGGTTTGCGGGAAAGTGCCTGTGCCTTTTTTGATCTCAACTTCCATCGTAGCGGTTGACTCATTGCCAGAGTTGTCGCGCGCTGTGAAAGTGACCAAAGTTTTGCCTATAGGGAACAGGTAGCTTGGCAGTTTTGAAGAGGTAACTCCGACAATGCCGTCAACTGCGTCATAAGCAACAGGCAACGGGTAGTTCACTGTCGAACCCACGTTCGACCCGGTAGTGCGAGTGATCTTTGAAGGAACTCCGCTCATAACTGGCGGAGTGGTATCACGCACATCAATCAGTCGGATCAGCGGCTCTGACGAAAGCGCATTGCCGTCGGTGACGATCAATTTTAACGCGTGAGTGCCAATACCCAGTCGGAAGTCGGAAACCGCCGCAGTCGAAATCACGGTGTCGCCGTCGTACCACTTGTAAGTCAGCGGATCATCAACGTCAGGATCGGTTGAGATGCGGCCATCCAGTCGGACGATGGTTCCGTTTTGAGCACGGGCTTCGGTGTTGAAATCAATTGATTCAAAATTCGCCGTTGGCGCGTGATTGTTCGGATTCGTCGAAAGTGTCTTCAGTTGAAAAGTGTCGGTCAGCGTCAGGGCATGCAGGGTGACTCCGCCGCCGATGCCTCCCGTCCAACTCGAACTTTCCGTTTGTGCCACTAAAGGCGTCGTTGGCGCTCCATTTGTCCAGCCGAAAATCGGCGATCCTGGTGACAACTTCATCCAGCCGCGGTGACCTTTCAGAATCGTGCTGGTGATTGGCGGAGCATTGATGTTGCCTTTTAGTGTACCGACACGAACTTCAATGCCTCCGATGGTTGCAGAAGCCTGGCTTAGCAGTTCGTCGAAAACAGTCGAAAGCACTGAACCGCGTGTGTTGACCGGATCAAGAATGCTGGAAGGCGGACGCGCATAACCGAGGAAAGTCGTGTTGTCCAACTGGCTTGGCAAACCGGCAACAGCCATTGTCGAAAACAAACGGTCATAATTTTCATCATCGAAAGTAACGGTTGCGGTCAGCAGGTCTTCGTTACGCGGAAGGGTTCCGGCGGAGTTCTTCGCCACGGCCAACGCGTTGTAACCGAACGAATTTCCGTTTTGATCTTTGACTCGGGCGCTGCCGATCAGGAAGTTAAAGTTGAGTGGCAGGTAACGATTATCAATCGCCATTGCCATCACCCAGCCTTTCTGGTGCGGAGCCAGATCATTCGGATTTATCTGTGCTGTCTGATTCGGGAAAAGACTGATAACCGTTTCGTTCATCGCAGTCGAATCAGCCATGCCTGTGAAAAAGACTCGGACGCGGGCTTTCTGCGTTGGATGAGTGTTGGTGATAAACAACCGGGAATCGCCGTAAACTCCACTGGCAAATCGAGGGAATGCCAACAGGCTGCCAGCTTTCATTTCGCTGGCTCCGATTGAATTGCCGGTTACATCGAGTTGATTCGATGTGATCACATCGTTTGCCGAAATCGGCGGAACGACAATCGGCATTTTCATCGTGAACGAATCCAGCCGGCTGAGCGCCTGCATGTGACGTGCGCTGCGATGTTTGTCAGTCAATCCGTCGTTTAGTGTCAGCCCCAGCAAGGGCACCGGCACACTGTCAATCGTTGCCGCAAAGTTGCCCCATCCAGCACGGTCGGGAGTAATGAAACTGTTTAGCGCGGGCAAAGTCCAAATTCCGGTGACAGGTTTGTCCAATCCGCAGGTTGAGTTGACGATTTGCGGAAACGGCCTGCCGCTTTGGTCATAGGCAATTGCTACCACTTGCAGTGCTTGTGAACCGCCAGCCAGATTGGCCAATGGGCTAATCAAGGTAACATCAGTTCGCTCAGCAGGAACCGGCGGATCTTCGCCTGCATTCGGGTCCTGGTTGTCAATGCGATCAAGAGCCACCAACTGAGGCAAACGGTCGTAATCTGTGTCGTTGAATTTCAAATCGGCTTCGAGTGCGCCTTCGGCGACTGCAACACCGCCGCCTGTTCGTTTGGACACGCTGACAGCGTTGTAACTTGCTTCGTGGCCATTGGTATTGCGGCCTGTGAGTATACTGGCGCTGCCAATCAACCAGTTGAATTGAGACGGAATGCCCAACGAGTTAACGGCTGTGACGATCAGATAACCAGTTTTGCCAGGGTCTTCGCTGCTGGCCAGCAACGTGCGCGTCTGGTTCGCTGCCAGGTTCAAAAACATGTTGTGAACCTGACAATCCCGGACGAAAAACAGACGCAACGTCACGGCGTCGCGCGGATTGACGTTGGTCAACGAAATGATTGTGTTGGTGTCACTTGGATTGGAGTTATTGCTGGTGTACTTCGGAAAGAAGAGGACGCTGCCAGGTTTGGTATTGCTGGCCCCGCTTTTCTGGGAGTTGGAGCCTCCAAGCGGGAGGCCAGGCCCTACCGAAGGTTGATCGTTTTGAATTGTGAATGCAGCTGATGCAGCCTTTGCCGTTGAAACTGAATGTCCGAATAAAGCTGCGGCACTGGCCGCAACCAGCACCACAAAAGCCAAAGCCCAAACCGTAGTTTTGCGCCAATCGCCAGCTTTATGACAATCATTAGCCTTACGAAAAAAGTCGAATTGAAAATGTTTGTATCTCATTTGTTCTGGTTTGAATTTCATAAAATCTCCTCGACACCTGTCTGCCAAAGCCGCAGGTCAAAGCAGAATTAATTTCCTAGCCTGCGGCAGCGGTAAATAAAAATGTTAAATAGCCAGGCGGGGTCGGGGTTGATTGAGCTTAGTCTTTGGGCGGTAATTTTGCGGTGAATTCATTTTCCGGATTCGATTTGCCCTATTGATTGCCAATGATTGACAGTAAGGATGCGGCAATGGGCAACGTAAAACGCCGAATGGAAAATGAGCAGCATGGTTAAGCTCGAATTTCTAATATCCGCAGGAACGGGGTTACGGACTGGATTAAGTATTGGAAGTTAGAGCACGAAGCGAATGGGCTAATCGCAATGAGGTCGTACCCAACGTGGCGCACAGTAGCACACCCTCAATAAACGCCGCAAGACATTTTAGATGAGAAGGTTGGAGCCGTCAGTTGCGGCATTCTTTCGCTGTGATAATCTGTGGCTGTTTTCAAACAAGTCAATTTCTGATCGTCAGTTTCCAGTCGGAGCGGCCATATCTTGAATTAGAAACTGCCCGAATCTGGTTGCCGTAATCCGTGAATCGGTCACTAAACGCTAATGCATCAGGTGATAGAGTTTTATCAGCAGAACCTCCAACTTGCGCGCGAAACCGGTCAGCGGCGCGATGAGATGAGTGCGCTCGCCAGTTTGGGACGGGCTTACGAAGCTCTGGAAGACCGCGACAAGGCAGTTGAGTTTTATGAACTGGCTCTGAAAATAGCACGTGATGTAGGTGATGGGAGAGCAGAACGACAGACACTGAAGCATCTAAACGAAGCTCTAAATCCGCAGGCCGGTAAAGACGAATCGAGAGCCAAACCTGTCAAAAAATCCGCCCAGGGAGCAAAGAAACCAACCAAATCAAAGGCGAGGAAAAGCCCGGTAGGGAAAACTGACAAAGCTACGCCTAAGTCCTGATAGCCCGAGCCGAAGTCTTGCTCAATAAGTTTGAAACTGTAGAATGCTCCCGATCGTGATCGAATCTCACCTTTATTCAAACTCGATAAGGAGCGCACGAATGTTCAATTGCCTTGTTTTCGCAGCCGTTATCGCAAGAGCTCGGTGTTTGATTATTGGCGTCTCGGCAGTGATTTGCTTTGGCGCGTTTTCGCTACCGATGGCCAATCCGCAATCCGCAATCCGCAATCCTCTTTTTCATAAAGTCCATGTCAGCGTTGCCCAGTTGGAGTTCAATCAGAAAACTCAATCTGTGGAAATGGTGTTGCGGGTTTACACTGATGACCTGGAAAGTGCGCTCAGCCAGCAGACAAAGCGCGAAATCAAAATTGATCCTGAAGCGGCCAACAAAGACAAAAAAGTTGGGGAGATGGTTCTTGCCTACTTGCGAAACAATCTGGAGTTAAAGACTAAAAGCGGCAATTTGATGAGGCTAAATTGGGTTGGGCTGGAATGGCAGGTGAATATGTTTTGGCTTTATGTCCAAGCAAAAATGCCTGTAAACGCAGCAAAGCTTGAAAGTCTGGATGGTTCACAACTTCGCAATCGAATTTTCTGCGAGCTGTTTGAGGATCAAGTAAATATCGTCAACACAAAGATACAGAACAAACAGGTCGGCTTGATGTTTGAACCGAAAGACGGGTTCAAACTGATTTCCACAACCGTGCCGGGAAAGAAGTAAGGCTCAGCCTCAAATAATTCCTGCCTGACGAAAATCTTCCAGTTCAGCTTTGCTGAAGCCAAGTTCCGTCAAAACCTGTTCTGTGTGTTCGCCCAAGGTTGGCGCTCTGTGTCTGACCGAACCCGGAGTTTCGGACAATTGTACAGGCGTGTTCGGCACTGGAATGGGTTTGGCTCCTCCGGGGTAATCCATGAACTTAAACAAGCCTCGAGCCTGCACCTGTGGGTCGTCGAAAACTTCGCCGAGTTGGAAAACTTTGCCGCAGGGGACGCGGGCTGTTTCAAGCTGATTGATTGCTTCTTCGGTTGTCAGTTTTGAAATCCATTCGTCCATTGCCGCGTTGATAAGTTCGGAATTATTGCCGCGCACCAGATCGTCTACGCACCGAGGATCCTCAATCAAATCGGGGCGACCAACCAATCGCGCCCAACGTTTGAACATAGGCTGACCAATGACGGCGACAATCACCCAACCGTCTTTGGTTTTGTAACAATCCGACGGAGCCGCCGTATAACCGGTGTTTCCCTGTTGCTGGCGGACTATGTCTAGAACGTAACGTTCAGACAGCAGCGATTGCATAAACATCATTCCCGTCGCCAGCAACGAAGCGTCAACAATCTGGCCTCGTCCGGTTTTTTGCCGCTCGAACAACGCAACCATGACTCCGAAAGCTGTGTGCAACGCCGTGCCAAAATCTTCAAAGGGGACGACGCTGCGAATCGGCACGCCCGGAGTCCCGGTCAAAGTCATTGCGCCGGACATCGCCTGAATCACTGGGTCGAAACCGACTCGATTGGCGTAAGGGCCTTCGTGGCCATAAGTCGAAACTCGCCCGAAAATCACGTCAGGTTTGATGGACTTCAGCGATTCGTAATCCAGTTCCAGCTTTTCCAGAATGTCCAGCGGCAAGTTGGCGATTATTACGTCTGCCGAAGCGATCAACCGACGTTTGATTTCACGACTGCCGGTGTGCGACGGATCAAGCGTGACGCTTTTTTTGTTTCGATTGAAGCCGATGAACATCGGCCCTTCACCCAAACCATCCGGAGATGCGGTGATCGGAGAGACGTAGCGATCTTCGCCGCCTTCTCGCCGTTCGATGCGAATGACTTCGGCTCCCATATCTGCCAGCAGCATCGCGCAATAAGGCCCGGCAATGTAACGGCCAAAATCTAAAACTCGTATTCCTTCAAGTGGGAGTGGCATATCAAAAAAAGTAGAGCAGGTTTTCTAACCTGCTCAGTCATAGGCCGCGAACGCTTGTTGGTTAGCGGATCGTTTTTGTTGAAGGCAAGCGCAGGTTGGAAAACCTGCGCTACCCGAATTTTAAGCGGCGCGTTTGCGCGCGACGTTGAACACGAAGTAAGCCAGGCAGCCGAAAATCAACAAGCCAATGATGTTTGCCCACGGCCCGTTGGTGATTGCCCAATGACCTCCGATGCCGATTTTCTCTTCGGCAATCGAGGTCGGAACGTTGTTCAGCCAGCCGTAAATTGCGCGCGAACCTGCGATGAACAATCCGCCTATGGCTCCACCGGCGATCAATCCGGAACTTAGCAGAACGCCTTTGCCTGTTTCTTCTTCGGCCAACGATTCCTGATGATCGTCTTTCTTCATCTTGTTCACCAGCGAGCGAATCAAGCCTCCGGCGAAGATTGTTGCCGATGTCGAAATCGGCAGGTAAATGCCGACGGCCACAGGTAAAGCTTGAACGCCTATGATTTCCAGAATCAGAGAAATCACGGCTCCGATCAGAATCAACGACCAGGGAAGTTTTTGAGTCAGCACGCCGTCAACCAGCACTCCCATCAGCGCGGCTTTTGGAGCATCCAGCTTGCCGGTGAATTCCTCGACGGAGTATTTCGGAGCGCCTGCAGCATCAACCAGCAAGGTGTATTCGTTCCCATCGTCTTTGACGTTGATGCGTTGGTACATCTGATCGTCCAACCCGCGAGCAGCAACTCCGCTACTCAACTGATCGGCGTAGGTTTTGCCCTGAACCGACGCAGGCAGCGTCGCTGTCAAGCCTTGTCGAATACCGCCGACACCGGGGTTGACCAGGTAATGAATCTGGTTGTCTTGGCCGACCAGATATTTGCCCGCCGCTATGCGCGTCTGGCCGCCGTCGGCTTCAACCTCGACGGCGAACTGGGCGTAACGGTAAGTTTTGCCGTCGGGGGCAGCCGGCTTATCGGCGTAAGTTCCTTTGATAGAATCGGCGGGGACAGTAAAGCCCGGATAATTCATCGGCAGAATGTTGATTGCCGACCGGTTAAGAAAATCCAGCGTCCAGCCAATGACCAACGCTGAGGTTAGCGCACCCACCAGCAACGCAATTTGCTGATGTTTCGGCGTGGCTCCAACCAGAAATCCTGTTTTCAAATCCTGTGAAGTGTTGCCTGCGTTGGCGGCGGCTACGCAAACGATTGCGCCAACGGTCAAGGCGATGACTCTATCGTGAGGCTGCATTCTTCCCATCAATAAAAAAATCAGCGAAGTGAACAACAGCGTGGCAATTGTCATCCCCGAAATCGGGTTCGATGTCGAGCCAATTTGTCCGCAGATGCGCGACGAAACCGTGACGAAGAAAAAGCCGAAGACCAGAATCAGAATGGCCGAAATCCAGTTGACTTCGTACTGTGGAATTGCGACGACGGCAATCAACAACAACACGACTCCGCCCATTGCGTAACCAATCGGAATGTCGCGTTCGGTTCTGGTCGCACCGGCTGTTCCGCCGGTGAAATCCTTCAAGCCGGATTTGAAGGCCGCCAGGATTGTCGGCAACGAACGGATCAGGCTGACGATGCCGCCCATTGCTACGGCTCCGGCAGCAATGTATCGGACGTAGCGATCAAAGACCTGAGAGGCGCTCATGTTGCGTATCAGTTCGCCTGGCGGAGCAGGGAAGATATTCGTGGTCAGACCGGCGCCGAAAAATTTAACCATCGGAACCAGCACCAGCGCAGCGATCACGCCTCCGCCAAGCATGTAAGAAGCCACGCGCGGGCCGATGATGTAACCCACACCCAGCAGTTCAGGCGAAATTTCCGCCGCGACTCGCGCGCCCTGGAACCACGACAAAACCTTGGCTGGAATTTCCTTCCAGAACTTCAAACCGCCCATCAAAAATTTGTAGGCCAATCCAACGCCGAAGCCCAGAAATACAGTCTTCGCGTCCGAGCCACCTTTGTCGCCCACGACCAGAACTTCGGCGCAGGCAGTGCCTTCCGGGTAAGGCAGCGTGCCGTGTTCTTTGACGATCAGGCTGCGCCGCAAAGGGATCATCAGCAACACGCCAAGCAAGCCTCCTGCCGCGGCGATCAACGAAGTCCGTGTGATGTCCAGATCAAGACCCAGAATCAGCAGAGCGGGAATCGTGAAGACAATTCCTGCAGCGATTGATTCAGACGCCGAGCCGGTTGTCTGCACGATGTTGTTTTCCAGAATCGTCGAACGGCCAAGCAGTCGCAGCACGGTGATCGAAAGCACGGCGATTGGAATCGAGGCGCTGACGGTCAATCCGACTTTCAAACCCAAATAAACTGTCGCAGCCCCAAAGATGATGCCGAACAGCGCGCCGACAATGACTGCTCGTGGTGTAAATTCGGCAATGATACTGCTGGCGGGAATGTAGGGCTTGTGCGCTTCGGCAGCTCCCCCGTTGCCTGTTTGGATGGTTTTGGCTTCAGCGGCCATGGATGCCTCCTTGGGAAAACGTTCGTAATCCCGCCTTTAGGCGGAATGGGCGTTGTTGCCGAAACCTTCCGCCTAAAGGCGGGACTACGAGCTTTTTTGTGCTACTGGTTTGCGCGAAAGGGATGGCGCAAAGAGATGTGGTCAACTTTCGTTACTGTAAATTGCCGTTGGCAATTATCTTGCTCGCCTGTTCCTGAGCCTGTTCGACTGCTTCCAGCAACGCCAGCATATTGCAATCCGCCTGGCCGGAATCTGTTTGGTTTAAGGAAAACAACTCCGGGTAATCCAGCACGCAAACTGTGCAGCCGGTGCCGCAGCATTGAGGCGCGTCTTCATCAAAAGACGACTCAAACTGTTGCCCGTTGAGTGGATTGCTGGGCTCGCCGGATAGTGTGGAAAACTTCTGCTGTTGCATTTTTGTTGCTGTCATCAAGGTCAGTAAAAGGCTCAAATGTGATTCGGCGGCACTATAAGAAAAACATCCCTGAGCGTCAACGAGCCAAATAGCGCATTCTGACCGCCAGCATATTAGCCGGAGCGCCTGACAGTGACCCCGAATTGAGTTGCCTCTGTCACTTTAGTATTCTTCAGGCCGTCAGATTCAGATCGAAAATCGTTTCACCCCTTTATCCTGAAAACTTGAATGACGGGCGGACTGGAAGTCCGCAGGCCAGGCGGATTAAGAAATCCGCGCTCCGGGAGAAGTAGCTATGCGTTATTGCCGAGCTTGTCATCGTTGTTTTGGCGACGGGGTGGAATTTTGTCTGTTCGATCAAACTGCCACGCGCGAAGTCGAATCTTTGCCGCTGATTGTCGAAGGCAAATACCGTCTGGAACAGTTGATCGCTCACGGCGGCATGGGTAGCGTTTATCGCGCCACTCACTTGTCGCTGGATCGCGCCGTGGCCATCAAAATCCTGCGGGCCGAATTCCTGGCCGATGCCACAGCCCGCGAACGATTCAACCGCGAAGCTCGCGCCGCTGCACGCCTGAAGCATCCCAACATCGTCTCTGTTTATGATTCCGGCCACCTGCCGAATGGCTCGGCTTATCTGGTGATGGAACTGATTGAAGGCCGCAGCTTGCGCGAAGAGATGCAGGCCCATGCTGCACGACTGGGGCAGATGCGACCAGAACGCGCCGCAGCGATTATGTCTCAAGTCTGTGCAGGCATCGAGGCCGCTCACCGATTGGGAATCATTCACCGCGACCTGAAACCCGACAACGTCATGATAGAAGCGCCTATTTATGGAATGGAGCGCGTTCTGGTTTTGGATTTCGGCATAGCGAAGCTGGCCATGCCTGAAAACGGGGAGCAGACCTGGAAAGGTTTGACCGACGAAAACATGATTGTCGGGACGCCGAAATACATTTCGCCGGAACAATGCACAGGACAGACTGTTGATGCTCGTTCGGATGTTTATTCGTTGGGAGTTTTGCTTTACGAGATGTTGACCGGTCACGCGCCTTTTGCGGGTGAAAACACTTCGGTCGTGTTGCTGAAACATTTGCAGGAACCTCCGGCTCCGTTGCGCCGATTTGTTTCGGGCATCAGCCCGCAACTTGAACAGGTGGTTCTGCGCGCGCTGGCCAAACAACCTCAGCAAAGGTTTTCCTCGGCAGCAGAGTTTGCCGAACAATTGCTGGCCGCTGTTGCGACTGATTCGTTGCCTGAGTCCGCCCAAGCCGCCGAATCCGAAGAGAACACCATGACCGCGCCTCGCCCAGTCGCTGTTGCCGCAGTCGTGCGACCACGTCAGTACAGTTTTGAAGAACAGCCGACAACTCAAACCGAAGCCCCGACTCTGTTAATCGAACGCCGCCCTCGCCGCAGACTTTTTGCCAGCGTGATAATCGTTTTACTGGCCGCCATTTCCACGCTGGCTTACTTTCTTTACGACGACTGGCAGGCCAAAGCTGGTGAGGCTTCACAACCGGCGTCCCAACAGCCACTTGGCGCAAGTTCACCCATGCTCGACGTTCTGGATAAGCAACCCGGTCAGGTTTCGATAAAAAAACCTGACAGCAATTCGGAAAAGCAGGCGGTTCCGGCTGCTTTCGTCAAAAACGGAGCTGATGCAGATGAAGCTCAACGTGAACTGCGGGCGGTTTATGCTGATTGGGCTTTGGCGGCTGTCCGAGGCGAATGGTCTAAACACGTTGGCTTTTACTCCGATCGGGTCGAATACTTCCGAGACGGCTCTTTGACCAGAGCCAAAATCGAAGCGCGCAAACGCGGCATCTTTGGCAAACTGGATTCTTACTGGCTGAAGTTTTCTGATTCGCCGCAAATAGTGTTGAGGGAAAATGAAGCCGACCTGACTTTTGATCGAAGCTGGACGTTGAGGCGAGGTCGCAAGCAGACTTCCGGTCGCGCGCAAGGTTCGATTACACTTCGCCGTGAAGTGAATGGCTGGCGCATCGTCAGCGAAAAACAGATCAAGAAATAGTTATGAAACGCGGTATCCTTTTCGCATTTTTGTGTGCCTTCACGGTTGGGACATTGGCTGTCCTGGTGGTGGCGGCAGCCTTCGTTCGCCCGCAAAGTTTTCAACAGTTACTTTTCTCGCCGAAGCTGAGCAGTTGGAGTTCATCAGACGAAGATAGATCGAATGCTGAAATTGTCAGCGAAGTCAATCAGGCCGTGGTCACAGTCATAGCCATGCGCGCCATTGCCAGTGAAGCCAGCCGAACCAGCGAAACACAACCAGACAGCAACATTCAGCGCGGAACCGGAACCGGTTTCATCATTGATTTAGCCGGGCTTATCGTCTAAAACGAACACGTCATTCGCAGCGCGGTCCGCATCAGAGTGCGTTTGGCCGACGGGCGCGAACGCAAAGCGACGGTCATTGGAACCGATGTCGCCACGGATATTGCGCTGATCAAAATCGAAGCCGACGAATTGAGCACCATTGCTTTCGGCGATTCCGATGCGGTTCGAGTCGGCG
>JBGAPB010000068.1:0-20390 GCA_044221525.1 Blastocatellia bacterium | reverse complement strand
CGAAGGGGAGCCTCGCGATTACGAATACGCGGTGATTTTGACAAGCCGAACCAACGTTAATGTGTTGGATCCCAAGGTCATCATCATCCGCCGTCATAGTCGGCGCAGCACGGCATAGCCAAGACTGCAATCGCTGCTTTGTAAACCACGATTGTTGACTTAAAGGAGGATTATGGAAACCAGTAGTAATCAGTATGGACAGCAACCACCCAGCAAGCCGCAACCAAAGCCAATCACCATTTCCATCACAGTCGTCAAAGACCGGCAAACCGGTGAATTGAGATTGAATGTGGAGCCGCCCACGGTGGATTTGACCGTCAACGAGCAAGCCGCCTGGCGCAGCAACGATGGCCGATTGGAGATTCGATTCGCCCCCAATAACACACCTTTTGCGACTGCAAATTACCGAACCGCAAAAGGTGGAACCCTCCTTTCTGGGGCGCCGGACGCGAAAAAGATCAACCGAGTTCCTTACAAATACACTTTGCTGGTGACGACGCCGGATGGGTTTTTCATCAAGCAGGATGCCGACTTGCGAGCCGTTGCGGCTGACGGTTCAACTGGCCCGCGCCCTGAACAGGGTGGTAATCCAGGCAAGGGCTGTCTGACTTTGCTGGGTTTTGGCTTGGTCGCCGGTCTGGTAGCAAAGATTCGAGCGATGCTTTGACCAGCATAACCTGAACAACTACTGAGCAGGCATCAGAGTTTTCTATCTGCTGATGCTTGCTCAGTTCGATTTGAATTCAACCTGTCTTGCTTCAGTCTTCCGTTGCTGAGTCGTAAATCAAAATCTTCGACCAGAACCCGTCGCAATCTTCTCTGAATTTGTCGTGAATCGGATCAACTTGATAAGCCTCGTGCGCGGCTTCGTCGTCGCAGATGATGACCAGCGCGCAGGTATAAGACCGGTCAATGATCGGTCGGTCGGTTGCGGCAGGAGTTCCGACAAAACCTTGCCGGACGCTTTTGATCGTTGTCAGAGAATTTGCGCCAGCCCAAAACCTGGCGCGTTGTTCTTCGGTCAGTTCCGGCTTCAGCCAAAAATAAACAGAGTGTATGAACATAATCAGTTTGTAAGTTAAAGGTTGTAGGTTACAGCAATGCTCGTTCGATCAGGCTGCGCTGGTCGTGGCTCAGGCTTTCTGGTAAAGCCTCGAGTTTGAACCATTCAGCGCGGCTGATTTCGCGGCTTTGCGGTTGAAAGTCGCTTAGTGGGCGACAGCGAAAAATGATTTCTATTTGATTGTAACGTTCCAGCGCGCGAACAAAAGCGACTTCCAGGGGTTCAATTTCCAGGCCAATTTCTTCCTGCAGTTCACGACGCAGAGCGGATTCAGGTTGTTCCCCCGGCTTTATGAATCCACCGGGAATTCCCCAACCGCCGCCCTGCTGAAATTCTGGGCGGTAACGATGTTGAAGCAGCAAGACTCGCCCGGTTTCGTCCGTCACCACCGCTCCGGCAGTAACAGTGAAGCGCGATTCGGTCAGCAACACGCCAAACCGCCGAACTCGTTTCGGCACTCGACGCCACAGCTTGCTGAGCAGGTCAATCAGCTTCAAATCAAAAACTCCATGCCTTCTTTTATTTGTTCGCCGCTTTATATTTGGTTCGATCAGCGATGGCAAGCTTTACGCTCTTGCCGCTGCGCGTGTTACTTTATCCGGCGATGAGCAGGAAGAAACCAACCAACCAAATTGCCGCCCCTATAGACATTGACGAATTGCTGGCAGCCATTCGCCGCGAAGACGACGGGTTTTCCGCCTACGATCTGGCCGATATGTTTGAGCTTGGCCGATCTGATCAGAAAAACCTGGCCTCGTTGCTCAGCCAGCTTCAAGGTTGCGGATTGTTGCGCCGACACGGGCAGGAATTTCGCTGGGCAGATTCCAATCGCGCGTTGCTGGGAACCATTCGCCAGCGCCGACGCAAGACAATCAACTTCATCCCAGACGATCCGCATGAACGCACACGGGGCCGCATTCGGATCTCTGCCGAAGATTTGAACGGAGCTTTCGACGGCGACCGGGTTGTTGTCAGCCTGGCACGCTCCGCAAAAAGCAACGACCGCGAAGCCAAAGTCGAAATGATTTTGAAGCGCGGCCAGCTTCGTATCATTGGCAGATTGCATCATGGCTTTCGCGAATCGTGGGTTGAATCGCTGGACGAAAAATTCCCCTTCGACATTGAAATCACCGGCGGCGAAGCGGCGGAATTGGAAGACGGCTGGGTTGTTTCAGTCGAAGTCACTGGCTATCCCAGCGGTTCGACCAAACGCAGCGGTGTCCATCACCGTCAAAATCCGAAAGGCCGAATCGTCGAAAAACTTGGCGCTTCCAGCAGCCAACCTGGGCTGGACATTGACATAGTGATTCACAAACACGACCTGCCGCACATTTTTCCGCCCGAAGTTCTGGCCGAAGCCAACGCCGTTTCATCAGTCGTCACCGAAGACCAACTGGCTGGACGTCTGGATTTGCGTGAAGTTCCGACCGTCACAATTGACGGAGAAACAGCGCGAGATTTTGACGACGCCATTAGTTTGAAAAAACTCGACAACGGAAATTTTCACCTTGGAGTCCACATCGCCGATGTCAGTTATTACGTCCGCGAAGGCACTCCGCTGGATGTCGAAGCTCGTTTGCGCGGGACTTCGGTCTACTTCCCGGAACGCGCGATTCCTATGTTGCCGGAGCATTTGTCTAACGGAATCTGTTCGCTGAATCCAAAGGTTGATCGGTTGACGATGTCTGCGTTGATGGAAATTGATCGCGCCGGCCAGGTTGTCAAATACGAACTTCGCGAGTCGGTGATTCGCAGCAACGAGCGTATGACTTACACGGACGTGAACAAACTGTTGAACCAGGCTGACCCAGACTTGGCGATTCGTTATTCCGAAGTATTGAAGCTGTTCAAATGCATGGAAGAACTGGCTCGAATTCTGATCAAGATGCGAACCCAGCGCGGTGCGATTGATTTCAACTTGCCAGAATCGGTTTTTGAATTCGATGACGAAGGTCGTATTGCCGGAGTGATAAAAGCCGACCGTAACATTGCTCATCGCATCATCGAAGAGTTCATGCTGCTGGCCAACGAAACCGTCGCCAGTCATTTTCACCGACTGAGTGTGCCGTCGCTTTATCGCATTCACGAAGAACCTGAAATTCAGCGTGTTATCGAATTTGCCAGGCTGGCTCAGGCTTACGGCTATCGTTTTGCGATGAGCGAAGTTGGTTCAAAAGATTATCAACAGTTGTCGAAACAGCTTGAAGGCAAACCCGAAGAGCGTGTGCTGTCTTACGCCATGTTGCGTTCGTTGCAACGAGCACGGTATTCGGCTCAGAACCTGGGACATTTCGGACTGGCTGCGCCGATTTACACTCACTTCACTTCGCCGATTCGCCGTTACCCGGACTTGATCGTCCATCGAGTCTTGAGGGCGTTGTTGCAAGCAGGAGAACGATTCGGCGTTGGCGGAGCTGGCGCTGCTCCGCGCAATGCTCCAAAGCCGATTGCCTTCGGCGAATTGGAATTGATCGCCCTGGAATCCAGCGAGCGCGAACGCGCAGCCGATGCCGCCGAAAACGAAATTGACGAATGGCGCAAAGCTGTCTTTATGGCTGAACGTGTGGGAGAAGAATTCGATGGAATGATTTCAAACGTGCGGGACTTCGGCTTTTACGTGGAACTGGACGAATTTTTTATTGAAGGTCTGGTTCCTGTCGCCACGCTGATTGACGATTACTACAACTTTGATGAACGCAGCCACTCTTTGATTGGCCGCAGCGGCAGACGAAGATTCAGGCTTGGCGACCGTATTCGGGTTAAGGTTGATCGAGTCAATGTGGATCGCCACCTGGTGGATTTTTCAGTTGTCGAAACCTCAAAGCCGCGCGGAGAGAAAAAACGCCGATAAGGTTTTCAGTTTTCACCGTCGGAAAATTGCCCAACTCCTTGGCTATAACTGAGCAACTTTCCACAGCAAGACAGAGCGAAAGCCTCTAACTCTCTTAAATCAGCAAGGAATGGCTCTTGCTCTCCCAAACTGCGATAGTCGTTTTTAGCTCTTGGAATTCCAGAACAGTTTGGGGAGGTTGATTATGAAAATTGCTAAGATGTTGCTGATTGCCATGTTCGCTTTTGTTCTTTACACCGGTGCCGAAGTTTTTGCTCAGAAAGATGTTTCCGGCGTGGTTCATGGTAAAAAGCTTTACATGAACTACTGCGCCAGTTGCCACGGCGCTGATGCCAGAGGAAATGGGCCTGTCGCTTCGTCGCTGAAAAAACACCCGTCCGATCTGACCAGAATTCAAAAAGGAGCCAAATTTCCCACTGACGATGTTCGCAAGAAAATCTCAGGCGATTTATCCGCGCCGGTTCACGGCAAACAAGATATGCCGGTTTGGGGATTAATTTTCAGCCAGGTGGACATCACGAATCTGGTCAAGTATTTGGAATCCATTCAGAGGCCCTACGAGCCGCAGCCGGCTGGGTAAATCCGGCGCTTTCATTTCCTGCCAGCCGAGTTTGAAAACCGTGCGAGCCATTCAATCGGCTCGCACGTGTAGCTTGGGCCATTACTAACCAAATATTTCTGATGCCTTCAGCCGATGCCTTCAGCCGATGCCTTCTTGATGCTAGGATGCACCTTGCTTGCCAATGTTTACACACATATTCAAAGAAACGATTTCTTGCTCATCAGGTTATTGACGCAGGATGGTATGGAAAATCATGTCTGAAGCAACAATCCCACCTTTAAGTTCAATTGAGCGATTCAAGAGTTGGTTTTTTGAGGGAGAAGTCAAAGAAGTTGCCGGCCCTCACGGAAGTGAAGGAAAGTATCACCCTCATCCCTGGTGGAAAGTGATGTGTCTAACCGGCGTGGATTATTTTTCAACGCTCGGTTATCAACCCGGCATCGCCTTTCTGGCAGCCGGAGCATTGTCGCCAATTGCCACTCTGGTGCTGATTCTGCTGACGCTGTTTGGCGCTTTGCCGATGTACAACCGCGTGGCCGAAGCCAGTCCGCACGGCGACGGTTCGATTTCCATGCTGGAAGATTTGCTGCCGCGTTGGCGAGGGAAATTGTTCGTGCTGGCGCTGCTGGGATTTGCCGCCACCAGTTTCATCATTACTGTCACACTGTCGGCTGGCGACGCGACGGCTCACATCATCGAAAATCCTTACGCGCCTGCATTTTTACATCACAAAGAAGTTCCGGTGACATTGGTGTTGGTTGCGGCTCTTGGCGCGGTGTTTCTGAAAGGCTTCAAGGAAGCAATCGGGCTGGCCGTCGTGTTGGTCCTCGTTTACATCGGGTTGAACCTGATAGTCGTTGGTGTGGGGGTCAAAGAACTCCTGGCTCATCCTGAATTTATCTCCAACTGGAAAGCTGAATTGTTCAACAAGCACGGCAACCCATTACTGATGATTGCGGCAGCGTTGTTGCTGTTCCCGAAACTTGCGTTGGGCCTGTCTGGGTTTGAAACCGGCGTCGTCGTTATGCCTTTGGTCAAAGGCGACCCGTCCGACGATTACAAAAAACCAGCCGGGCGCATTCGCAATGCGAAAAAGTTGCTGCTGACTGCTGCCGCGATAATGAGCGTGATGCTGATTTCCAGCAGCTTCGTAACCGCAACATTAATTCCGGAAAAAGAATTTCAGCACGACGGCGAAGCCTATGGTCGTGCATTGGCTTACTTGGCGCATAAGTATCTGGGCGACATTTTCGGCACGTTGTATGACCTGAGCACGGTTTCGATTTTATGGTTTGCCGGTTCGTCGGCAGTGGCCGGGTTGTTGAACATCATTCCGCGTTATTTGCCGCGATACGGAATGGCTCCGGAATGGGCACGCGCAACTCGCCCGTTGACGCTGGTGCTGACGGCAATTTGTTTTGTCGTGACGATCATATTTGACGCCGACCCGATTCGTCAGGGAGGGGCTTACGCGACAGGTGTGTTGGCTTTGATGTTTTCGGCTGCTGTCGCCGTGGCCGTCGCCGCCTGGAGAAAGGGCGGTTGGCAACGATGGGCTTTTCTGGTTATTGCTCTGGTTTTTGGCTATACGACCGGAATCAACCTGGTTGAACAGCCGGATGGCATCAAGATCGCGTCACTGTTCATCGTCTTCATCATTGCTGTGTCGTTTATGTCGCGCGCAATGCGCTCCACCGAATTACGTGTTGACGGAGTGGAGTTGAACGATTTGGCTCGGCAGTTTATCGAAGAAGCGAAGAACGGAACTATTCGAATTGTCGCCAATCGTCAGGATCGCGGAGACCTTGACGAATACAGGCTGAAAGAAAAAGAAGAGCGGTGGAACAATCACATTCCGGCTGGGGAACCGGTGCTCTTTTTTGAAGTTCGTCCGGGCGATGCTTCGGATTTTTCAGGCGTCATGAAAGTTCGCGGCGTTCAGGTCGGCAATTACAAAATCCTGCGAACTAAAAGCCCGGCGGTGCCGAACGCGATAGCGGCATTTTTGCTGCACCTGCGCAACGAGACCGGACAAATTCCGCACGTTTACTTCGGCTGGACTGAAGGCAATCCGCTGACTTACGTGCTGAAGTTTATTTTCTTTGGAGAAGGCGATACCGCACCCGTGACGCACGAAATTCTGCGTCAGGCAGAGCCGGATCGTTCGCGCCGCCCGGCAGTTCATGTCGGCGGGTAAAACAAGATAAGTGAGAACACGAGAAGGTAGAGGTTATTTCAAATGTCAGAGGCAGTTTCCCATCCCGATAGTTTTAGCAAATCGTTCAAAAACTGGTTCTTTGAAGGGCAAGTAGAAGAAGTCGCCGGCCCGCACGAGAGCGAAGGCAGGCACAAGGCGCATAGCTGGTGGCAGGTCATGTGTTTGACCGGCGTGGATTATTTTTCGACGCTCGGTTACCAACCCGGCCTGGCGTTTTTGAGCGCCGGATTATTGTCGCCGATTGCCACGTTGATAGTTGTTTTGCTGACGCTGTTCGGCGCTCTGCCCATTTACAAACGAGTCGCCGAAGCGAGTCCGCATGGTGAAGGTTCGATTTCAATGCTGGAAGATTTGCTGCCGCGATGGCGAGGCAAATTGTTTGTTCTGGTATTGCTGGGATTCGTGGCCACGGATTTTATCATCACCATTACCATGTCGGCGGCGGATGCCACTGAACATATCGTTCAAAATCCATTGGTGCCGCATTTCTTTCACGACCACAGAGTCGGTTTGACGCTGTTGCTGATAGGTATTCTAGGGGCAATCTTTCTTAAAGGCTTCAAGGAGGCAATCGGGCTGGCCGTCTTTCTGGTGGCAGGTTATCTGGTACTGAACCTGATTGTGGTCGGTTTGGGCATTTACCATGTGTTCATTCACCCGGAAGCGATCCCGGCCTGGAAGAACGCGATCTTTGCGATGCCGAATGTTCACGGCAATCCGTTTTTGGTGATTGGCATATCCCTGTTGCTATTTCCGAAGCTGGCGCTGGGGTTGTCCGGGTTTGAAACCGGAGTGGCTGTCATGCCGCTGGTTAAAGGCGACCCAGGCGATGATCGGAAAGCGCCGATTGGCAGAATTCGCAATACTCGCAAACTGTTGATGAGCGCAGCCGCAATTATGAGTTTTATGTTGATTGCCAGCAGCTTTGTCACAACCCTGTTGATCGAACCGGCAAAGTTTCTGGGACCGACAGCTACGCAACCTGCCGGTGAAGCTTACGGTCGCGCACTTGCCTATCTGGCGCATAAATACCTGGGTGAAGCATTCGGCACGGCTTACGATGCCAGCACGGTTGCGATTTTGTGGTTTGCCGGAGCTTCCGCGCTGGCCGGATTGTTGAACATCGTTCCGCGATATTTGCCGCGTTACGGAATGGCTCCTGACTGGACGCGGGCGAATCGTCCGCTGGTGGTTGTTTACATCTTGATTGCCTTTATTGTGACTATTACTTTTGACGCCAACGTTGAAGATCAAGGCGGAGCCTATGCCACAGGCGTGCTCGTGTTAATGACTTCGGCAGCAGTGGCCGTGACTTTGCTGGTTTGGCAAAAAGGAATTATTCGTTATGCCTTTCTGGTCATCACTCTGGTTTTTGCCTACACCACAATTGACAACATCATCGTGCGGCCTGAAGGCATTAAAATCGCATCGTTGTTTATCTTTGGGATTATCGCGGTTTCCTTCTTTTCGCGCGCTCTGCGTTCAACCGAACTGCGCGTTGACGGAGTTGAACTGAACGACCTTGCCCGACAGTTTATCGAAGAAGCGAAAACCGGCACGATCCGAATCGTCGCCAATCGTCCAAATTTCGGTGACATTGACGAATATAGATTGAAGGAGAAACAGAAACGATGGAACAATCATATTCCGTCGGACGATCCGATACTGTTTTTGGAAGTTCGTCCGGGAGATGCTTCGGATTTTTCGGGCGTGCTGAAAATTCGCGGTGTTCAGGTCGGTAATTACAGAATCCTGCGAACTAAAAGCCCGGCTGTGCCAAACGCGATTGCGGCTTTTTTGCTGCACATTCGCAACCAGACTGGCCAGATTCCACACGTTTATTTCGGCTGGACGGAGGGCAATCCGCTAACTTACGTGTTGAAGTTTATTTTCTTTGGCGAGGGCGACACGGCCCCGGTGACTCATGAAATTTTGCGGCAGGCTGAGTCGGATGAATCAAGGCGTCCTGCCGTTCATGTTGGCGGTTAAGCCGTAGGACAATCCAAAACATTGTTCCATCATGGCTTTGTGGAGATTCACAATGGCGAAACATTTAATCAGCATTGACGATTTTGTCGCCAAAATTTGTTCGTTTGAACAGGGAATCATTACGCGCGACGGCGTGCTGGATTTTTGCGATGGCGTTCAGGTCAGCGATTCGTCATTGGAGCCGTATGTTTTCTTTGATCAGAAATTCTACACACGGAACATGATTTATCGCGATGATTTGTTTGAGGTGATGACCATCTGCTGGCAGCCGGGACAGAAAACCGCCGTCCACACTCATAATGGTCAGCTTTGCTGGATGATTCCTCAACGCGGCAATTTGGGTGTGACGGATTACAAATGGCTGGGCTGCGATCACCCCGAAAACCAAAACGTCGTAGGCATTGATTGTCTGGCCGGTTCCGACCACACCAAGCTGGAAGTTGTCCGCAAGGTCGAAGCCTGCGCCGGAGGCACAGTTTTGACTGCGGACAAGCTGCAAACGATTCATCGCCTTTACAATTTTGACGAACCGGCAGTCAGCATTCACATTTACTCTCGTCCGATTGATTCCTGCGTGGCTTTCGACATGGAAAAGCAGAGTTGTTACCGTCGCCAGTTGGCTTATTTCAGCAAATTCGGCCAGCTTGAACCAAAGCCGGAAGCTGCACAGGCATTTGCCTCAAACCTGGTCACCATCACACCGCGCTGAACCGCTGCCGCGTTTGCCAAAACAAAGTTCAATCGCTAAGATTCGCGCTTCGCAAATGACAGAAATTGACGGTTATGAAGGCAGTAAAGACGATGCTAGGCTGCGATGGCGGCTTCAACGCAACACTTATATCTTTATTTTGGTTGCGATGTTGGCTGCGTTTTTCTGGTCAGGTCGGCGGATGATGTTGGGTGTAGCGATTGGCAGCGTGCTTTCCCTGTTCAACAAAAGATGGTTGGAAGGCAGCATGCGTGCGATGTTGAACCATTACATTGCGCGCGAAACCGGCAAAGTCCCGCCTTATACCGTATCAAAGTTCATTTTGCGTTATTTCGTCATCGCTCTTGTGATTGGGGCGGCGGTTTGGACTGGCAGAGTTCATCCGCTGGGAATCGGAATCGGATTCGCGGCGCTGGTTGGCGGAGTGATGATAGAAACGGTTTATCAGCTTTATCTGGGATTCAAAACGAATCCGAATTCATCTCAGGAATAATTAGCTTTTATGTTTTTACTGAACATTCTGCAAGAACACGGAGAAAAAGCGGCTGAAGGAGCCGCCACCGCTCAGCATGGCGCTGAAGCTGCGACACAAACGGCTGGTCATGTCGCCCAGGCAGCAGGACATGCCGCCGAAGCTGCTGGACATCACGGTGGACATCACGTCCCCTGGTTGGTCGAACAGGTCAACCATCTAATTGGCCCGGCGGTTTTTAATATGCAAAAAGCGATCATGCCGCCGATTTACAGTGCGCTGAAAATCTTTGGCCCGCACTGGCCTGGCGAAGGCAAAACCTACGAACAATACGTTGCCGGGGGCGATTTACCGATTCCGACCCAGATTGTGATGTTTTCGATTGTGGTGTTCGTCGCCGTTGTCGTGCTCTGGTTTTTGCGCGGCAAACTTTCGACTGAATCGCCGACTTCGCGCCAGCAGACTTTTGAAGTCGGTGTCGAAGCAGTTCGTGGTTTTTTGGCTGATCTGGTTGGCCCGGGCGCGATGAGGCATTTTTCAGTGGTGATGACCTTCGCCATTCTGATTCTGTTGTCGAACCTGCTGGGAATGATCCCGGATATGATTTCACCGACTGCAAATTTTAATGTCACACTGGCGCTGGCGATCACGTCCTTCGGTTATTACAACCTTATAGGCATTCGTGAAAACGGGCTGTTCGGTCACATCAAGCATTTTGCCGGGCCGATTTGGTGGCTGATTCCCTTGATGTTTCCGATTGAAATCATCAGCAACGTCGCCCGCATTCTAAGTTTGAGCATTCGTCTGTTCGGCAACATTTATGGTGAAGAGCAGGTCAGCGGCGCGGTTGCGGGAATGGTGCAGTGGGGCTTGCCAATTTTGCTGATGCCGCTGGGTTTGCTGACGTTCTTTTTGCAAACATTTATCTTCATTTTGCTTTCGATGGTTTATCTGGGCGAAGTTTCTCACCACGGAAGCGATGAGCACGGTGCAGAAAATTTTGGTGCAGTGCAAAGTCACGGCCACGCGGCGGCTCACTAAAAATCTTTATCATCTTTATCTGACAAGCCGGGCGGCTTGTCTTCTTTGAAAGATGCAGTGACTGGATTTGGTTCCAAGCGGCTTCAAGTTAAACCGAGGCGAAAACGTTGTACGGAGCTTGCAGTCCCCCAGGATATGCAATGCAGACCGGGCGTCGCATTCATCCCGAAGTCGTCATGGAAAGAACCAGCATCACTCATCATCCGATCAACAGCAACTTAACTGGCAGTCCGAATTTCATATTGCTTTTTATCAAAACGATTGCCGGTAAGGTTGCAGCCCGCAAGGGATAATGAGGAGAAAAAACAATGACTCGTAACGTAATTCGTTTGGTTGTCAGTTTGATGGTTGTTCTGTTTTCAACGATTAGCGCGTTTGCTCAAACGCCGGGTGCGGCGGCTGAAGGTGGAAGCGGTTTGGCCAAAGGTCTTGGCTACATCGGTGCGGTTGTCGGTTTCGGCATCGCCGCCGGTCTTTGCGGACTTGGCCAGGGACGTGTTGGAGCCGCGGCTTGCGAAGGTTTGGCACGCAACCCAGGAGCCTTCAAAGGCGTTCCGCTGCCGATGATTCTTGGCTTGGTGTTTATTGAAACATTGGTCATCTTCACGCTGGTCGTTGTGCTGCTGATTGTTCCGCAGGCAGGCTAGTAAAAAGGCGGTTTTAGTTCATTATAAAAGCCGAAGCGCATTCATAGGATTGCGCTTCGGCTTTTATGCTTTTGCCTCAAACGAGGGAAAGTGTAAACTGTGCGCGTTCAAGGTGTGAAAATCCAAAAGCTAAAGTGAAACAAGAAGTTTCTGCCAGCGAGTTTTTTTAATGACCGGCAGTCAGTGTTCAGCAGCCACCTCCTTCGAAGTTGATGACTGATTGCAGTAGCCAACAAGGAGTTTTTATGACCCGAAGCCTCAGGAAAGCAGTTATCGTCGCAACGCTCTTGTCATTGATCGTCAGTGCCGTTTCCCCAAACGTTTACCCTCAGGGCCGTATGAGGAGCGTACCAGCGCGAGATTCTGAAAGCACTCAGCCTATCCCAGCCGGAGCACAATTTATCCCAGCAGGCACAATAATCATTCTGGAAATGGATGACCGCTTGTCTTCAGCCGGTTCAAGGGCGAGCGACCGGTTTCGGGCGCACGTGGTTAGCCCGGTTATTGATGGGGCAAATAAAACTCTGATCAATGTAGGGACTGTTGTTGAAGGCCACGTAAGTACGGTCAGCAAAGCGAAATGGAGACACCGATCCGGCATCCTTGCAATTGAGTTCGACAATTTACGCAGGCCGAATGGAACCCCGGTTCCGGTAAAGGCGGCTCTGACCAGCGCAAATGCCGATGACCGAAAGCGGCTGGATGAAGAAGGCAATGTCAAAGCTGGCTCTTCGATCAAACGTGACATTGTTTTTATTGGAGGTGGAGCGGGAGCGGGTGCAGCCATAGGCGTATTCACAGGCGGAATACTGTTGGGAGCAGGCATCGGCGCAGCGGCAGGTTTGACCGCAGCTTTGTTGATGAAAGGACAGGACGTAGTCATCGAACCGGGCGAACGTTTCGGGATGGTGCTGACTCAACAGATTGCTTCGAATGCTCTGTTGCCGACAAATATAAGCCCTATCATTCCCACTCCAACCACGCCATCACCATATACTCCTACTCCCACGCCATCACCATATACTCCTACTCCGACGATTACCCCATCGCCTTACTCCCCAACTTATCCGACTACTAGACCTGTTGATCCTAATCGTCAAACTCCAGGCTCGCTAAATCCGTATGACGCGACGGCGACACGCGAATCAGATGGTTCCGTGCGACTGCGAGTCAACGCCGACGCTCCATCCCCTGGCTGGCGGGTTTTCAGTAATCACGAAAACATTGCCAGCAATGCTGTCAGAATCCGATTGCGCGGAACTCCGCCGCCCAGCAGCAATTACAATGCGCAGCTTCGTCAATCAACCGTGACTCCAGTGCCTGAAATTTGTTTGGATGATCGCAGCGGACTGCTGCGGCGGGCCGACTTGATGGATAAGTATGGCAGACGACTTTTTTCTGTGGAGATTCCATATCAACCCGGCAATCGTTATGCACGCGCGCCAGTCGCTCCATCCAATCCTGGAACGAGTTACCCTGGAACAACTAATCCGGGAGCCAGCTATCCTGGTGCTACAAATCCGCCTGTTTACACTCCTCCAAGCTCAGGTCAGCAGGGTGGCACACAACTTCCGGCTTCGTCTTTGGCAGCAATGGCTCAAAGTGCAGCCCAAAAGGTTGATGTTATTCGTCGGCAGTATGGTAATGATCTGAACTATATGATTGATCGCAACGGCCAAGCCACATTTTTTGGCGCTCAACCTCCAGCGGCGGAGCAAAAACAGTTTTTTGACGGTTTAATGGCTTTGTATGCGTCACTTCTAAAACTGCAAACCGGGGCTTCGGATGCGAATACATCGCGCGTCAATGCCCAGAAAGTGCAGGAAGACGCAAACTTTACCAATCAAGCCTGGCGGCGAGTGCGTCTTGATGCAAATATGAATAATCGCTGGAGTGCCGCTTATGCAGAAATAAATTCGCTGCTGAGTGTGGCTTTAAGATAAGCAACCGCTGGCGAGAAGAGATTTGATAAAAAGTGATACGCCCGACAGGGCTCGAACCTGTGACCTACGGCTTCGAAGGCCGGCGCTCTATCCAACTGAGCTACGGGCGCGTAATTTCAAAATCCAAATTCCGATTCGGAAAGTACCATAGACCAAGCTAAAGCGGCAACATCCTAGTCTGTTCCCAATGGCTTACGTGCTTGCCATTTTTGGCGGGGCTGTGCTAGTTTCTCGTTGCTCTACTACACCTTTTTCAATAACAACAAAATTTCCTGGAGGCCCGGTATGACCATAAAAGAGCGCGTAAGCGGCAATGTCACAATTCTTGACCTGGATGGCAAGATCACTTTAGGTGAAGGCGATGTCTTGCTGAGAGATGCAGTTTCAAAGCTCGTTGACAGCAAATCGGTAAACGTAATTCTGAATCTAGAAAATGTTTCTTACATGGATAGCGGCGGCTTGGGCGAAGTCGTTCGCAGCTATACTTCCTTGAAAAATGCAGGTGGTGACGTGAAATTATTGAAAGTTGCCAAACGCATCAGCGATCTGTTGACCATTACCAAACTGTCCACAGTTTTCGATAGCTTTGAGGACGAAGCGGCGGCGGTTGCCAGCTTCAAATAAATAATTGCGGATTGCGGAGCTTGGTAGCCTCGCAATCCGTTTTTAATTTCCTTCCGCACTGAAATTCATTTACCTCGCCGCGCCGTACTTCCTCAAAATTTCGACAGTCTTTTCTATCGGCAGAGCTTCGACCGTGCTGCGGTCGCGTCCGGTGACAGTTGTCGCTCGGAAGATGGAGTTGTAAATCGCCTCTTCCGTGGCTTCGACCACTGCCTGGAAGAGCGGGGACATTGCGTCATTGCCCAGAGATTGCATGTTTCGCAAAGATTCGCTGGCACGGATGCGATTCTGTTTCGCTGTACTGAAAGCGATGACGTAATCGCCGCTGCCATTGGTTGAAGGGGAACCAGTCCGAGCCAGACCCAGCATTGCACGTTCAGCCAGTCGCCGCAGATTACGATGATCCATCGGAGCGTCAGTAGCCACAACCATTATGATCGAACCG
Source organism: Blastocatellia bacterium (assembly GCA_044221525.1). GTDB lineage: Bacteria > Acidobacteriota > Blastocatellia > RBC074 > RBC074 > RBC074. The sequence goes on along the minus strand of JBGAPB010000068.1, from coordinate 5,826 downwards.
TCCGCCCAATCGCTGACGGCGTTTTCAGGATTTTGATTCTGACCGACGCGTCTCCCTTCCAATTGTTCCTTCAAGTAAAACTTGCCCAGTTCACGTCCGACGGGAGCGCCGTTGATCGTCAGAACTCCACCGAAATTCGACTGAACTAAAACTCCGACTGTGTAACTTCCCGAACCTGGGGCAAGATTGGCCGGCAGAATTCGTGACGAAGTACCGATTCCGCCTTTCCATCCAAAAGCTACCGTGCCTGTGCCGGCGCCGACTGAGCCTTCAGCGATCTCGCCGGATTTGGCTGATTTTAGCGCGGCAAAAACTTCATCGTGCCCGACGTGGCGTCCGCGAATGTCGTTCAAAAAACCGTCGTTCGTTTCACCTACCAGTGGATTGACGGAGCGAACTTGTTCGTTTCCGGGCAGAGTCAGCATCCAATCAATCAAGGCATCCGCCACACGAGGAACGTTCAGTGTGTTGGTCAGCAGTATGGGAGTTTCGATTTCACCAAGTTCGTTAACCTGGGTCGAACCCATCAGCTTGCCGAAGGCATTGCCGATATGAACCGCAGCCGGGACTTTTTCCTGAAACAGGTTTCCTTCGTGAGGAAGGATTGCGGTCACGCCTGTGCGAATATCTGAACCTTTGATCAAAGTTGAGTGGCCAACCATAACGCCTTCGACATCGGTGATGGCGTTATGTTTACCGGTTGGCAAGATGCCAACGACGACACCCAGATCGCGGGCGCGAGGGCGTTTTTGTTGGTTTGATTGGCTCATTGCTTTCAAGGCAAAAGGCAAAAGGAAAAAAACAAAGATCAAAAATACAAAGGTGATGTGCCGCCATTTTTGATATTTGCCTTTTGCCTTTTGCCTTTTGATTTTTCCGTTTTTCATCCGGTGTTCCTCATTCCCGCGGCGATTCCGTTGATCGTCAGCAAGATCGCATACAGAAGTTTTTCGCGGTCTTTGGTTGAAACTTTGATGTCGCGATTTCGCGCCAGCAGCTCGACTTGCAGGTAACTCATCGGGTCAACATAAGGATTTCGGACTTCAATCGAACGTTTCAGCACTGGGGAATTTTCCAGCAGGTGTTTTTCTCCGGTGATTTGCAACACGACCCGGCAGGTTCGCTCGTACTCCGCTGACAGTAGTTTGAAAACCCTTTGGCCGAGTTTCTTATCCGGCGTGCGGTCGGCGTACTGGCGGGCAATCTGGAAATCCGATTTCGCCAGAGTCATTTCGATGTTTGAAATCGTGCTGTGAAAGAAAGGCCAGTGTTCGTACATTTCTCTCAGCAAAGCCAGGTTTTTGCTTTTTTTGCCTTGGGAGCTTGATTCCAGAAATCTCTCCAGCGCAGAACCTACGGCCAGCCAGCCGGGCAGCAAATGACGGCTCTGAGTCCAGCCGAAAACCCAGGGAATTGCGCGCAAATCGTCCAGGCTTTTCGAACCCGCTTTGCGTTTGGCCGGGCGCGAACCTATTCGCAGGTGCTGTAACTCTTCGACGGGTGTTGCCTGAGTAAAGTAATCCAGAAAACCTTCGCTGCGCACGAAGCCACGATAAACGGCAAAGGCTTGCTGAGAAATTTCTTCCATTACCGATTGCCACTGACCAAGCGAGTTTTCGCCCACAATGTCGCCCGAAGAGTCACGAAGGGAATTGTCTTTGTCTTGCTTAGTGTTTTCTTCGTGTGTCTTCGCGGGAGAGGTCTTCGCCAAACTGGCTGCGATGACGGCGGCGGTGGTCAGTTCCAGGCTTCGCATGGCGATTTCGGGCAGGCTGTATTTTGACGAAACAACTTCGCCTTGTTCTGTGATTTTGATGCGACCGGCGACGGTGCCGGACGGTTGAGCCAGAATTGCTTCGTGGCTGGGGCCTCCGCCGCGACCGACTGTTCCGCCTCTGCCGTGAAAGAGCCGCAACTCAACTCCGTATTCGCGCGCCACCTGCCACAATCGCTCCTGAGCTTTGTACAATTCCCAGCTTGAAGTCAGAATCCCGCCATCTTTGCTGCTGTCGGAATAACCGATCATCACTTCCTGCAAATTACCTTGAGCTTCCAGTATCTGGCGATAAACAGGGTCTTCAAATAACCGCTGCATGACTTCGGGCGCTCGGCGCAGATCGTCAATGGTCTCGAAGAGTGGAACCACCGATAGGCGGCATAGGTTTAGAGTGCCGCTTTTAGGCGGAGTGTTTTCATCAGCGAGTATTCCATCCAAAGGCGGCACTCTAAACTCGACCAATCCGGCCTGTTTCGCCAGCACCAACACCGCCAGCAAATCGCTGGCTTCCTGAGTCATGCTTACAACATAGCTGCGAATAGCGCGCTGGCTGATTTCATCCAGCGCACGCCGGGCGACGCGAAAGACGTTCAGCGTTTCAGTTGTTTCGATGCTGTAACGTGCATCGGTTGCCACAAGCGGGCGAGGAGTTGAAAGCTCCGACGTTAACCATTCGCACCGTTCGGCTTCATTCATTGCCGCGTAATGTTTTTTCAAACCAAGACCGCGCGTGATTTCTGTCAGTGCCGCCGTGTGTCGTTGGCTGTGCTGGCGCAAATCCAACGCTGCCAAGTGCAATCCAAAAACCGCGACTTGTCGCATCAATCGGTCAACTGCGCCAGCCGCCAGACTGGCTTTGTCCAAGCGCAAACTGTCGCGCACCAATCGCAAATCTTCCCAAACTTCGGTGGCGGTTTTGTAATTACCTTCTGTCGGCTTAACCGATTTTGTTAGGGCGGCAATGATCGGCAGAGCAGGTCTGATAGAAATCAACTGGTTCTTGGTTTCGATCCGCAAAGCCCCCGCCAGGTCGCGGTTGCGTTGCAAAGTGCTTTCCAGCCGCCGGTAAACAAAAGAAAGTTTTTGCCTGTAAGGTTCTTCGGGGTTGCGGCGGAAAACTTCTTCCGCGGTGAGCGGCATTTCGCGTTTGTCGCGTTCGATTGAAGCTTGTAATTCCGCGCTTGGCGGAGCGAAGCGAACTGATTCGCTTAATCGGCTGGAAAGTTCGGCAACCGTGGCCAGATATTTTCTGAGCGTCAGCCGCTGTTGCAATCGCAGAGTTTCCCAGGTGACTTCGGGCGTCACGTTCGGATTGCCGTCGCGGTCGCCGCCGACCCACGAACCGAAACGCAGAGGCACGGCTCCGTCGCGCAATTTGACGCCGGGGAAATTTTTGTCGAGTTGGAATTCCAGTTCTTCCAGCAGAGCCGGAACAGAATCGAAGAGCGGCGCGTCAAAGTAATAGAGCGTATTGTTGACCTCGTCCAAAACCTTCAATTGCGTATGGCGAACTTCGTCGGTCATCCAGATGGATTCGACTTCGGCGGCCAACTGTTGCTGATTATCTTCGTATCGGCGAGCTGACAGGTTGGCGTCGTCAACGGCGGTCAACAGATTGGCTATGCGGCGCTGTTTTTCCAGCAAAGTGCGACGCGCGGCTTCGGTTGGATGCGCGGTCATCACCGGCACAATTTCCAAACGGTCAATGACTTGCTGCAATCTTCGCCGCAAGTCGGCTTCGCCAAGCTGGCTGTTTTCGGATTTGATCTGTTGAAATGTTTGGGCAATCGAACCGCGCTGGGGTTGGTCAGGCGTATGTAATTCGTAAAACCTTTTGCGGCGCATGCGGTGATGTTGTTCGGAGATGTTGACCAGTTGAAAGTAAACTGAAAAAGCGCGTATGACTCCGATGGCGTCGTCAGTGCTCAAGCCGTGCAACATCTTTTTTAACCGGCGTTCAGTTTCGGGTGAATGCTTGGCTCGCAATTGTTTGCATAGAGCGCGCACCTGCTCTTCGCTGTCGAAGAGTTTTTTGCCGCCTAATCGTTTCAGAGTTTCTCCCAGCAGGTCGCCCAATCGGCGAATGTCGTTTCTCAAAGGCAAATCTTTTTCTGATTTCATAGTAATGATCTTTTTGTTCATAATGCGTCTCGCTTGGCGATGATAAGCCAACGATACAAAAGAGTCAGTGCCGCGACTGGTGAGCAGCGAGTGTTTATGAAAAATTCGCTCGCTACTGCCACGATACTGACCAGCTAAAAGGAAGTAAATTATGCGATTGGTTCAGCCAACTAAAGCTCTGACATTTTTGCTCGTCATTCTTCTTTCGATTCCACAGCCTCTGTTTGCACAAATGCTGGCGCAAGTTTACCGAACCGCCAAGTTCAGAAAGCCTGTGCATTCCGACCAGATAGCCGCAGCCATCGGCGATTTGTTGAAAGAACGTCCTTTTGATGCTTCTACATCCGATGAAGAAGAAACCAAGCCCGACGGCAAAGAAGATCAGGATAAGCCTCCAGCCGACGACGCGCCAATTGAAAAGCTGGTCGCTTATTGGAGCACTCGCGGTTATTCGGATTTTGAAGAAGTCGCCCCTAAACCTTCGGACAAAGTCCGCGAACGATTACTGGAAGCTTTTGAAAATCGTCCGTGGCTGCCGCCCGGACTGACCGGACTGTTTCCCGAAACTTCAGACGCTTATGACCGCCTGTACAAATTGCTCAACGAAGACACTAACGAGCAAGCCAACTGGAAAAACATTATTCGCCTGAAACTTAAGCACGAAAGCTCATATTTCCGCGACGAACTGCTGAACGAAGTCGGTAATTTCGGCAAGTTCAATTATTCGGACATCTCTTCGCTGCGCGCATTGGTAAAACTGGATTGGGAAGCGGCCAAACCTTTTGTCGAACAGATGACCGGCAATTCCTTGCCGCATGTTGCCGCCGAAGCGCAGGTTCTTCTTTACGAACAGGCCAGTCGCACGAACGATTCTGCTCAGGTCGAAGCCTTGCGCGCTCAGTTGAAAGTAATGGTTGCCAATCGAATGACTCCGGCCCCTGCTCGGCAAGCGGCGCTGGACAGTTTGATGAAAAGCGAGTGGAGCGGGCAGGAGGAATGGTATGCCTCCTTATTTGCAGACACTTCGCTTTCCGGCGTTCGGCTGGAGGAAAAGAAGGTCAATGACAAACAGAGAACTGACCTGAGAGGTGGATCGAACAGAGTGTTTCGGCCTCAGATGATGGATGAAGAAGCTGTGCAGAATTCGCTGTGGACTCCGTTGCTGACCAATTCGGCCAAACTTGTTCCGGTGGTTTTGAACTTGGTGGGCAACGGTGATCGCGTTATTCATTTGGCTGCGGTCAGTTGTTTGACTCAGTTTCTGGCTGGCAGAGCCGGAGCGAAAGAGCAGAGAACTCAGGTGGCGCTGGCTTTGCTGCCGTGGTTGAGCCAGCCGGATTGGGGAGGCACAACGGATCGTTGGTCGTTCATTGAAAGTCTGGCGAATCTTGATGTGCCTGAAAGCGTGCCGGGTTTGATCTGGATATTGGATAACGACGAAATGCCGGAAAATCGAGCGATGGCGGCAAACGTGTTGGTCAAATACAAAAATCCGCAGGCAATCCCGTCGCTGCGCCGCGCGCTTGGCCGTGATGGCGAAGAAACCCTGCGCCAGATCATCATCGTCGCCCTGGCCGAGCTTGGCGGATTTGCAGACGGCGAAGCCGCCAACGCCATCGAAGCTTATGCCCGTCGCTCTCTGACCGAAGACGGCGAAAGGGAAATCAACGATGCTTTGGATGGAACCTCTGAAAAACAATTGCCACTGCAAATCAGCATCGGTCTGGTTTACGCCCAAAACGAGAGTGTGAAAATTTCCGATAGTCTGGCTACTGTGCTTTTCAACCGCGCCAAAGTTTTGCGGAAGACTCAGCCAGAATTGGCCAGAAAAATTCTTTCAATCGCTCAGCAATCCAACGGCATAGTCGCCGACCTGAATCTGGTTGATTGCATCGCCGAAGGCTGGGTTGATCTGGAGGCGGTCAAGT